>JBJEVB010000042.1:0-47069 GCA_051884155.1 Candidatus Coproplasma sp. | reverse complement strand
TGCAACGGCAAGCAAACGTTTTTTCGCACATATGCGCCGTCTATCCGTCATTGCGAGACGGACGAAACGTAAGGGGCGGACGGCGTGGCAATCTTATAGATAAAGGGCGGACTGTTTACACAATTCCGCCCTTATTATTTGGGTTATGATTTTTAGAAACAGTTACAACTTACCCGTTGGGATTGCTTCGTCGCTAACGCTTCTCGCAATGACGTGGATTGGAGTCTGGGATTGCCACGCCGACTTTCAGTCGGCTCGCAATGACGCGGTTTTTATAATAATCTTCACCTTATTCGGGTACGTATCTTTGAAAAGAAACGAGTAAGAGCAGGAGACTGCGGCTTTGGCGACAGGAGTTTACAATGAAGTAAATGACTGAGCCAAAACGTAAAGGCGACGAACTATTACGAAGTTCATTTTCAAAGCGCTAATTAAAAAAAGTTGACGCCAAACCGTCAACTTTTTTACCGTTATTGTTTATCGATTTTCGCGCCGTAGATTGACGACACGTCGTTCGAATACTGGCTCATACGGGGGCAGGACTTAAGAGAAATCGTGTCTTCGTACTCGGCAAGCTTTTTAGCCTGGTCGCGAGAGAGCTTTTGGGGCACGTCGATTTCTACCGTAACGTACAGCGAACCCGTACCGTTGACCGTTTTAACGCCCTTACCGCGAATTTGGAAGCGCGTTCCGCTTGCTGTGCCTGCAGGTATGGTCAACTCTATAACGTCGTCTATGCCGGGCACTTTAATCTTGCCGCCCGATACTGCCGTAGCAAAGCTTATAGGCACGGTTACGAATAAATCTTTATCCTGTCTCTTTAAAAGCTTATGCGGCTCTATACGGAAGTAGACGTACAAGTCGCCACTCTCGCCGCCGTTAGGGGACGCCTGACCGTAGCCGCGCTTACGCATCGAGCTGTCGTTATCGACGCCTGCAGGAATTTGAACGGTGAACACCGTCTGCTTGCGCATATAGCCCACGCCCTTGCAGTCGGGGCATTTTTCGGTAATCTTTTTACCCGTGCCGTTACATTCAGGGCATGCGCCGACCTGTATTGTGCGCCCGAAAATGGTATCCTGCTGGAATTTCACCCTACCCGAACCGCCGCACTTTGCGCACTTTGAAAACGCCGTACCGTTTTTTGCGCCCGTGCCTGAACAGGACTTACAGGGCTCGTTCCTGAAATAGTTAATCTCTTTGGAACAGCCTTTGATTGCGTCTAAAAACGAAAGGCGAACGGTCTGTTCTATGTCTGCGCCGCGCGTGCGTCCGCTCGATTTAGGCGAACCGCCAAAGCCGCCGAAACCGCCGAACATTGAAGAGAAAATATCTTCAAAGCCGCCCATGCCGCCGCTTCCGCCAAAACCGCTAAAACCGCCCATGCCGCCCATACCGGGGTGCTCGAGCTCGTAGTCGTACTGCTTACGTTTTTCTTCGTCGGCAAGTACGCTGTTCGCTTCGTTTATTTCCTTAAATTTTTCAGCCGCTTCCTTATCGCCCGGATTGAAGTCGGGGTGATACTTTTTTGCAAGCTTTCTATATGCAGATTTAATCTCGTCCTGCGACGCCTTTTTATCTACGCCGAGAACTTCGTAATAATTCTTTTTGTCAGCCATATGACCAAACCCTTATAACCGCGAAAATTGTAGCCGAGATAACAGGGCTACAATTTAACGCATTTTTTTCTAATATAATATTACTTGTGCTGATTAAATTCGGTATCGTCGCCGCCCACGTCGCCACCTTCGCCATTCTGCGCGCCGCCAGCCTGCTGAGCCTGCTGATACAGCTTGGAAATTACGGGTGCGATATCCTTTTGCAACTTCTCGTTTGCGGACTTAATTCTTTCGTTGTCACCTGAATTTAAAGCTTCTTTTGCTTCTGCAACCGCGTCTTCAAGAACCTTCTTATCGTCATCGGAGAGCTTGTCGCCTGCTTCGGAAGAAGTCTTTTCAACGCTGTCGATAAGCCCTTCTAACGCGTTCTTATTGTCGATTTCTTCCTTACGCTTTTTATCTTCTTCGGCATACTTTTCAGCATCCTTTACAGCTTTATCAATCTCTTCTTCGGAAAGGTTGGTAGATGCGGTGATGGTGATGTTAGTGCTCTTACCCGTACCTAAATCCTTTGCCGTTACGTTTACGATACCGTTTGCGTCCACGTCGAAGGTAACTTCAATCTGGGGTACGCCTCTGGGTGCAGGGGGAATATCGTTGAGCATAAATCTGCCGAGCGACTTATTATCGCGAGCAAACTTTCTTTCACCCTGTAATACGTTGATTTCTACGCCGGGCTGGTTGTCCGCCGCGGTAGAGAAGATTTGGCTCTTCTTTACGGGGATAGTGGTGTTCCTTTCGATTAAAGGCGTGGATACGCCGCCAAGCGTTTCGATGCCGAGCGTTAAGGGCATTACGTCGAGAAGGAGCACGTCTTTAACTTCGCCTGAAAGCACGCCGCCCTGAATTGCCGCGCCGATTGCAACGCATTCGTCGGGGTTGATGCCCTTGAAAGGTTCTTTACCTGTAACCTGCTTAACCTTTTCAACTACTGCAGGGATACGGGTTGAACCGCCTACCAAGATAACCTTGTCGATATCCGAATAGGTCAAGCCTGCGTCTGCCATAGCCTTCTTCATAGGTTCGACCGTTCTTTCAACAAGGTCGGAAGTGAGATTGTCGAACTTCTGCTTGGTCAAGTCGATATCAAGGTGCTGGGGTGCGCCGTCGACCACCGTAATGAAGGGAAGGTTGATGTTGGTTGAGCTCATACCCGAAAGCTCTATCTTAGCCTTTTCAGCAGCTTCCTTCAATCTCTGCATTGCCATCTTATCTTTTGAAAGGTCAACGCCCGTGTCCTTCTTGAAGGTATCTACCATATAGTCGATAATCTTGTTATCGAAGTCGTCGCCGCCAAGGTGAGTATCGCCGTTGGTTGCTTTAACTTCGAATACGCCGTCGGAAATTTCCAAAATGGAAACGTCGAACGTGCCGCCGCCAAGGTCGTAAATCATGACCTTCTGGGTCTGGTCCTGCTTGTCAAGACCGTATGCTAAAGCCGCAGCGGTGGGCTCGTTGATAATTCTCAAAACGTTCAAGCCTGCAATTTTACCTGCGTCCTTGGTTGCCTGACGCTGAGAGTCGTTGAAGTATGCAGGGCAGGTGATAACCGCGTCGGTTACCTTGCTGCCAAGGTAGCTCTCTGCGTCCGCCTTAAGCTTGGTCAAAATCATAGCGGAAATTTCCTGGGGGGAATAACCGTTTTCGATATTTACCTTATAAGCTTCGCCCATATGTCTCTTTATTGAAATAACCGTCTTGTCGGGCTGAGCTACTGCAAGTCTCTTTGCCGCCTGACCGACGATACGGCTGCCGTCCTGCTTGAAAGAAACTACCGAAGGGGTAGTTCTTGAACCTTCGCTGTTAGCGATAACGACGGGTTCGCCGCCTTCCATAACCGCTACGCAAGAGTTAGTAGTACCTAAGTCAATTCCTATTACCTTTCCCATAATTTCACCTCGTATATTTATCTTGATATTTTTACTTTAATTATTAAACAGTTACGGATACCTGAGCAAAGCGGATAACCTTTCCGTCCCTGCGATATCCCTTTTTAAGAACGTTTTTAACCGTACCTGCACTTTCACCGTCTTCACAGGGAAGATTGATTACCGCTTCCATTGACAGCTCGTCAAAGCTATCGCCCGTATTTACGGGGATTTCTTCAACGCCCATCGAAAGAAGTATGGAGTTAAAGTTCTTAATTATCTTGTCGATTCCAGCCTTCGTCTTTTCGTCCGACGCACTATCGTAGGCATAGCCGAAGGTATCCGCAACGGGAAGAAGCTTTAAAATCGCTTCTGCCTTACCGTCTGCAAAGGCGGTTGATACAGCTTCTTTAGTGCGCTTACGGTAGTTGTCGTATTCAGCGGAAACGGCGTACCACTTCCTTTTATAGTCTTCTGCCGCCGCGTTAGCCTTTTCAAGCTCTGCCCCCAAATCGTTTTCGGCGTTTTGAGCGTTTTCGCTTTCGGCGGATTCAACGTTCTCATTATCTACAGCCTGTTCGGTTGCGTTTTCTTCCGCAGCCGCTTCACCTGCAAAATTTTCTTTCTCCGTCATTTCGTGTTCCTTTTTCGATTTTCTACACTATTAATATAAAACGGGTTTGCGCCGATTAAACATTTAATTCACAATTTTTTTAGATAAATTTTGTTAAAATGGCTAAAGGGCTATTTTTTGCATAATACTTGACGGACGGGGCATTATATTTTATAATTAAAGTATGTCAACGCAGATTAAACGCCTGCACTTAAAAAAGCTGTTCAATACGAGAGATTTGGGCGGTTTTACGGCAGAAGGCGGAAAAAAAATTAAACACGGCAAGCTTATCCGCAGCGGCAAGCTTGATAAAATTCCGCCCCAAACGGTAGACGCGCTTAAAAATTTAGGCGTGAATACCGTTATTGATTTGCGCATTTTTACCGAGATTGAGCAATCGCCCGACACCCTATGGGAAGGCGTTAAATACGTTCACCAACCCCTTTTATGCACTGCAACTACGGGCATCACTCGTGATAAGAGTATGCGTATAACTATGGTCAAGGAAGCAAGGCGCATAAAATCGGAATTCGGCACGGCGGACAACTATATGGCGGCGATGTATCGCTCGATACTTATGAGCGAAGAGCCTAAGCGCCATTTAACCGCCGTCTTAAGGGAAATTATCGAAAACGACGGGTGCGTGCTTTGGCATTGCAGCGGCGGCAAGGATAGGGCAGGAATCGTGGCAATGCTCGTCGAGTCGCTTTTGGGCGTGAGCGAACAGGATATTCTTGCAGATTTTATGGCATCTGCCCACTTCCAACGCAAGAGATTTTTCTGGAACAGGCTGGCAATTCACACCATTCCTGCAACTTCGCGCTTTAAGAAAATACTGCTCGTTATGATGGAAGCAAAGCCGAGATTTTTAACGGACGCAACCGACGAGATTAAACAAAAATACGGTAGCGTAGTCAACTACTGTAAGGCGGAGCTCGGCGTGACCGACGAAGATATTCAAAAGCTTAAATACAAATATTTAGAATAATATAACCATATTAATATATAAATGCGATTAGCCCTGCGGCGTTTTATCTCAAACGCCGCAGGGCGGTTTTTTGCAGTTATTTATTTTACACCTGCTATTTTTATTCACCTACTCGACCGTTACCGACTTTGCCAGATTTCTCGGTTTATCGGGGTTGCGCCCTAACAGCACAGCCGCACGGTAGGCAGTAAGTTGCAGAGCCGTAGCAGAGAGCATTATCGAAAGCGCAGGCGTGCAATAGGGCAATTGCCACACCTTAGCCCTGCCCGTAAGCGAAGACGCAACCGCCGAGCTACACGTTATCACCGCCGCCCTTCCCCCACGCGAAATTATCTGCTCTATCGTGCTCTCGCTCTTATCGGCAAACTTCTCGTCGCCGACGATTATTACGCTAAGCGTTTCGCCGTCGACAAGCGCAAGCGTGCCGTGCTTTAATTCCCCTGCAGGGTAGCTGTCGCTGAAGATATAGCTGACTTCCTTTAATTTTAACGACGCTTCCACCGCCGCGTCCGCATCGTAGCCGCGCCCCAAGAAAAAGACGGCTTTGCTCTTTATGCAGTCCTTTGCAAACTCTGCGCTTTTATCGCCGCTAAACACCTGACCAAACAGGTCGGCAACTTCGTATAGCTCGCTCTGCGCCCCTTCCGCCGCCTTTCTGCCGCCCTGCGCCAACGCCGCGATTAGATAGAGTGCGGCAAGCTGACCTAAATAGCTCTTAGTTGCGGCAACGCATATTTCAGCCCCTGCGCAGACGGGTACGACCATATCCGCAATGCGAGTTATGGCGGAATAGCCACAGTTGGTAACCGCCACCACCTTTGCGCCTGCGTTTTTAAAATCTTCCGCCGCACCCACCGCGTCCGCCGTCTCGCCGCTTTGCGTCACTACGAAGAGCAGAGTTCTATCCGTAACGCGGTACCGTTTATATCTCAGCTCGCTCGCTATCTCTGCCGTACAAAAGCAGTCGCACCGCTCGGCAAAATACCCTACGGCGGCAAGGGCGGCGTTGTACGCAGTACCGCACCCCGTTAAAACTATTCTATCCGCACGCCTTATCAAGCCCTGCAAAAGGGATAGATTAGTGCGGAAGAACGCTTCTGCCGTGTCGCAAACCGTACGTTTAGCTTCATATATTTCTTTCAGCATATAATGGGGGTAATTGCCCTTACCAAGGCTTAATTGTACGGGGGATATCTGCCTGAATTGTCGGCGCACTGGCTGTAGATTAAAGTTGAAAAAGTTTACGTTTTCCGCCGATATAACGGCTATATCGCCGTCTTCTAACACGGCAACGCTACCCACCCCTGCAGGCAGAGCAGGGATATCGCTTGAAAGGCACACGCCGCCTTTTAAAAAACCGACTACGGCGTTGCTCTTATATTTTACGGCGATAATACCTTCGAAATCTTCGCATAAAACGGCAATCGCGAACGAGCCGCAAAGCCTTTTCACGCTGTCGGCTACGGCGCAAAGCAACCTTTCAAGCGGAACGCCTTTATCGCTTTTAGAATAGTTTATATCTATAAGATGAGCAATTATCTCGCTGTCGGTATCGGACGAAAAGGTACGTCCAAGCCCGTCAAGCTCTTTTTTAAGCTCTCGGAAGTTCTCTATAATTCCGTTGTGTACAATTGCGATTTTACCGCAAACGTGCGGATGAGCGTTACGCTCGCAGGGGGCGCCGTGAGTTGCCCAACGGGTGTGCCCTATCGCCGTGTTTGCGCTTAAGGTTTCAATATCGGGTTCCAGCTCTTCAACCCTGCCCTTGCACTTGACTGCGGTCAGCTTGCCCTTTTCAAGCGCGGCAATACCTGCCGAATCGTACCCCCTGTACTCCAACCGCTTAAGTCCGCCGTAAACTTCGCTTACGGCGTTACCGCTCTTTAACGCCACACCTGCAATTCCGCACATACGCCCCCCTTTAGTTGCGGCTTTCGGCATATGCCTTAAAATACCGCAATAATAAAGCATATGCTTTGCAGGGCAGATTAAGTTACAAAATATGGATTTTGGTTAAAATAATACTTATGACATTAATTTAACCTTCCCTAAAGAATAGGGAAGGTGTCTTGAGCGCAAAGCGAAAGACGGAAGAGTTTGATATCTTCGGTAGTTTAGATTTTTAGAAGTTATCAAACTCTTCAGTCCCTACGGGACAGCTTCCCTATTCTTTAGGGAAGCCAAGTGGGGGCGCGTTTACTCAGCCCTGTTCTTCAGGGAAAGCGAGATTAAGGTTAAAATTTTTTAGACGGTTGGGACTCTGGGATTGCCGCACTTCGCCTACGGCTCGTTCGCAATGACGCGGATGAGTGAGTGACGTGGTCGCACCACCGCTTGACGGGAATTGTGTTGGTCAGGTATTTAAGAATTTAAGAAACGCCGCCGTGGTCGCACCACCGTCATTGCGAGAAGTGACCGAAGGGAACGCCGTGGTAATCTCGTTGGGTTTGGGCGGACTCTCGGCTTCGCCCCTTTGGGAGAAGCTGTCACGTTTACGTGACTGATGCGGGGTATTTTTTAACCACATAATTAATAATGGTATAAATATTAGAAACATCAAACTCTATCGGCTCGCACTTTACGTGCGACCCACTTTCCCTGTTCTTCAGGCAAAGCGAGATTAAGGTTAAAAATTACCATATGCAAAAAAGGCTTTAAGTCGTCCTTAAAGCCTTTTTTTAAATGCACGGTTGTCAATACCGATTTATTATGCGCTGAAAATAAAATCAACCTTATTCATATTAGTTGCCATAACGTCAGTCGTGTCCGTAGTACCCGTGACGGTTACCTGCATAGTTTTATCTTCGCTTACAGATTTGCGCAGGAATGCAATTTCAAGAATGGTATCATAATTTCCAAAGTAGATACTCGTTCCCGTCGCTTCGTATAGCTTTGCGCTTGAAGTTACGATAAAGTCGCCTATATGATATGCAGGGGTAGCTGCGGTATCGTCCGACTGAGCAATAGAAACGCCGTCGTAGATAAAGTCCACCGCCGACACGGCTTTATCGTAATTGATTTCACCCGTATCGCCAGTCATTCCGCTTGAACCGATATCGAGATACAAGAAGTATGCACCCTTATCTTTATCATCATTACCCAACAAAAATTCTACGTTGTTGCCTATATCTGAAACATCGTATTCAAAGTAAATAATAGCGTCTGCCGGCAAATTTTTCGAACGCAAAGAAACTGTAGTCCCGGATATGCTTTTTCTAAAATACTTTTGTAAAAACTCAGTTTCGGAATCGTACGTTATATCAGAAACATCTCGCGTTATTTTATACAACGTAAATCTGACCGCGTCACTATCTGTCAAAACTAAAAAACGCATTTTACCTTCTTCTTTAGGTTTTACCCAAATTCCATTGTTTGGCAGATACACGTCAGTATAAGTATTTCCATAGTATGAAATGGAAGGAAATTTACTATATTTAGTTCCATCGTTACCCTCTGTAAACTCAAACCTTTGTTGCAATCTTACAGCATAATGTGTCTTGTTCGCATTGTCTTCAGATAAAAACGCCTGTAGTGCAGTAGGTAATGCTGCAATTTCTTCGTCAGTCATTGCTTTAATATTTTCACTTGTAGTGGTTGCATTATCACCAGTTCGTGTAAAGAACGTTTTAGGAACACCACCAGACCAACTATATGTTATTTTACTATTCGGGTCGCTCGGATTTTCATATGTTGCAGTAAAATCAGTTGCAAAAGTAATAGTCTTTTTATTTATTTTATTTTGGTTACCACAAAAATAACCAACGTTCGTATCTGCCACTACTTCTTTTGCTTCAGCACCCACGTAAGTAGATTCATCAGTAACAACAAATGGAATATTATTAAGACTTGCAGTTACAGGATAATCGTTTTGCGTATCAATATCAGGAAGATAAGATGAAGGAGTTGACGATTTCTTGTTCTCTAATATTTTATAAATTCTTGTAAGCATACCGTCGACGTCCAAACTTGAACCGAAGTTTGCACCCGAACCGCCGCCGCTTGTATGTCCGCCGCCCGTTACGGAAGATTCTACGCCGTCCGCAAGCTCGCCGATTATGCTGTTAAAGGTCGAATAATTGCTTTTATTAATTAAAAGCTGTGTACCCGTTTGGTCAGCCAGCACGCCCACGGAAGAAACTTTACTGTCCTTTGCAACGTGCCCTACGGCTAATCCTGCGACCATGTTCGCACCGGTAGAATAAGTCGCGTTCGCATTTGCAACTTCTACTACGGGTTTTTCCAAAATAAAGTTATGAATATTAGACCCTGAGTCGGTCATACCGAACATACCGACAGCATTAGAGTACTTAACCGAAGCACCGCTGACTACGCCCGTCAGCTTAGAATTATCGGTAGTAACCTGAAGATTTGTAATCTTGTATCCCTTTCCGTTAAAATCGCCTTCAAACGGGTTAGTATCCGTGCCGATAGGGGGCAACCAAAAGCTTTTTTCGGTTATAGTTATGTTATTACCAACCTGAAAATAATACTTCTTGTCAAACTTACCCGTATTTTGCAGCCAGGCAAGGTTGTACATATGGTATTGATTAGTGATTATAAACGGGTCGTTTTCGGCGCCCGTACCGCTTTCAAAGTAGGGCGAACCGGACGAACCGTTAAAATCTTGGAAAGAATCCAAACGGTTACCCACAAGCCACGCAAAGGCATGGCCAAGCGCAAATACGCTGACCAACACGGCAACTATTAAGTTGATAATCTTTAATGCCTTTGTTTTCATAGCTTTTTTTGAGTTATTGTTGGTTTATTCACTATTCGACAATTATTGTTGCCACCGTAACACCGATGCTCTTACCTGATGTACTTGTAAATTCAATTGTAGCAAACTCTGTAGCACTTTGGAATACACCATCAGAAGTAAAGCTCACATTACCGTTAAGCTTACCTGCAGGTGTTGTTCCCGTAAGAGTTCCAATAGAATTACCGTTTGCGTCTTTAAAAGTTACAGTAACATAAGGTTTCGCCTCGCTTGACCCCCTTGTAAAACCTATCAAAGTTATAGTAGCCTTATTTCCACTTGCGGACAATTTGAGTGATGTTTGTGTACTACTACCAGTTTCCAACTTTAATCCAACTACAGCAGGACTATCATCAGACGAAAGAGTATCATTCGAGTCCGTTGACCATTCGGAACCATTAGTTCCACCATAGGTATAAGTATAGGTAGTAGCCGTAGTTTCACCGCCGCTTGTAGCCGTCCACTTAGCATATACAGTGGTGTTTTCGGTAAATACTTTAGTCGTAAAGTCGATAGCCGTGCCCGTGCAATCCGCAGTCTCGTACCAACCGCCGAAGTCGTAGCCGTCCGCCGTAGGTGCCGTAGGTGCGGAAATTTTACCATCTACCGTAGTCATAGAGTCAATTGACGTACCGTGACCGTTCATATCAAACGTTACGGTGTATTCGGTTTTAGATGCAGTGTCGGAAATCGTTACGGAAATTTCTATAATTTTCGCAGTATAATTAACACTTCTTGCAATATTAAAAGTTACCGTGCCCGATTCACTAACATCATAAGTAAACGTGTTTTCTTTAGCATTAGCCGCACTACCGCTCTTTGTATACGTTACACTGTTTGTATCAAACTTATTGCTTGTTATTTGTATAATTGAATCACCGCTACTGCTACTACCATAGCCTTTCATATACAATTTAATCGTTTGTCCTGCCGTAACGTTCAAACTTATGCCTACTGTTGCAGTACCCGTGCTAAATTTCAGCGTACTGCTTTCATATGCCATATCTGTAAGCGTAAATATATTCTCAGCTGATACTTTGGGTGTAGTTCCATCAACCGTCAAAGTATACGTTACTTCGCCACCGCTTGCCGCCTGTACGTTTACGGTGTATCCGGCGGAAGTTACGCCGTCCGCCGTTGCGGTTACGGAAACACTGCCTGCCTTAACGCCCGTCAAAACGCCGTCCGAATTTATAGTTGCAATCGTTGAATCGTCAACCGACCAAGTTACGGTGTTATAGGTTGCGTTGGAAGGCGATACTGTTGCCGTTAAAGTAATCGTACTGCCTACGGTTACCGTAACGGGGCTTGAGCTATCAATCGTAACCGAAGTTACGTTAATTTTACTTATCGTATAAGCACAGCTTGCCGAAACGCCCGAACCGTCCTGTGCGGTTGCGGTTATCGTTGCCGTACCTTCCTTAACAGCGGTGACTTTACCGCTTTGGTCTACGGTTGCAACCGCCGAATCGGAAGACGACCAAGTTACGCCGCTATTAGTAGCGTTATCAGGCGTAATCGTCGCCGTAAGCGTTTCGTTTGAACCTACTGTGAGCGCAGAGCTCGTTTTGCTTAGCGTAATTGCCGTTACGAGTACGGCTTTGACATTGACAGTATAACTGTCGCTTACGCCGTCTGCCGTTGCGGTTACCGTGACGGTACCTGCCGTACCACCCGTCAAAACGCCTTCCTGCGTTATAGTTGCCGTGCCCGTACCTGCTATGACTGCCCATACTACGGTTTGAACTGACGCATTTGCAGGGTAAATCGACGCCGAAAGCGTAATAGTTCCGCCTACGGTTACTTCCGTTGCGCCGCTTATAGTCACGCTTTCAACGGGCACAGCCGCCGCCGAAACGGTTACCGTACAGGTTGCGGTATAGGGATTGCCTTCCGCGTCCTTTTCCTTAGTTGTTACCGTTATAGTCGCCGTGCCTTCGCCGACCGCCCTTACTACGCCGCCCGAAACGGTTGCAACGTTATCGTCAGAAGTAGACCAGCTTACCGCCTTATTCGTTGCGTCGCCAGGCGTAACGGTTGCGATGAGTACAGCCGTGTCGCCTGCTTCTAAGGACAGGGAATCCTTATCAAGCGAAACGCCCGTTACCGCCACCTTTTCCGCCGTGACGGTGACGACGTAGGTCGCCTTAAGGTAAGGCGTGGTGGCATCGTCTACGTAGGTCGACGCCTTAGCAGTAACGGTGACCGTACCTTCCGAAACGCCCGTCAACTTACCTTCCTGCGTTATAGTTGCCGAACCCGTGCCGTCTTCAACCGACCAAGTAATATCGCCCGAGAACCCTGCCGCACTCAACTCGAGAGTATCGTTCTTGGCAACGCCCGTACCGCCCGTTATAACGAGCCCTATCGTGTAGCTGAATTCGTCGCTGGTAACGGGTGTGTCGTTTTCGGTATACGTTACGGTCGTATTATGCACGCCGACGGTAGTAGTATTCAAACTACCTATACTTAAGTTTGCGTTCTGTCCGCAAATTACCTTTTTAGTGCCGTCGGAATAGGTCACTACAAACTGCCACTTGGGCGACATAACGTCGGTACCCATAGGTTGGGTGTACGCCGTTTCATAGTCGCGTGCAAGCGTATCGACCGCAATAGAAGTCGGCACGACCGTCTCGTTAGTATATTCTTCTATGCCGAGCGTAATATCGCCGAGCAGCGTTAAACCCGAATTAAGTCCGCCGCCGCTTTCAAGCAACAAGGAAGAAATGTAGGTAAACCTATCCTTGTCGTAGTCCATTATAACGTATTTCGTATCTTCGTAATTGCCGCTACCGTTTTTAGAACCGAGACTATCTTTGTTAATTCCGTCGAATAAGCTTATATGGAAAGACTTTTCGTACAATTCGTTGACGAAGGTTTGCTTGCCCGTTAACGCGCCGTACGCATCGTCGCTCGCTTGCGCCTGAACGAACTTGACGGTATTTGAAAGATTACTCGTAAAGTTATCCGTATCGCCGACTTCTTCAACCGTAATTCGGGAAGTATCGGGGCATTGTGCAAAAATTCTGAAATTGTTTTCGGAAGAGCCTAAAATCTCGTAATCTATTTTAAACAAAACTGCGGTAGTGTATTCACCGCTGAGCGAGAATGGGCGCATTACGTCCTTATTACTGCCGTCGGAATTAATTATCGTATCCCCGTTATAATCAACGGTTATTACGTTACCGCTTGCGTCTTTAATAATATCCTTATTGCCGTTAACGATAGAATAGGTTTTAGCCGACTCGCTGTAGTCAAGGAAGTATGCGGTAACGGAAAAGCCTACGACTTCGTTGCTCTTGATTT
The DNA here is from genome assembly GCA_051884155.1 of Candidatus Coproplasma sp. GTDB lineage: Bacteria > Bacillota > Clostridia > Christensenellales > Borkfalkiaceae > Coproplasma. The sequence continues at coordinate 33,919 of JBJEVB010000042.1, read as the reverse complement.
GGGTTTGAAGTCCGTCGCCGCGCACGTCGTTATTTACGGCAAACCAGGCAAGGCAAACGCCTATGCACAAAAGCACGCTTGCAATAAGCGCAATTATTGCACTTATAAGCCGTTTAGACGCCTTTTTTACCATTGCCTTACCCCCTTTGATTTTCCGTTTATAACGCTTGCGCGCGCATACGCCCCTGCACAAAACCGTATAGTAATCTATTATAATTTATAATATTATATTATCACAGAATTGAATTGTCAAGCAGTAACGAGTTTTTTCACCTTTTACCGCAATCTGCTAAATCTTTCCCACCCGTGAATAATCTGTAAATTTATGAATTTTTATACAATTGCGAACGGTTTTATAAGTAAAATATACATAGAATGTGTAAATTCATTGCCTTTTGCACCCTGCGTGGGTTGACAAACGGCTTAATTTATGGTATGATAACCGATAATAATTTTTATAATAGACGATTATAAACCCAACGGAGAAATGGCTATGAAAATGAAAGGTGCTGACATCTTAATAAACTGCCTGCTCGAACAGGGGGTTGAAACCGTTTTCGGTTACCCCGGCGGCACGGTTTTGGATATTTACGACGCTTTGTACCGCAACGGCAAGCTCAACCACATTTTAACCGCGCACGAACAGGGCGCGTCCCACGCGGCTGACGGCTACGCAAGGGTTACGGGCAAGGTCGGCGTTTGCATCGCAACAAGCGGTCCCGGCGCCACTAACCTTGTAACGGGTATTGCAACCGCGTATATGGACAGCATACCTATGGTCGCAATCACGGGCAACGTTGCCTTATCAAATCTCGGCAGAGATTCCTTCCAGGAAGTCGATATTGCAGGCATTACAATGCCCATAACTAAGCACAACTATATCGTCAAGGACGTAAACGAACTTGCCGATACCGTTCGTCAGGCGTTTTATATTGCAAATTCAGGGCGCAAAGGTCCCGTTCTTATCGACGTGTTAAAGAACGTTCAAACGGCTGAGTGCGACTACGAACCGATAAAACCCGTACCCGTAAAGAAGGTTGCGGTAGACGAAAGCAAGCTTAAGGTTGCGGCTGAGATTATAAACGCAAGCTCTCGCCCCTTACTTATGGTTGGCGGCGGCGCGGCGTCATCAGACGCGTCGGCAGAAATAGCGGCAATTGCAAAGAAGCTCAACGCACCCGTTGCGTATACACTTATGGGCAAGGGCGTCATTGACGATAACGCCGAGTGCAATCTCGGTATGATGGGTATGCACGGCACCAAAGCCGCCGCAAAAGCCGTTATCGAGAGCGACTGCATAATTGCTTTCGGTACTCGTTTTTCGGACAGAGTTGCATTAAACAGAAACCTGTTCGCTAACGGCAAAAAGGTCGTTCAAATAGATATTGACAACGCAGAGTTCAACAAAAACGTTCAGGTGACCACCACCGTTTTAGGCGACGTTGCTCTTTGCGCTGAAAAGCTTTTACCCCTTATAGACGACAAGGACGATAAATGGCTTAAAGAGACGCTTACCTTTAAGGGTGCAATAGTTGACGGCAACTGCAGGGCGTACGAAATACTGCGCACTGCGGCGGCGCTTGCACCTGCCGACAGCCCTTTAATTACCGACGTAGGTCAGCACCAGATGTGGACGGCGCAGGAATACCCCCTGCACAAGCCCAGAAAGTTCTGCTCGAGCGGCGGTCTCGGCACGATGGGCTACGGCTTGGGCGCGGCAATCGGCGCGGCGTTCGGTTCGGGCAAGCTGTGCGTTTTAGTTACGGGCGACGGCTGTTTCAATATGAACTTGAACGAGCTGTCCACCGCAGTTACTCAGGGCATACCCTTAGTTATACTTTTAATGAACAACGGCGTTTTGGGTATGGTAAGGCAGTGGCAAAAGATTTTCTACGCAAGAAGGTTCTCTCAAACGACCTTGCAGAAAAAGACGGACTACATTAAGTTTGCCGAAAGCTTTGGCGCAAAGGGCGTGCTTTTAGGCGAGAACGACGACGTTTACGCAAAGCTTAAAGAAGCGTTTGATTACGCCGCTGAAAATTGCAGTCCCGTAGTCGTAGACTGCCGAATATCCCCCGACGACAACGTTTTACCTATGATTAAACCGGGTGCAACGTACGACACGCAGATGGATAAGATGGAGGAAAATTAAGGTGGAAGAGAATAAGACGAAAAGATATACGATAGGCGCTCTCGTTTCCAACAAGAGCGGCGTTTTGACGAGAATAACGGGCTTGTTTGCAAGGCGCGGCTATAACATTGAAAGCCTTACCGCCTGCGCCACCGAAGACCCCAACCTTTCGCGTATGACCATCATCTTAGTAGGCGACGAATATACGCTGTATCAAATGATTCGCCAGATGGATAAACTTGAAGACGTTAAGAAAATCGGTTGCGCTAACGAGCTCGACTGCGTTTACAGAGAGTTGCTTTTGGCTAAGGTTCAGGCAACGGCTGAAGCGCGTACGCAGATTGCGCTTATAAACGATATTTATAAGGCAAAGGTCGTAGACCTATCTATCGACACTATGATTTTGGAAATCACCGGCGACCCCGAAAAGCTTGACGCATACATTAAGGTTATAGAGCCGTTCGGCATACTCGAAATGCAGCGCACGGGCGTAACCGTACTTGCGCGCGGCAGACATACCCTTAAAGACAGGGATTGCTACGGCGACTATGTAAACTGAGGTAATAACTATGAAAAATATTTTTTCCGAAAGCTTGGATATGAGTTCACAGCGTTCACTTTTAAGGGCGCTTGGTTGGACCGACAACGAAATACAAAAGCCTATGGTCGGCATAATCTGCGCACAGAGCGAGATTATCCCCGGACATATGCACCTTGATATGATTGCAAAGGCGGCGGCGGAAGGCGTAATTGCAGCAGGCGGTAAGCCCGTAATATTGCCTTCTATCGGCGTCTGCGACGGCATCGCAATGGGTCATTCGGGTATGAGATATTCCCTTCCTTCCCGTGAAATCATTGCGGACAGCGCAGAGATTTTACTTCGCGCACACGGCTTTCAGGCGGCGGTGTTCATAGGCAACTGCGATAAGATTATACCCGGTATGCTTATGGCGGCAGCAAGGGTAAACATTCCTTCCGTCTTCGTTTCGGGCGGACCTATGCTTGCAGGCAGAGTTCACGGCAAAAAGACTTCTCTTTCGACTATGTTCGAAGAAGTCGGCGCGTTCAACGCAGGCAAAATAGACAGCGACGAGTTAAAAGAATTCGAGTGCAACGCCTGCCCCACCTGCGGTTCTTGCAGCGGTATGTTCACGGCGAACAGCTTAAACTGCCTTTGCGAAGCTTTGGGTATGGCGCTTCCCGGCAACGGCACTCTTCCTATGGTATACAGCCAGAGACTTGCGCTCGCTAAAAACGCAGGCGAAGCGGTTATGAATTTGCTTAAAAACGATATTCGCCCTTCCGACATTATGACCCCTGCGGCGTTCAAAAACGCAGAAGCCGTGGATATGGCAATCGGCGCTTCTACCAACACCGTACTTCACCTTATTGCAATCGCAAGGGAAGCAGGGCTTACCAAAGAGCAGATTTCGATTGATTCGCTCAACGCGATAAGCGAAAAGACGCCCAACCTTTGCAGACTTGCACCCGCAGGCGAACACTATATTGAAGAATTACACGAAGCAGGCGGTATCTCTGCCGTTATTAAGCAGTTGTACGACGTCGGCTTGATTGACGGCGAAGTTATGACGGCAAGCGGCAAGCCTTTAAAGGAAGTCGTCTCTTCCGCCCGCAACCGTAACACGGAGATTATCCGCCCCATCGACAACCCCTATTCCAAGCAGGGCGGCTTGACCATACTTAAGGGCAACCTTGCAAAAGAAGGCTGCGTCGTTAAGAAGTCGGCGGTCGACCCCAAGATGTTAAAACACAGCGGTCCTGCAAGGTGCTTTAACAGCGAAGAAGAAGCTATGGCGGCAATTTCGGGCGGTAGGATAAAAGCAGGCGACGTCGTGGTCATTCGCTACGAAGGTCCTTTAGGCGGACCGGGTATGAGAGAGATGCTCACCCCCACTTCGGCTATCGTAGGCGCAGGCTTGGGCGACAGCGTTGCACTCATCACCGACGGCAGATTTTCAGGCGCGACAAGGGGTGCGGCTATCGGACACGTTTGCCCCGAAGCGGCGGCAGGCGGAGTTATCGGCATAATCCAAGACGGCGACGAAATCGAAATAGATATTCCTTCCTGCAGTCTTTCGGTTAAGCTTTCGGACGAAGAAATAGCAAAGAGATTTGCTGCCTTCACACCCGTAGTTAAGCCCGTAAACGGCTATCTTGCGCGCTACCGTGCAAGCGTAACTTCCGCATCGGAAGGCGCAATATTTAAAAAATCTTAAACGCGCTACCGCCCTTTAAAACGGGGCGGTATTGCCCAATATAAGGATATGAAAACTAAAATATTTAAACTTGACGCCGCTACCGAAATCGGCGAAGTTTGCATAAGCGTATACGACGCAACGCTCACCGTCTGCGCGTCGGACGATAAAGAGCTTAAAATCGTTTTACCCGACTGCAAAAACGTAAATATAGGCGTAGGCGAAAACCGCTTGATTATCGACCATGCAAAACGCCTTATCCCATTCGGCAAGCAGGCTATAACAATATATATACCTACGCACGTCGTCCCCGACGTTAAAATTTCAGGCAACCGCACTGCCGCATCTTTCGTCGGCGGAATTTTCGGCGAATTGAACTTGAACGGCGTTTGCGGCGAGATAAACCTTGTAAACAGCTCGTTCACGGCGGTAGAACTTTCAAGCGAGTGCTTGCGCGCAACCCTTAAAGATTCGACCGTTAAGGAGAGCCTGTATACCCAGGTTAAGGTCGGTCAGCTCGTTGCGGAAAATTCTTTTGCGTACAGGACGGACTGCCACCTAAAGTGCGGCAATATGGGTCTAATTAATTTAAGCGGCAACGACTTTTCATTTGAAACCGAAACGGGTAATATCACCTTGTCACTTTCGGGTACAGAGAACGAATACAACGTAACCGTAAGGGTACAATGCGGCACTTCCAACAAGCAGACGGCTTTATGCGACGGCGCTCAAAAGGCGGTTAAAGCCCTTTGCGAAAACGGCAACGTGCTAATCGACTTTATCGGCGAAAGGGTTGAAATAACCGAAGCGGCAGTAACTACAGATGATACACAAATTGGCGGCGACGCGCAAAACGCCGACGCACAGGAGAAAACGTTATGACAAGTTGCAAAAAGGTCGGAATGACCGCATCACAAAAAATACTCGCAGCCCACGCAGGACTTGACCACGTCGTGGCAGGACAGCTTATTTCGGCTAAGCTCGACTTAGTGCTTGCAAACGATATTACGGGTCCCGTGGCTATTAAAGAATTTAAAAAGACGGGTGCTAAGTCCGTTGCGGACAACAAGTCCATCGCCTTAGTTATGGACCACTTTGCGCCCAACAAGGATATTAAGAGTGCGGAGCAGTGCAAGACCTGCCGCGTGTTTGCTAAAGAACAGGGCATTGAAAACTTTTACGACGTAGGCAAGATGGGCATTGAACACGCACTTCTGCCCGAACTCGGCTTAGTCGGCGCAGGCGATTTAGTTATCGGCGCAGACAGCCATACCTGCACCTACGGCGCACTCGGCGCGTTCTCCACAGGCGTAGGCTCGACCGATATGTGCGCAGGTATGCTCACCCAAACCTGCTGGTTCAAGGTACCTTCCGCAATTAAATTCGTATTGCACGGCAACTTTAAAAAGGGCGTGTGCGGTAAGGACTTAATACTGCATATTATAGGTATGCTCGGCGTGGACGGCTGTCTGTATAAATCTATGGAGTTCGTCGGCGACGGCGTAAAGAATTTGAACATTGACGACAGATTTACCGTGTGCAATATGGCAATCGAAGCAGGCGCAAAGAACGGAATATTCCCCGTAGACGAGATTGCGCTTGAGTATATGAAGGGTAGGTTCAAACGCCCCGTAAAGGCTTATGAAGCGGACGAAGACGCCGTTTACGACGCCGTTTACGACATTAACCTTAGCGCTTTACAGCCCACCGTATCCTTCCCCCACCTACCCGAAAACGCTAAGACGCCCGATAAGTGGGGCGACCTTCCCATCGACCAGGTGGTTATCGGCAGCTGCACTAACGGCAGAATTACCGATATGCGCATTGCGGCGGAAGTACTTAAGGGCAGAAAGGTTGCCGACGGCGTTAGAACGATTATCATTCCCGCAACGCAGTCGGTATACAGGCAGTGCATAGACGAAGGGCTTGCGCAAATCTTCTTAGACGCTGGCGCGATTATTTCCACCCCCACTTGCGGTCCCTGCCTTGGCGGTTATATGGGTATTTTAGCCGACGGCGAAAGATGCGTTTCCACCACTAACCGCAACTTCGTCGGCAGAATGGGACATATCAACAGCGAAATTTACCTTGCGTCGCCTTACGTTGCGGCGGCAAGCGCGGTTGCAGGAAAGTTAATTACACCCGACGAACTTTAAGGAGTAGATTATGGAAGTTAAAGGAAAGGTTTTTAAATACGGAAACGACGTCGACACCGACGTCATTATCCCTGCAAGATATTTAAACGACAGCTCGGAAGAAGCTTTAAAGTCGCACTGTATGGAAGATATCGACCCCGACTTCGTAAAAAACGTTAAATCGGGCGACTTAATCGTCGCAGAAGACAACTTCGGCTGCGGCTCTTCTCGCGAGCACGCGCCCCTTGCAATCAAGGCGAGCGGCGTAAGCTTGGTAATCGCAAATTCGTTTGCGAGAATTTTCTACCGCAATGCAATCAACATCGGTCTGCCTATTTTGGAATGCCCCGAAGCGGTTAAAGAGATTAAAGCCGGCGATATAGTTGAAGCCGACTTGTCGCTTGGCGAGATAAAGAATTTGACTACTGGTAAGACATTTAAGGCACAGCCCTTCCCCGATTTTATTCAGGAAATTATTTCGGACGGCGGTCTTTTAAAGCACCTTGCCAAAAAAGGCGATTAAGCCGATCAACCCGTAACGTAAGCAAAAAATAAGGAGTTAAAATGAATTACAATATCGTTGTTTTAGACGGCGACGGCATAGGTCCTGAAATCTGCGCAGGCGCAATCAAGGTATTAGACGCCGTCGGCAAAAAGTTTGGTCACACCTTTAACTACACGCACAAGCTTATCGGCGGTTGCGCAATAGACGCTTGCGGCAAGCCCCTGCCCGAAGATACGGTGGAAGCTTGCCTTGCTTCCGACAGCGTACTGCTCGGCGCGGTAGGCGGCTATAAATGGGACAATATGCCCGTCGATATCCGCCCCGAAAAAGGTCTTTTAGGCATAAGAAAGGCTATGGGCTTGTACTCGAATATTCGCCCTGCAAAGCTGTGGAAGAGCCTTGCAAAGGCTTCCCCCCTTAAGTACGAGCTGGTTAAAGACGGCGTTGAAATCATCATCGTAAGGGAGCTTACGGGCGGCATTTACTTTGGCGAGCGCGGTAAGGGCAATACCCAAGACGGCGGCGACTTTGCCTGGGATACCGAGAAGTATTCGGTTAAAGAGATTGAGCGTATAGCGAAAATCGCGTGCGAGCTCGCTTTAAAGCGCACGAAAAAGATTATATCCGTAGACAAGGCAAACGTACTTGAGAGCAGCAGGCTTTGGAGAAAGACTGTGCATGAATACGCGGCTAAAAACTACCCCGAAGTAACCGTTGAAGATATGCTTGTAGACAACACCGCAATGCAGATTGTTAAAAACCCCGCACAGTTCGACGTGGTGGTAACTTCTAATCTCTTCGGCGACATTTTATCCGACGAAGCGGCTCAGGTTACGGGTTCTATCGGTATGCTCGCGTCGTCTTCTTTAGGCGATAGCAAATGCGGTCTTTACGAGCCCATTCACGGCTCTGCACCCGACATCGCTGGCAAGGATATCGCTAACCCCATCGCAACCATTTTGGCTGCGGCAATGATGCTTAGGGACAGCTTTGGCTTAAGCGCAGAGTATGCGGCAATCGAAAACGCCGTACAGAGCGTGCTTGACAGCGGCGTGCGCACGGGCGATATTATGGAAGAAGGTATGAAAAAGGTTGGCTGCAGCGAAATGGCTAAGCTGATTGCAGAAAAAATATGATTGAAGAAAACGTTAAAAATTTACTTAACGAAATTCCGCAAACCAACCCGTTTGGCGAAAAGGTGACTTTAGTCGCCGCCGTAAAGACGCAGACGCCCGAAGACATCAACAGGGCGATTCAAGCAGGAATAACCGATATAGGCGACAACCACGTTCAGGAATTTAAAGACAAGTACGAGCGAATCTTAGGCAACCCCACCCGACACTTTATCGGGCATTTGCAGACCAACAAGGTAAAATATTTAATCGGCAAAGTCGATTTATATCACTCGCTTGACAGGTTCGACCTTGCCGAAGAGCTTTCAAAGCGCAGTCAAAGAGCAGGCGTAACTTCGTCCGTACTCGTGCAAATCAATATCGGCAATGAAGAAACAAAATCGGGTTTCGACGTAAGCCAGACCCAAAAAGTATGCAAAAAGGTAAACGATATGGGCGGCTTAAAGGTTGCAGGTCTTATGGCAATGCTGCCCGACAGCGACGATACGGCTCTTTTAGAGCGCCTTGCAAGGACGATGCGTGAAGAGTTCGACACCCTTAAACAGAGCTTACCCGATATACAATACCTTTCTATGGGTATGAGCGGCGACTGGAAGATATGTGTTGAGTGCGGCAGTAATATGATTAGGCTGGGAACGGCTATATTCGGCAAGCGCTTTTATCCCCCAAAAGCTTAAGCAAAACATTAGGTTTTTTGCCTGAATTTTATAATCTATTTAATATAATGTCAATTGATTTTAGCCCCTGTAAAACGTCGTTCGTTGCGGCATATTACGGGGGCAATAATTTTATTTAAACTTATTCGCCATTTAAATAGACCCCGTAATATGCTTTAATTAACGCGTTTAACCCCATAATATATGCCGTTTAATTCTGTTTTTTGACTTTAAACCCCATAATATCACTTATTTATCTAATTTAACCCCGTAATATATGCTTTTTACGCTCTTTTCAACTTTAACCCCGTAATATCGCCTATTTATTTTAATTAACCCCATAATATACGCCGACATAGTCGTTTTTCGGCATAAAGTAAAAAAACGGCTCGAAAAATTATATTTTTTACCGACTTTCAATTAGTAATAAGTTTTTGTTACAAATCATTGAATATCATTGCTAAACGGTCGTTAAAGTGATATAATTGATATATAGTTAACATAGGAGAATATGAAAATGATAGTTGCAATAACGGGCGCAACGGGCAATATGGGTGCGTGCCTTATGACGGCGCTTGCAAACGCCCCTGCGGTTGCGGATAAGCTTAAAGTGTTATGCAGAAGCAATTCTAAAGCTAAGGCTTTATTAAAGTCTTGTGAGACGTTAAAGGATAAGATTGAAATAGTCTACGGCGATTTGGCGGATGCAAGCGTCTGCAAACAGCTAATTTCGGGCAGCGACGTCGTTTTAAACTTAGGTGCGGTTATTCCCCCCACTTCCGACGGCAACCCCAAAGCGGCTATTGCCTGCAACGTGACGGGCGTTAAAAACCTTATTGCCGCAATAGAAGCAATTAAGGACAACCAGCCTAAGCTTATTCACATCTCTTCCGTAGCCGTTTACGGCAACCGTACGGGCGAGCATAAATACGGCAGAGTGGGCGAGCCTTTGGTTTCTGGTCCTTTTGAGTTATACTCTTCGACAAAAATTTTGGGCGAGTACGCAGTATTGCAGTCAAGCGTCGCAAAGTGGGCGGTACTTAGGCAGACGGCAATCTACCACTACAATCTCTTTTCCGACAACCTGCACGACGGACTTATGTTCCACACCTGCTTCGACGCACCCTTAGAATGGGTTACCGCAAAGGACAGCGGTATACTGCTTCTTAACTTCCTTAAAAGATATAAAGACGGCACTCTGCCCGAAGAATTCTGGAAGAAGGTCTACAACATCGGCGGCGGGGCTTCCACCCGTGAATACGGCTACGGCACATACGACGCCGGTTTTAAAATCATCGGCGGCAGCTTCCAGCAGTTTTTTAAGCCCTGGTACAACGCCACGAGAAATTTTCACGGTATGTGGTACTACGACAGTGACGAGCTTGAAAAGCTCTTCCACTTCCGCGGTCAGTCGAGCGCGGACTTCTGGAAGGAAATGGAGCTAAAGCACAAAATCTACAAAATGGGCAAGATTGTGCCTGCACCCGTCATTGCACAGTTTGCCGTAAAGCGTCTTTTAAAGGACGCCAACTCGCCTTCCCATTGGGTAAAGCAGGGCGACGAAGCAAGGGCGATTGCGTATTTCGGCGGTACGGATAAGTTTGAACAACTTAAAAAGCTTTCCTGGTCTGACGTTAAGCTCCCCACCGAAATTCCTGACCCCACCCCCCAGAGCTATGAAGAAAAGATGGCGGCGTACGGCTACGATATCGAAAAGCCCGACAGCCTTATCACGGCAGACGATTTAAAGACGGTTGCAGAAGCTCACGGCGGCAAGTGCTTGACCCCGCTGTGCTTTGACGGCGATATGTATAAAAAGCTCGACTGGCAAACTTGCGACGGCGAAAAGTTTACCGCCGACGCGTACACCGTACTTCGCGCAGGTCATTGGGAGCACGCGCTGTACAAGGACTTCGTGTGGGAATTTGACAGGCTTGCAAAGACCGACAAAATTTTTGCGCGTATCTGGTACGACAGCCACGACAAGGACGAAAACTACCGCTACTACTTTGATAAAAACTTCGTTCCGCACGTCGAAAAAATTAAAGATTAATTTATAAACACCGTAAAGATAAGCACCTTTACAAAGGGGACGGATATGGTTAAGAACGTTAAAATCTGTTACATAGGCGGCGGCTCTAAGCTGTGGGCAAGGGTATTCATGTCCGACTTGGCTCTTGCCGAAAATTTGGGCGGCGAGATTGCCCTATACGATATAGACAAGCCTGCCGCCGAACGCAACGCCGCAATCGGCAAGCGAATAAATGAAGATAGTAAAACGCTTTCTAAGTTCAATTACGTCGTCTACGACAGCCTTGACGACGCCTTGACGGGCGCAGACTTCGTGGTTATATCCATTCTTCCCGGCACGTTTAAGGAGATGCGCAGCGACGTACACGCGCCCGAAAAATACGGAATTTTTCAGTCCGTCGGCGATACGGTTGGTCCTGGCGGCGTGCTTCGCTCTATGCGAACCGTTCCCTTATACGAAGGCTTTGCAAAAAAGATTAAAGCAATTTGCCCCAACGCTTGGGTTATAAACTTTACCAACCCGATGAGCATTTGCGTTAAGACCCTATACGACGTATTCCCCGAAATTAAGGCGTTCGGCTGTTGCCACGAAGTTTTCCACGCACAGCAGTTTTTGTGTTGCGTGCTTAAGGAAACAAGGGGCGTTGAGACGACTAAGGACGATATCTACACCGACGCGTGCGGCGTTAACCACTTTACCTGGATAACCGAAGCAAGGTACAAAGATTTTAACCTGCTTGCCCTTCTCCCCGAGTTTATGCAAAAGCACTTTGAAGAAGGCTATTACGAGTATCCTTCTCCCGACGGCAGCCACTTCGGCTTTTTAACCGACCCGTTTGCGTACGGCAATAAGGTCAAGATGGACTTATTTAAAAAGTACGGCGCTTTGGCGGCGGCAGGCGACAGGCACTTGGTTGAATTTATGAATAATAGCTGGTATCTCTCTTCCCCTCAAGCCGTTAAGGAATGGAAGTATAACTTAACTTCCGTAGACTGGCGCGAAGCCGACCAAAAGAAAAAGATTGAAGAATCAATCGAAATGGCTGAAGGAAGGAAGAAGTATAACCTTGTCAAATCTTCGGAAATCGCAGTCGATTTAATGAAGGCAATTATGGGCTTTGGCACGATTGTATCCAACGTGAATATGCCCAACTTAGGGCAAATGCCGCAAATGCCGAAGGGCTCTATCGTTGAGACCAACTGCATTTTCTCTAACGGGCAGGTTAAACCAATCGTGTCCAACCCCTTGCCAACCGAAGTTAAGAACTTAGTCTACAGAAACTGCGTGAACATTGACAGCGTTTACGAAGGGATTAAGGAAAGAGATTTGAACAAGCTCTACCTTGCTTTTGCAAACCAACCGCTGTGCAGTACTTTAAGCTTTGAAGAGAGTAAGAAACTATTTAAAGAGATGTGCTACAACACCGCAGATTGCCTTACCCCCTTCTTTGATTTAGACGGTTATTTCAATTAAAATTTGTCAAAATTATAAGCCCACCGACCTGCACGGTCGGTGGGCTTTATTGTCGTAGACCCCCTACTATCCTTTAACGAATTCTTTTTTAAGAGTTTCAATAACTTACAATTGCCCCCGTAATATACCGCAACGAACGGCATATTACGACAATTAACCCCATAATATACGGCAATTAACCGCCTTTTTAAGCAAAATCGCGGTTGACCCGACAATATACGCTAATTAACGGGGTTTTTATCTTTTATCCGACGTCATATTGCGGCAGAAAGCTATTAGCGAGAGAACTACTGCCGCAACGAGCACCACCGCTATGGGAATAAGCCCTAAGGCTGCGACGTTATCAAAAGAATAGGTAATTATATTGCCTTGAGCGTCGGGCAAGGTATGATTTGCGCCCGTTATAACCCTGCCTATATATACCGCAGGATAGAAGGGCAAACACCTGCAAAAGGTTTCAAATCCGCCCATAGTATCAAGCGGCATCCAACAACCGCCTAAAATACCTGCGCCGCAAATAAGCGCAGAACATAGTCCGGGCGCAGATTTATCGGATAGCACGCTGCCGAAGAGTATACCTACGAAGATAAAGGTTATAAGCGTAGGAAGCATTGCTATCGCAAGCAGCATTGCCGCACCGAACGAAAAGTACGCGCCGCCGAAGATAACCGCCGTAAGCCAGCCAAAGAAGATACATACAACTTCCTGCACCACGCCAACCACAAAGCAGGGTAAGGCATAACCTAAAACGAAGTCGCCCGTTTTCATAGGCGAAGAATACAGCCTTACTAAAAACGCCGACGACCTGTCCTTACTTACCAAAATGCTCTCCATAAGCATAACGAAGGTGAACGAGAAGAGCATAATTCCGGGCACGAGCGATTTAGCTTCGAATATCGCCATGTTCTCAGGAATGAAATAGTTTATCACCTGAAACAAGAGCAGCATTACGACGGGAAAACCAAGACAGAAAACGTAGATTAACGGGTCACGTAGCATTTCCAAAGCGTTTCTCTTTACGAACGCAAAAGTCCTTCTCATAACTCTTCCCCCCTTGTCGCAAGCTCGACAAAGGCGTCTTCAAACTTATCCTTGTCTGCAAGCTCTTTAATCTCTTGGCAGGTTCCGCAAGAGACGACTTTACCCTTGACCATAATCGCAACCCTATCGCACAGTGCTTCAATCTCTTCTAAGTAGTGCGACGTAAGCACAATCGTCGTTTGGCTCTTAATCTTTTGAATGACCGTCCAAAGCTCCCTTCTCGCCAAGACGTCCAGCCCGAGCGTAGGCTCGTCCAAAAACAGCACCTTTGGCGCGGACACGAGCGCCGCCGCAATCGAAAGCCGCCTTTGCCAACCGCCGGAGAGCGTCTTTGCCCTGCGGATTAAAACTTCCTGCAGGGAAAAGGTTTCAACTATTTTTTGAACGGCTTCAGCTTGCTCGCCCTTATCCCTATAATAAAGACTTGCAAAGAACTGCAAATTTTCCTTAACAGTCAAATTAGGCGCCACGCTCGTCTCCTGCGGGGAAATATCAACAAGCCCTTTCACCTGACCCAACTGCGTCAAAATACTTTTGCCGTACACGAACGCTTCGCCGTCGGTCGGTTTGGTCAAGCCGCAAAGTATTTTAATAAGCGTGGTCTTACCTGCGCCGTTCACCCCCAAAAGCCCGAACAGCTCACCTTCTTCAACCTGCAAATCTACGCCCTTTAAGGCTTTAATTTCGCCGTAGCTTTTGCAAATTGAATTACACGAAACAACCTGCATAAAAATCACTCCCTTAATTCTTTATATTTCCATACCGAGCTTTAAGCCCTATAAACATATCGCTAATCAGTACGCTTATCGTCTCGTCGTCCAACTCAACGTAGGACGTTGCAAGCATCGTCGCTATGCCGTGTACGAATACCCAACACTCGCAATGGAACCTTTCGGCTAAATCCCCGTTTAAACCCGTCGCGGACGAGAGCGACTTTAAAACGTTTGTTATATCGCCGCCGTCGGGCGTTTCCCGTCCTTCCTTGCGGCTGCGCATAAAAAGGTAGGAAAAGAGCTGTCTCTCTTCCCTTGCAAAGCGGATATAGCCCATACCGTACGCCTTGTATTCTGGGTAGACGCCGCGCTCAACTTCGTTTTTGAGATAGGTTTGATAGGTTTGGTTGATAAGCTTTACCACTTCATCTTTAAGCTCTTGCATTCCCCCGAAAGAGAGATAAATCGGTCGGGTTGAACAGCCCAAGCTCTTGGCAAGCGAGCGAGCGTTTAGCGCAGACATGCCGCTTTTTCTCACCAGCTCGTACGCGCCGTCGATTATCATTTGCCTTGTAACCTGCTTTTTAGCTGACACGGCCACACCCCTTTTTTAATAGGTAACTTAAGTTACCGTTAGTATAATATTAATGCGCCTGATTGTCAAGCGCATTAATTAATTATTATTTTATAATTATAAACACCGCCTTAAGGGGGTTGATTTCGACGTTAATTTACTTCCTTTACGGGCTTTTTGATTGGTTTAAGCCCGAAGTTTTGCCGTTTACCCTTTTTAGTAAACAGATACTGCACAAGCTTATAACCTTCGCAAAAGACTATGACGGACAGCGAAGCGGCAGTGCAGAGCGCCCAGAGCTTTACGGGAATTGCAATTATTTTAAAGGCTGCGGCAATGGGCGTTAAGCAAAGGACTATATTTGCCGCAACGCCCAAAAGCACGGTCAAGAGCAAGACCTTGTTTGAAAGTATTCCGCAGAATGCAGACCGCCTGCCGCTTCTAACGTTGAAAGCGTGAAAGAGCTCTGCAAAGCTTATGGTTATAAACGCCGCCGTAGTAGCCGTCTGCGCCCCGAAAGAAACGAGCGCAAAGGCGTATACGCCCACCGTGACCAACGTTATGTATATAGCAGAAATCAAAATAAAGGACAGCGACTGCCTTGAAAATAACGCCTTTTCCGTTCGGATAGGCGACAAGCTCATATCGTCCGCCGACCCCTTTTCAACGCCCAACGCAAGCACGGGGAAGCTGTCGGTTATAAGGTTAAGCCATAAAAGTTGGGTGGAAGGCAAGAATCCGCACCCCATAAAGGCAAAGGTGACTATTAAAATCGATAGCACTTCCGCAAGGTTGGTCGATAAAAAGAATTGTATTGTCTTTTTGACGTTAGAAGAGATGCGCCTACCTTCCTTTACTGCCGTGACTATTGTCGTGAAGTTGTCGTCACAGATGACCATATCGGCAACGCTTTTGGCTACTTCCGTTCCGCTTTTGCCCATAACTATGCCGATGTCGGCACTCTTAAGGCTGGGTGCGTCGTTTACGCCGTCGCCCGTCATAGCCACCGTCTCGCCGCACGACTGCAACACCTTGACTATAACGCTTTTATGCTTGGGCGAAACCCTTGCAAACACTCGCCCGTCCCTTATCGCCTGTTTTAGCTGATATTTATTCATTGCGTCTAGCTGTTCACCCGTATAGACTTGGCTTTCGTCTTGACAAATACCCGCCTTTTTAGCAATAGCAAACGCCGTGCGCGGGCTATCGCCCGTAATCATAACCGTAGTTATGCCCGCCCTTTCGCACTCTTTAACCGCCTGATAAACGCCTTCCTTCAAGCCGTCCTGCATGCCGCAAGCGCCAAGCAGGACCAAGTCCTTTTCTTCTAAAATATTATCCTTACGGCAGGCGAACGCAAGCACGCGCAGGGCTTTTGAAGAAAGATTTTCGCACTCTTTTAAAAACGACGTCTTATCATCTTGAGTTATAGGCTTAAATTTACCACCCTTTTCAATATAGGCACAACGGCTTAATAAAGTTTCTATCGCGCCCTTGCAATACACCTTTTCACCACTTTCCGTCTTGACCTTGACGGACATAAGCTTTCTTTCGGACGAAAAGGGAATTTCACTCATTAAGGCATATTCGGGGGTTAAATGCAATTCGTCGGCATATATCCTTAGGGCAATTTCGGTTGGGTCGCCCATATACGCCCCCTTTTCGCCCTTTACCGAGTTACATACCGCCATACACTCGTATAACGCGTTAGACCCCGTACTATGTGCCGTTGAACGCACTTTATCTGCAGGAATAACCGTCACTACGCGCATTTGATTACAGGTTAGCGTACCCGTTTTATCGGTGCAAATACGCGTACAGCCGCCAAGCGTTTCCACGCATTTCATCTTGCGGATGACCACGTTTTCGCCGCTTAAGCGCTGAACGCCCATAGCCGTAATTACCGACACGACGGCAGGAAGTCCTTCCGGCACGGCGGCAACGGCAATGGCAACCGCCGTCATAAAGTTTTCCAACACCTTACCGCCCAAGCCGAAAACGCCAACGCAGAATACGATTGCGGCAACGGCAATTACGAATACAGAGATTATTTTGCCGAGCTTGTTCAAACTGCGCTCTAAGGGGGAAGCGACCTTTTTCAGCTCGCCGAGCATTTTGGCAATCGTACCGATTTCGGTATCTGCACCCGTGGCGATTACCACGCCTTCGCCCCTGCCGCCCACGACGAAGGTGGAAGAAAAGGCGATATTCTTTGCGTCGTGGTAGTCCACCTTTTGCTTATAAATTGCGCCGTCGCACTTATCCACAGCCGCCGCTTCGCCCGTTAAAGCAGCTTCTACGCAGCGCAGAGCGTACGCCTTTGTTATGCGCAAATCGGCAGGGACTACGTCGCCTTCCTCTAAAAGCACGACGTCGCCGACGACCACGTCGCCGCAGTCTACTTTTCTTTCAACGCCGCTTCGCCTGACCTTTGCAAAGGTGCCGTTTAGCTTTTTAAGATTTTCAATCGCCTTGTCCGCACGGTACTGTTGAATCGTGCCTACGACTGCGTTTAAAAGGATTATAACGCATATTATGGCGGTATCCGCAAGGTCGGTCACGCTCTTTGAAAAGAATGAAATGCCAGCTGAGATAAATGCTGCTCCGATTAAAAGCAGGGTCATCAAGTCGCCGAATTGAGAGAAGAACAGCCCGAAAACCGTCCTTTTCTTCTCTTCCTTTAGAAGGTTTTTCCCAAACCTTTCAAGCCTTGCTTTTGCTTCTTTTTCGCTAAGCCCCATCTCCCCGCTATTTAGCTCGCTATACACCTTAACCACGTTGCAATCGGTAAATTTAAGCATACTTCACCCCGTGATTATGCTTATTACCTTCAACCGCAAAATATAACCGATAGCCGCTTTTTAAGGCAAGCGAAAAGCCGTACCTGCGTAACACGCAGGCACGGCAAACTCAAACCTTATAATTAATATAATTCCGTTCCGTCCTTAAGGTTAGGGAATTTTTTACACAACAGTCCGAAGACGTAACGCGCAGATTTTTCCGCGCCGTAGTTGCCCCTTTGCTTAAGAGCCGCTTCCCTATACGGGGTGAGAAGTTCGGGGTTTTTATAAAAGCTTTCAACCAAGTCGCACGCCTTTTTTACGTTGAACTCTTTTATCGCGCTGCCCACGTCTTCAATGTAGTATTCGCCTATGCGTTTTTCAATTTCGCAGGCGTAGTGGGTAATTATTTCGGGAACTCCGAAAAAGCAGGGCTCTGCCATAAGGCTTGCGCCGCTCTTGCCGCAGGACACGTCCGACGCGGCGATAATTTCAAGCATATTATCCGCTAAGCCGAAGGGTTTAAACACCGTTTTGCCGAGCGATTTAAGCCCCTTTAAATAGTTATACAATTTCTCGTTCCTACCGCAGACGACGATAAGATTTATGGGCAAATCTCTTTTTAATAGCTCTTCACACGTTTTTTTACACTTACCCACGCCGTAGCCGCCGTCGGCAACCAACACGGTGAATTTGTTCTCGTCAACGCCGATACCGCGCCTAAGCTCTGCCTTATCGGGCGAGACGGCAAACGCTTCCTTTCTGATTAAAAACGGAACAAGCTTTAAGTTATCTTCATTAAAACGCTTTTTGTGCATCTTCATTGCACGGTTATACCCCTTCGGCATTGATAAAAGCGCCAAATCGCAGGGGTAGCGGAAGAGCGTATTCATCCACACGTCGGGGCAATACATAGCCGTAAGGGGGCGGTTTTTCATCTTCATTGCGTAGTAATTAGTCGCCCAATGAGTGCTTACGACCAAATCGGGCTTGAGCTCGGTCATGTGTTTTACGCCTTTTTTCAGCGCACCCCAACCGATAAAGTCCACAGCACCCCAAGACGAAATTTTAACACCCCAAAAGCGCATATTAAATGTTGCAAAATATCCCAAAGCAGGACTTTTGTTATAGCGCACTACGTTGTCGGCAAGTTCCTTTTCGTAGGTAATTAGCTTTTTATCCCCCTGCTCGGTAAAAAACTGCGAACGAACGACTTCGACTTTATCGCCGTAAAGCCGTTCAAACTCGTCCGCAATACTATTCATAGGCATTATGTGCCCAAGTCCTGCTTCCGTATAAGGAAACACTACTCTTGGTTTATCCATTAATTTCACCTTTTACGTTCGACTCTTGTCTTTAAGACGCACAAATAACTACGTTATCAATAGCGGTAAGCCTTGCGCCGCCATTGCTTGACGTTAACTGTATACCGTTTATATCGCCCTGCACGGTCACGTTATAGGCTTTAAAGGTCGACGTGCCGTCGGTGATATTTACGGTTATTTTCCCCGACGATAGGTCGAGCTTGAAATAGATTTTATACGTTACGTTCTTTTTCCACACAAAGGAATTTTCAGGCGTGGTCGCCGTACCACCGCTTACCGTATAGGTCAAAGGCTTAGTCTTGTCGGTATCAATTCTAACCGCAAACGCGACGCCGCTTCCATTTACGAACCTGATTAATTCCCACTTAGAACCTATCTCGGTGGTACTCATCTCAAAATAGCCTTCGACAACCGACGAAGCGTTGCCGAATGAAATTACCGTAATCGTGTTTGCGCCGTTAGTAACTTGATTGGTCTTTCCGCCCGAAACTTGGGTGTAGCTTTGGCTATAGCCTAAAGTTGCGTCGGGCAGAGAGAAAACGCCGACCGTAGAATAATCTTCAAACTCAGAAAACTTTGTGCCGTCGGCAACCGAAGAAAAATCTTGCGCATACACTTTATCGGCACGCGCTAAGAGCTGTTCATAGGTGGGAATTACGACTTCTTCGCCCGAATCAGGCGTGGAAGGCGTTTCAGAGCCGCCCATGCCGCCGCCCGAAGAACCGCCTTGATTACCGCCTTCGGGGTCGATTGCCGTAGTGCCGTTACGCTTTTGCACGCCCGCCAAAAGGGGAACGTTCGTCTTAGTCTCTTCGGCGGTGTACATAATCGAAACGTTAGTAACTTTATTTACATTGTCGTAGTAGAAAGCACTTGCGTCGGTATCGAAATTCTTGTTGTAGATATTGTCGTTTGCAACCGCCATAGTACGGTCGGTCACGTCGTAAATATAGTCGTTAGCAGAATAGTTTTTACCGCTGAAAATATTTTGATAGAGCTTGACCGCACCCGTCTTGCTATCGCCCACCCTTATCTCTATAGGGATTGAACAGTTGTCAAAATAACAGTTTTCGATAAACGCATACGCACCTGCACGGATAGACATATTCGTACCCGTCGACCTGTAGTAATAGTTGTTGTACATATGCATATTCGCCTGTCTGCCTAAAGGAAGACGGCTTGAGTTGTGGTTGTAGTAGTTATGGTGGAAGGTTACGCACGCCGTCTTAACGCTATCGCCGCCGCCAACGAGCCCCGTCTTGTGATTGTTGTGATGAACGTTGTAGGAAGTGGTAAGATAGGAAAGCTGTTTAAAGTCGGTCGCGCCGTCGCCTTCGTGTTTATCCTGCTCGGCGGTTAAATCCCAATAGTTAATCCCTTCTTCAAAGGTGTTGTGATGCAGCCATAAACGCTTACTGTCAAAGCCGTCTGCGGTCGTACTCGCCTTTGTCCCTTCAAACGAGCAAGCGTCTTCGGTGTAGTCTTCAAAGGTCAAATTTCTAACTTCGATTGAGTTGCAATACTGCCAGGTCAAGCCCCACTGAAATAGCCCTGCGCTCTCGCCCACGCCTTCAAGCGTGACGTTGTTTGCACCCTTTATAGGGCAGTTATTCCAAATAGTATCGTATTCGCCTGAAGAGTATTTCGCCCTACTGTCCAAGCCGTTCAGCTCCGACCAGACCGAAGTGTCTAAGGTGTTGTATCCGCCTGAAATCAAATCTTTTTGATAGGTGTTGGAACTTGTAGGCAACTGCTTGCCGTTTATACCTATAACGACGGACGCAGGCATTAAATTGTTGCCGTCGTACTGCTTGTTTGCGTTGTAGTCTATCTTATTCCAGGTTGCCGCACCGATTGTATCGAGCACCCTGACGATTACGGGATTACTGCTCTTTGATAGGTTGTTTAGTATGCTTACTATACCCGTATAGCTCTTCCCCCCGATAGTCGCCGTTACGGTGTTTTTAGTCTTTTCGGAAACGTAGATAATCTGCGCGTTAGATTTAGGCGTGCCGTCGTCCTTATACGCGCCAACGCCGGACGAGTAATTAAAGTGTGCATAGCCCGAACGGTCGTACGCCGTTATGCTCTTAGTAACGGTAACCGTCTTTCCGGCTGAAGAAGTTATTTTAAATTCGTAAGTTGCACCGCCCTTAAGCCCTAATATATCCGCACGGGCGTAACCTGAAGTTGCCGCCGAACGGATAAGCTGACTGTCGAGCGAGGTATAGTTGGTCTCGGTGGTGAGCTTGTATTTAACACTTGCGTTTTCAGGGCTAGCATCCGACCACTCGAACGCCGCGCACTCGTTGCCGCCGTAGGAATAGGTTAAAATCAACTCGTTGGTTAAAGGGGCGTTTACGTTTACTTGGCACTTTGCCGTCTTATTGCCGTCCGCCGTAGTTACGGTTATTTCCGCATTTCCTGCCGCAACCGCCGTAACCTTACCGCCGTTATCAACGGTTGCAATCGCCGTATTGTCCGAAGTCCAACTGACCGCCTTATTCGTCGCGTTTGAAGGGGAAATATTTGCCGTAAGAGTAAATTCGCTGTTTACGCTTAAACTCAGCGTTGCAGGCGTTACGCTTACGCTTTCAACCGCAACCGTATCGGTTGAGCCGCCCGTAGAGCCGCTATCTTCCGAGCCACCCGTTTCACCAGAACCGGTGTCGCCAGAACCGCCCGTATCGGTTGAGCCGCCCGTAGAACCGTTGTCGCCAGAGCCGTTATCACCCGAACCGCCCGTTTCAGTTGAGCCGCCCGTTTCAGTTGAGCCGCCCGTAGAACCGTTATTGCCGTTCGACAAAATATTACAGCCCGTAACCGCAAAACAGCCGAAAGCCATAACGATTGAAAGTGCAATGCAAGCTAATATTCTTTTCTTCATTTATTCCCCCCGTAAAGGTTTGGTCGAGAGTTTAAGCACAAAACCTACCGTATTATTACATAATTCAGCATTGTAATTATAACACCTATAAGTATGTTTGTAAAGGGATAGAAATCAAAACGCTACAGAAGTCAATAAAAGCAAAATCCCCTGCGGTTGCAGGGGAATAAAACGTAATCTTATTAATATTAAAAACTCACCTTAAATTTCGATTAAAAAGCCTGCCGCCTTTAGCGCGTTGCCTATCTCGTCCAACTGCCTTTCGGTATCGGCGGTTACGGTGTGGTAGTGATAGCCGTCGGTCACGCTCATAAGCGGCTTAGACGCACCCGACGCAAGCGAACGGTAAAGCTCTTCCGCGTGGCGGATTGTATATAGCTCTAACTTGGCGGATATCTTGCCGTAAACCCTGTGGTTGACGGAAATATCTTCCACCTTGCCGCCGTGAGAGATTATTATTTCACTCTCTTCAACGAGTCTTTCGAGAGTGTGTCTGCACTTAAACACCCTTTCTGCGCAAGCGCCGCCTTCCATAACGTAGCCGCGATTGGTTGAAATAACCGAATTGCCGTTGGCGCGTAAGATTGCGATATCCTGCACGATAACCTGCCTTGAAACGCAAAACTTATCGCTTAGATAGTTTGCCGTTACGGGATTGTTGCTGTTTGCTATAAGCGATAATATTTCCGCCCTTCGTTCAGCCGTCTTCATTACACGTCCTTTTCGGGGTGTAATTCTTTTAACGATAAATCGAGAATGGGCGCGGAATGAGTAAGTGCACCCGAAGAAACGTAGTCTACCCCCGTATCCTTAATTCTTTCAATATTTTCTTTGGTGACGTTGCCGCTGCATTCGGTTATTGCCCTGCCGCCAATCATCTTGACTGCTGTTGCCATATCTTCAACCGACATATTGTCGAGCATAATTATGTCCGCACCTGCTTCTAACGCTTCCTTGCACATTTCAAGGTTTTCCACTTCGACTTCAATCTTTCTTACGAAAGGTGCGTACGCACGTGCCATCTCTACTGCCTGCTTAACGCCGCCTGCAGCGCCGATATGGTTATCCTTTAAAAGTACGCCGTCGGAAAGGTTGTAACGGTGATTGTAACCGCCGCCCATTCTCACGGCGTATTTTTCAAATACGCGCATATTAGGGGTGGTTTTACGGGTATCTAAGAGCTTGGTCTTGCAGCCTTCCAAAAGCTTGACCACGCTGCGTGTGTAGGTTGCGATACCACTCATACGCTGAAGATAGTTTAAAGCTACCCTTTCGCCCGATAAAAGAACGCGGATATCGCCCGTGATTATTGCGACCTTCTGTCCCTTTTTTACTTCGTCGCCGTCCTTAAAGAAACAGCTGACTTCGGTATTTTCGTCTAAGAGCTTGAACACCCTTTCGAACACTTTAAGACCGCAGATTACGCCGTCCTGCTTGCAAATCAGCTTGACCATACCCTTTTTATATTCGGGCATAACGGCGTTAGTGGTCACGTCTTCGTTGCCGATATCTTCTTCAAGCGCCTGCTGAATAAGCCTTTCCATTATAAGTTTTTCGGTGAGTTCGTTCATACTTTAATTCTCCTTCTTTTCCGCACGGTTTGCTTGCCTTACCGCCGCGCGGACACGTCTTTTGTATTTTCTAAGCGTTTTGTTCAAGTCGCTATAATCTTCTAAGTTTACTTTATTTCCTGAAGACTTGGCAATCTCTTCGGGGACTTCGCAGTAGGACGCCGCAACGTCCTTTGCTGCACGCTTGGCGAACACAAGGCTCTCTAAAAGCGAGTTGGAAGCAAGCCTGTTTCTGCCGTGAACGCCGTTACAGCAGGTTTCGCCGACTGCATACAGCCTGTTTAAAGTCGTCCTGCCGTCTAAGTCGCTGCGCACGCCGCCCATAAAGTAGTGAATTGCAGGCACTACGGGCACGGGCTGAGTAAACACGTCGTACCCTTCTTCCTTGCACCTGTTGATAATTAAGGGGAAATGGCTTGCAAGCTCTTCTCTGTCTATAGGGCGCATATCAAGCCAAACGTGCTTTGTGCCGTCTTCTTCCATCTTCTTTAAAATTGCCGCCGTAACCACGTCGCGCGGCTTAAGCTCGTCCGTAAATCGGTTAAAATTCTTATCCAAAAGATGTGCGCCTTCGCCCCTGACCGATTCGGAAATTAGGAACTTTCTGCCCCTTCTTTTAGAGTAGAGCGACGTGGGGTGCACCTGAATATAGTTGATATGGTCTACCGCAACGCCGTGATTTAAACAGATTGCAAGCGAATCCCCCGTGAGTACGGAAAAATTAGTAGTATTTCCGAACGCACCGCCTATGCCGCCCGTTGCAAGCACGGTATAATCCGCATAGACTTTAAAGGGCTTTTTGTCCTTTTTATCGTAGGCAACTACGCCTAAGCACTCTTTGCCGTTTTCGATAATATCGACCAAAACGGTATTATACACAAACTGAACGTTTTTTAACGACGACGCCTTTTTCATAAGGCAGGAAGTTATCTCCTGACCCGTCGTATCTTCGTGGAAACAAATTCTGGGCGAAGTATGTCCGCCTTCTCTCGTGTAGGCGAGAGAGCCGTCTTCGTTCCTGTTGAACTCCACGCCCAAATCTATAAGGTCGTCTATTATTTCCTGAGAAGAGCGTATCATACACTCTACTGCGGCAGGGTTGTTCTCGTAGTGACCTGCACGCATAGTGTCGTTATAGTATTCTTCGTAATCGTTCTCGTCGCGCAGCCTGCAAATACCGCCTTGAGCCAAGTAGCTATCGCTCTCTTTAGGTAACTTTTTACAGATTACCAAAACGGACTTATCCTGCGGAAGGTTGATTGCACAATTTAAACCTGCAACACCCGTGCCGACTATTATTACATCGTATTTTGCTTTAATATCTGCCATACAGCGCCTTTTAAGGTTTATTTTACCGAAAGTATACACAAAAAGTTTACACCTGTCAAGACAAATGTAAACTTTTTGTAAATTAATGTAAAATGTTCGCATTTTATAAATTATGTAAACTACGATAAAAGCCCTAAAATGCGTATGCGACAATTTACGCCATTTTTACGGGTTATAGCTTTTTAACACCTGAAATAGAATAAGCGTATAGATAAACGTATAGAAGGAGATTAGCTATGAAGATAAGCAAGTTATACGGCAAAAAAATCCAAAGCGAAGACAAAAAAATTCAGGGCGTGATTATGGCGATAAGCTGCAATAAAAACGTGATTGAAGGCTATATATGCTTTGACGAAGACGAAAAAGAGTTTTTTGCAAAAGCCGTCGGCACTAAATTTTTAAAGGATAAAGTGGTATTTAACGAGCTTGGATACGAAGGCAAAAATTCGTTCAGGCTGCGGCTGGGCGTACCCGCCTTTACTAAGGAAGGTAAGCACCTTGGGTTTATTACGGAATGCAGCGTAATGGGCGGAAAGCTTAGCGCGGTGTTTATAAAAAACAAGAAATATTCCGCAGGGCAAATTAGCGTTTTAGACGCCGTTATTGTAGAAGAACCCATCGATAAAACTCAAGCCGAGCTTGCGGCAAAAAACATGTTTATAGGCGCGCTGTGCGGAAGTTAACGGCTATAAATCGTACTTTGCCATAAGCTTTAAAAGGGTGTTAAAGGTCTCGTTTAAATTTTCGCCTTCCTGCGCGGTCAAAGTGCCCTTGACCTTTAAAACGGTAAGCGCCGTCTTAATCTTTTCTAATTCCTGCCTGTCGCCCCTGCCTAAGTTTTTTAAAAGCAGTTTGTCGGCAATAGACGTGGCGTGGTCAAGCCTTACACCCGACTGTACGGCGGAGACGGGAGCTTGAACTTCGGGCATAGGCGGATGGGAAGCAATCGTCTTTAGCCCTACCCCTTCCGCTTCGGGAATAAACTGCTCTTTGGGCTTAAACGCGCGCAACACGCCGTAGCACACGATACCCGCACAGCGGAAGATTGCGGCGGCGGCAATTGCCTGAGCAAGCGTATATTTGCACAAGAATACGGTTAGCGTTATTGCGGTGAACAAATCTACGAGATATAAAAAGGGTCTCTTTTTCACCGAGCGAGCCTTCTGCGAAAAGGCGCAGGCTATAAAGGCAATTATAAAGATAAACGCAAACGCACAGACGTCGATTAAAAACAGCAGTGCAAAATCTGCCTTTGCAAACTCTGCAAACACGCTATCGAAAAACTTTGTAATACTTTCCATACGGGTAAATTATATCCGCCCTGCCGTGCGACAGGGCGGATATTTTTAGCCTTTTTAGCGAAATTTGACTAACGATTTAAGAAAACATATTGCGGCAAGGTCTATCTCGCCTTATTTGGGGTTCCGTCTCTTCATAGGTGCGAGCAAGAGCAGGAGCCTGCGGCTTTGGCGACAGGAGTTTACTTAAGCGTAAATGACTGAGCCAAAACGCAAAGGCGACACACTATTGCGAAGTATATATGAAGAGCGCATTTATACGTCAAGGTCAATTTGCTTGCAAGCTTTAATATTGATAATTGTGGTCTTAACCGCACTCTCGTCAAGCCCGTAAATTTTGGCAACTACGTTTTTATATAGAGCCAACTGCGGCGTATACTTTTTTAGCACGCTCTCTTGAGTACGGGACGTATATTTATAGTCTATAACGTGTGCGGAAACCGCCCTGCCTTCTACCCTTTCCACGCATAAAAGGTCGATTGCGCCCTGCACAATTACGCTGTTGCCGTCGTCGGTTAAGGATACGTTTTCAAGGCTTGTCCCTTCCCTTAAGGCGATATATTCCGCCGAAGGAAGCCTACACAAAAATTCCCTTTCTCTGTAGAGCGACTTACCCAAAACGCCGTCGAACGAAGGCATCGATACTATTTCAGCCAACCTTTCCACGCTCAAAAGCTGAGCTTGACTTTGGGTAATAAGTCCGCCTTCAAGGAACTTTTCAAGCTCTTTGGCTATTCCCTTTTCGTCCTTAATTGAAAAATCGCAAAGCTCTAAAAACCTGTGATACGCAATACCTGCTTCTGGCGTAGTATCAGAGCCGTCAGCCCTTTCGTACTCGTCGTCGAATAGCGGTTGGGCGTCCTGAATATTATCCCTTTCCCACAACAGCCTTGAAGCCGAACTTTTAACGGGCAGAGAGATTGCCTGTTCGTAGCCGTATGTATAAGCTGCCGCACCCTTAAGCGTTTGCAAAAGACTTTCGTCGGGGCGGTCCAAAACGGGTACGGGCGCGCCTTCGCGCACGGAATTTTCTTCGCCGTCTAACTCTATCTTGCGCAGAGTAAACCCGTCGAAGTCGATTAGCGGCGCATACGAATTTGCAAACGCCGCGTCTATCCTGTCGTACGGCTGAACGCTGCTCGTTAAGACGTACAGCGCGTATTTGGCACGCGTAAACGCAACGTACAAAAGGTTGATTTCGTTGCTCAATTCTTCCTTTGCCGTCTCGATAGCGTTCAGCTTTCTTAAAACGGTCGTGCCCGACACACGGTTTTCGCCGTAGTATTTAGGCGCAAAGCCGAATCTTTCGTTAAACGGCATATCTTCCTTGGAATCGCCCCTGAAGCTCGTCGCAATATCGGCGACTATGACTACGGGAAATTCCAACCCCTTAGAAGCGTGCATAGTTAAAACGTTGATACTGTCCGACGCAACCGAAGACGGTGCGCAAATTTTGTTGCCGCCCGTCTTGATTTTTTGCAAGAACGCGTTGAGCGACAGCTCGCCGCCGACGCCGTACGCACTGCGCTGAAGGGTGCGGAGATAGATTAGCTTAACGGGCGAAGAAAATTTTGCCGCAAAGTCGCCGCGACTCATAATTTCGTCGATTAGCTTTGCCGCGCCTATACTGTTTGAAAGGGTACGCAGTTTTTTCACCTTATCAAAAAACGCCTGTATCTTTAAAGCGAGAGCGTCGTTTACTTCGGTTGCGTAACGCTTAACCGCACTGCGGAACAGCTTTTCCGCCTTATTGAACTTAACGCGTATTTGAACCAACTCGCTCTCCGTAAATCCGCCGAGCGGCGAGAGCATTGCCGAAGCCATAGGAATATCCTGCTCGGCATTGTTCAAGTAGGACAGAATATCTAAAAGCTGAATAATCTCGGGTCTTTGGCAGATATTGACTTCCGCGGCGGCGGCAACGGGGTATTCCGCCAAGAGCGTGCGGATTATTTCCTGCACGTTAGCCGAAGAGCGTTTACGCGTTAATACGCAAATATCCCCCATCTGCACCTTAACTTCCCTGCCCAAATCTGCGTCGTAGTAGGTTGAATTAAGCGCTTCCTTTACGAGCTTTAACACGGCAAGCGCTTCTCTCGTCGCCTTTTTTGCGGCGACCTTTTCGCTTGCAACCGAGTAGATTTTATCGGCGACTTCCTTAACGTTTTCGCCCTTGTCGTACACGCAGAACTGCGCAACGCCTTTAAAGCCTTCGCCATAGCGCGAACCGCCGCGCATAGCGTGCCCTGCCGCATAATCGAAAGAGCAGAAGGGCGGTTTCATCACCTTTGAAAAGACTTGATTTACAAAGTCGATTACGGCTGAACTGCTTCTAAAATTGTCGGGCAGAATTATGTAGCTTCCTTTGCCGCCGACGCTTTCGCACTTGCCCGTAAAGAAGGAAGAGCGACTGCCCCTAAAGCCGTAAATCGCCTGTTTGACGTCGCCGACGCAGAAAATATCGTCGCCCGAAGCGTAGGCGATTATCTCGTCCTGAATGGGATTGACGTCCTGATATTCGTCGACGAAAACGTATTTATACTTTTCGCGTATCTTATATCTCACGTCGCTATCGCAGTCGTCGCCCCTTAAAAGCCTTAGGCTGTACTGTTCCAAATCGCCGAAGTCCAGCTTACCTTCCGAGCGTTTGACGTCGTCATATGCCTTATCGAACTCGAATAAAAGGTTGCAAAACGCAACGGCGAGCTTGCCGCTTTCAAAAAAGCGCAGTCTTTCTTCAGTCTCTTCGTAATCGGTAAGCTTTTTAAACTTGTCCTTTACCTTATCGCAAAAATCTCTAAAGAGCAAATCTTCATCCGCTTTGCCCGAAGGTCGCCTTAGCTCTGTCAGCTTTTTAGGCGCGCTAAAAAGGTCGGGCGATTTTGCATACTCGCCTATATTTTGGCGCAAGTCGCCTAAAATCCGGAAAAATCTGGGGTCGCTTTTGAGTTTTGCAAACTTAACTTCAAACTCGTCGATTGCGCAAATTATATTTTCAAGCTTTTCGTTTATTGCCGCCTTTATGCGCGAGCAGACTTCCAAAAAGCCCTTTTCGGTATAGGTCTCTTGTTTTGCACGCTCTAAGAGCAGTTTATAGTCGGGGCAGATTCTCACCTTTTCGTACGCGTCGGAAATCATCGTGCGCACGGGCTTGTCGCTGCGCTTTCTCTTAAGCCTTTGAAGCAGCATTAAAAACTCTTCGTCGCCGTCTTTATACCTGCTTTCAAAGACGGCGTCCATAGCCCTTTCCTTAAGCGCCGCCCTTTCCGCTTCTTCGGCAATGACTTCGAAAGACGAGTCTATCTGCAACTCGTAGAAATAGGTCTTGACCAGCCTTGAGCAAAAGGCGTCTATCGTGCTTATATCGGCGGTATTTATCTTACCGAGCTGTTTGCGAAGGTGGTTGAGCTTTTCACTATCTTCGACGTTCAGCCTTTTAACGAGCTCCGAGCGCAGTTTATCCTTCATCTGCGCCGCCGCCTTTTTGGTAAAGGTCACGCACAGAACGTTGTCTAAATCTACGCCGCCGCAGATGATATCGGCGAGCCTTTGAATCATTACGGTCGTCTTGCCAGCACCGGCAGAAGCCGAGACCATGACTTCGCCCCTTGCCACTATTGCCGCATTTTGTTCAGCCGTTGCTCTCATAACTTTTCACCCCCGCCGTTCTCGTCTTTATCGCCGCCATCTTCTTGCAAACAATCCTGCTTGCGGACTATCTCGGCAATCATAGCGCAGTTCGCCTTTTTCTTCTTCCTTACGCCGTCGACTTCCGCGTCGTATCCGCACAAGCCCTTTAAGCTGCAATAATCGCACGCCTTTTCCACGGGCGAAGGCGATATCTCGCCTGAAAGCATTTCCCTGCCGCCCTGCTCAAAGAGCTTTTTAGAGTACTGCAAAAAGTACTTGAAATCTTCACTTGTCATAGCCCTGTCAAGCTTTTTGCCGTTGAGATATGCACCCACGAGCTTACTCTGCCCTTTCTCTTCAACCAAGCGGTCGGAATGAACTACTACGTCTTCGCTTCCGTCCATAAAGCCCTGCAGGGTAAAGCTGTTCCCGTCGTCGGAATAGTCGACGTTGGCAGGGAAGTAGTACGCCCCGACGGGTCGCCTATCCTTAGCCGCAGCGGAAAGATACAGGGGGAGTTGCAGTTTTAAACCCATATAGTAGGCATCGGCTTCGGCTTTGACCGTACCCGTCTTATAGTCGATAACCCTGACCATATCGTTAAAGCTATCCACCCTGTCGATTCTGCCGCTTAAGCTTACGCCGCCTGCCGCCGTCCTGCACACCGTTTCCACACTCTCTACCCTGAAATCGGAATTAAAAATCTGTTCGTAAGCGGCTTGAGCCACTTCGCCTGCTTCTTCGACGAGCGAGCTCGCCGCATAGCCTGCCGCACCGTCCCCTTCGGGCACGCAATAAGCCGCCGACGTAAGCAGCTCTTTTGCCTTAGTCTTTGCGAATTCGGCACACTCGTCCTTGTCCTTGAAAGAAGTACTGTTTTCGGCAACCTGCTTTAATACGTCGTGAATTAAATTACCTGCGTCTAACGGGCGGAAGGCGCCTTCCCTTCGCTCGTTAAGGCGCAACCCCCTTTGAGCAAACGACATATAGGGGCAGGAATAATAGGTCTCTAAATCGGTTGGCGAGACGTCGCCGCCGTATAGAAGGCTTATATCCGCCATACCTCGTTTAACGACGGGGAAGCACTCCTTACAGCTGTTATTAAACTGCTCTTTGAGCATTGAATAGATTGAAGAAACGCTTTCAACCTTGTCGCAATAGGGGTCGGCAACGTACTGAGCCACCCTTCTTATCGCAGGTGCAGGGCGGCAGACGCAGTACGCAAAATAATCTGCCGACGAGAAAATTTCCTTAGTCGTACGCACTTTTATAGGCTCACCGTTGCAGGTGAACAGCTTTTTCGCGTAGTCGAAAATCTCGCTTGCGCCCAGCTCTTCGCCGCCGCAACGCACGGGGTAGACTAAGTATAATTTATCGGTAAACGCGCTTAAGTTCAGCGCGGTCGTCTCTTTAATTCTCAAGTTGACCTGAGAGATTTTAGGGGACACGGCAAGCTTGACCTTTTCCATTGAAGTAAGCTCGGCGTCGGTCAAAATTGCGGTATCGGGCGACGCGGAAGGCACGGCGCCCGTCAAGCCGCCGATAATAAGCACCTTACTGCCGGCGTTTGTGCAAGACGATAAATCGCCGATAAAGACCGCGTCCTGCTTGGGGGGAATGAGCGAAATCTGTGCCGCGCTAAAGCCGCTTTTTAAAATTTTTGCAAATTCGCGTACGGCGTACTTTTCGCCGAGCGTCAGCTTTTGGGCTTCGTCTACGACCGCAACCGTCTCTTCGTACGCCCTTGCGGACATAGAGCCGATAGACGCAAATCCGCAGCCTTCAGCTTCTTCCGCCATCTGCTCGAGCCGCGTCTTGCAATCAAACAATTCCAACAGCTTTCTTACGCCGTCGCAAAAGCGTCCGCCTTCAGCGTCCGACGAAGGCAAAAGCTTTAACCCTGCAACGAACGCTTGACGCACTCTCTCTGCTCTTTGCTCGTCTAAACCCGCTTCGCTGCCGCATATATCGGGGTTAACGGCTTTTTTAACGCCGCCCCTGCCCGTAACCGCACGCAGCATATAGTTGATAAAGATATCCTTATCGCCCCTCATATCTTCGCTTTCAAACGTGAACAAGGGCGAGCTTACGACCGAAATTACGCTGCTTTGACGACAGCCGTCCGCCGCGCAGGTTAAGTAGTTCAATAAAAATTCGCAGATAGCGTGCGACGATAGGGGGTAGCGTCTGTCCACGTAATAGGGTATGCCGTATTCTTCGAACACCCTTTCCAAAACGGGCTGAAAGGAATTTACGTCGGGCAGCATTACGGAAATATCTCTATAGCGCACCTTATCTTCCTGCACGGCTTTTAAAATCGCCGCCGCAAATAAAGCGCACTCGTCGTCATCGTCCACCGCTTCGACAAGGTTTACCTGCCCTGAAGGCAGGTCTACAGCCGTTGCGTTATGAAAGCTTTCAGGTTCGAACACGCACCTTCTAATCTGTTCCGCCGCAGGGCAGAGCGTCGAAGGCAGGTTAATCTTATTTACTTCAAGTCCGCATTCCTTAGCAAGCGCGATAAAGTTTACCCACGCTTCGTTGACGTACTTGCTTATTCCACCATTGCCGCCGATAAAAATGCCGCTTACGCTGTCGGCAGTTTCAAGGCACGCCTTGACGGCTTCCGACACGGACGAAGTGAACGCCTGGAAGCCGAGAATGACTACGTCCGCACCGATAATTTTATCGCTGTTTCTAATTAAATCGGGCAAGCGCCTTAAGTAGGCGTTTCTGTCTATGACGCCGTTTTCCTTTAGGTATTCAAAGTACTCTCTATACAAAAGCTGTAAGTCGAACAGCTTGCGAGAAAGCAAGCTTTCGCCGTCTACTGCCCCTTCAAGGTCGTCGGGCGAAATTTGGGAAGAGTATAAAAGGGCAATCGTGTCGTATACGTCCTGTGCCGCGTCCGCAGAAGATAAGCGGTTGAACAGCTTGAGCTTACCCTTGTTCTTTTCAATTAAACGGCTTATCGCCATTGCCGAGCCCTGACTCGTCAACACGTCGTCGCATCTGCCGCCCGTCGCACTCAAAAAGCGCGATAAGGTGTAGATTGAAACGGAAAACGTACCGCCAACCTGTTCGCAGACCGCCCTTTCCGCCACGAGAGACAGCCTGTCTTCGCACAAGACGACGAGCCTTTTACCTTCTTTCCCGTCCTTTTCAGCGTGTTGAGCGACTATTTTTTTAAAGCTTGAAAGCGCCGCGCCGAGATAGGGCGCAATAATAACTTCTGTCATAGCTATATTATAACACATCTATCACCATTTTTTTACTTATTTGTATCCAAAAAGATTTACAATTAAAAAAATTATATGCTATAATTTGAGATATGAAATGCGCAAAGAAAATTTTAGCTACAATTTTATTAGCAGGCGGCGTAATTTCCGTTGCAGGCTGTTCAGGCGGTACGGTTTATTCGTCCACTTCCACTTCCGCAAACTGGAACGTTGCTACTTCTGCTACCGTTGAAAAAAATTCAATTGAATTTTGGCGTGGCCACAAGGAAGTCGCCACCTATACGATAAGCCAAACTGCAGGCGGCAACAGCAGTTACTCCGTTGAGTACGACACCGAAGGCTCCGGCACGAAATACGTCACTTCCTTCTATATGGATAAAAACGACTACGATTGGGGCGCAAGCAACCTTCCCGACGGCGTTAAGATGACTTCTACGGAAACGGCTGCACCCCAAGACCCCGTTTACGTCTTTGAAACGACGCGCGCCATTAAGGGCAAATACGTGCTTGCTTCCACGAAAGAAGAAGTTGAGTTCAACGACAGCATTACCACCGTATGCAAGTACCGCCTTGCAGGCGAAAACCTTAAACCCGTTTACTCAAAACAGGAAATCAAGAGCACTCCTGCAAACACCTTAACCGCCGTAAGCAAGGATAGTATGTGCGTTACGATTGACGCAACTTACGAAACCTTCTATAACAGGGATTGCAACAAAGCGGTAGTTAAGACGACGGATAATAAAGATAACGCCAACTCAGGCGAAAAGACGGTTACCCTTGAAGGGCTCGTGTTCGACAACAGTCAGCTCGCGTTTGCACT
Source organism: Candidatus Coproplasma sp. (assembly GCA_051884155.1). Lineage (GTDB taxonomy): Bacteria > Bacillota > Clostridia > Christensenellales > Borkfalkiaceae > Coproplasma. The sequence continues at coordinate 431 of JBJEVB010000042.1, read as the reverse complement.
CAGGGCATTCAGCTTAAACGGTACTAAGTCGTTTAACGTCTGCTCGCCCCAGAACGGAAACGTACAGGGCGCAACCGCAACCTGCCAGACTGCGGCAGAGCTCAACAGTGATACCGACGCACAGGTTATCTACGCGTTGAACAACGTCAAAGACGGCAACGGCGAAAAGGTTGAAGATTATATTTTCTTCGACGGCACGGCTTCTAGCCCCGAAACAAACGCTAAGCAAATCCGTTTCCACAACGTAGGTATCGGCATTACCGCGGATATGAGGGGTTCTAACTACGTTTACAGCTACGCCGCAGTTGAAAATGCAGACGCCAATACGACGCGCAGCGTGCTTTTAAAGATGACTACCCCCTTATCCTTCGGCTTAGGAACTTTATCCTACACCCTTAAGGATTTATCGCTTATCAGCCACTAATTTTAAA
>JBJEVB010000041.1:0-2224 GCA_051884155.1 Candidatus Coproplasma sp. | reverse complement strand
TACACATATTTAAACAAAATTTGGACAAGCCGTTGATTTTATCGCTTTGTTGTGATATTATTTTTTCGTAGCGAACGGCAGTTCGCTTGACTAAAACGAACGAGTTATGGATATGAAAGAGAGAAATTACTTGAACAAAAATTTTAAGAAATTTTATCACGGCGGCGACTATAACCCCGAACAATGGATAGACGATAAGAGCGTCTGGGACGAAGATATGCGCCTTATGAAGCTTGCGCACTGCAACGAAATGACCGTAGGCGTATTCTCTTGGTCGGCACTTGAACCGAGAGAAGGCGAATACGATTTTTCGTTTTTGGACGAAATTATCGATAGGGTTTACGCAAACGGCGGCGGCGTAATTCTTGCGACGCCTTCGGGCGCACGCCCCCACTGGCTTGCGGATAAATACCCCGAAGTTTTGAGAGTGGACGGCGAAGGCAGACGTATGCACTTTTCGGCTAGGCACAATCACTGCTTTACTTCCCCTATCTACCGTGAAAAGATTCGTTCAATTAACGCCGCACTTGCCGAGCGTTACGGCAAACACCCGGGTGTGATAGCCTGGCATATTTCCAACGAATACGGCGGAGAATGTTACTGCCCGTTGTGCCAACAGGCGTTCCGCAAGTTTTTAAAGGATAAGTACGGAACGATAGAGAATTTGAACAAGGCTTACTGGTCTTCGTTCTGGAGTCATACCTACGACAGCTTTGACCAGATTGAAGCGCCTTCGCCCCTGACCGAACGCAGTATTCACGGTCTTAATATAGATTGGTTCAGATTTGCAACTGCGCAGACGGTCGACTTTATGAAATGCGAAGTTGAACCCATAAAGAAAATCTGCCCCGAAGCTAAGGTTACGACCAATATGATGTTCGAGCATTACGGCTACAATTATTACAAATTCAGGGACGTAATAGACTTTGCGTCCTGGGATTCTTATCCCCTATGGCATTCGGGCAATCAGGAATTGACTGCGCAAAGCTGTGCGTTCTGGCACGACTTATATCGTTCGCTCAAGGGTAAACCCTTCCTGCTTATGGAGAGTACGCCCAGCCTTGTAAACTGGCATGAATACAACAAGCTTAAACGACCCGGAATGGACAACCTTGCGTCAATTCAAGCGGTGGCGCACGGAAGCGACAGCGTGCAGTACTTTCAATGGCGAAAGAGCCGCGGAAGCGTGGAAAAATTCCACGGCGCGGTCGTTGACCACGACGGAACGGAGAACACGAGAGTGTTCCGTTCGGTGGCGAAAACGGGCGAAATACTTGAAAAGATTGAAGAGATTGCAGGGACGGGCGTTGACGCTCAAGTCGCCGTCATATACGATTGGGAAAATATGTGGGCGCTTGACGACAGCCAGGGTTTTGCGCAAAGGAATAAAAAATATTACGAAACCTGCTACTCCTATCACAGATATTTCTGGAAAAGGGCGATTAACTGCGATATAGTTGACAGAAACGCAGACCTTTCCAAATATAAGCTTGTGATTGCGCCTATGCTGTATATGGTTGACGAACAAACTATAGCAAGCCTTGAAAGCTACGTAAAAGGCGGCGGAACGCTTTACGCGACGTACGCCTTAGGTATGGTTAACGAGACCGATTTATGCCACCTTGCCGGCTTCCCTGCAGGTAAGCTTAAAGAAGTTTTCGGAATACGCAACGAAGAGATTGATACGCTCTACCCCGAACAGACGGGCGAAGTGACCTGCGACGGTGAAAAATACGTTGCCCGTGATTATTGCGAGATTATTCATACTAACGGAGCTAAGGTTTTGGCGACCTATTCTAAAGATTTTTACTCTGGCGAGCCTGCGGCTACCGTAAACGAATACGGCAAGGGCAAGGCTTACTATCAGGCGTTTAGAGATTGCGACGATTTTAAAAGCGCTATCTTAAACGGCATTGTCGACGAACTTAAGCTTAAACGCAATATACCTTCGGGAAAGGACGGACTGCCGTTTGCGGTTAGCGCGCACACGCGAACGGACGGTGAAAACACCTATCTGTTCGTAGAAAACTATTCCGAAAACGCAGTTGAAAGGGTTGAGCTTGGCGGCACTTATGAAGATATGTTAAACGGCGGACAAGCTACAAGCGTTTCGCTACCCCCCTACGGTCTGGCAATCTTTAAAGGCAAGGCATAATAAAAAAAGTATTAGGTGAATTGTCAAATCAAGTGCAACACTTAGATAAAAAAGAATCAAACAAATCTT
>JBJEVB010000040.1:0-2411 GCA_051884155.1 Candidatus Coproplasma sp. | reverse complement strand
TTGGTGACCCGTACGGGACTCGAACCCATGATACCACCGTGAAAGGGTGGTGTCTTAACCGCTTGACCAACGGGCCTTATGTATGCCGCATTTTTTACGGCATAATTTGTATTAATTTTGGTAGCGACGGGTGGATTCGAACCGCCGACCTGCCGGGTATGAACCGGCCGCTATAGACCAACTAAGCTACGTCGCCATAATAGCGAAAGCGGATTTTTTGGTTGCGGGGGCGGGATTCGGACCGCGCGACCTCCGGGTTATGAGCCCGACGAGCTACCTGGCTGCTCTACCCCGCGGTAAGCTATTCCGCTTTCGCTAAAGCTTTATCATTTTATTAAATAACTACCTACTTTGTCAAGCGGTTTTGCTTAGTTTTACAAAAATCTTTAAAATTATTTTTTTATTATTTATGGTCGTCTTCCGCGTAGGCTTTTACGGAATTTGCCACGTTAAACATATGGTCGCCGATTCTCTCCATATTGACGGCAAGCTGCAGATAAACCGAACCGGCTTCGGGCGAGCAACTGCCTTCGTTAGTTCTTCTTAAATGCGACTGGTGCATAACCCTGCAAACCCTATCGGTTTCCCCTTCTTCCTTCTCGATAACGTACATATAATCGAGCCTGCGGCTTGAGAAGGCTTCCTTAACGTTTTTATACAGCTCGCTTAAATGGGTATCCATTTCAGTAATTTCCTGCACGGCGTGTTCGGAGAATTTTGCGTTTGCTTCCACCATCTGCGATGCGAACTCAGTTATATTTTCCGCATAGTCGCCTATACGCTCTATATCCGACGTAACGTGGTAGAAGGACGAAACCTTCTTTTCGTCTATTTCCGAAATCTGTTCGGAAGAGAGCTTTATTAAGAACTGCGTTATATTTTTATTGAGAGCGTTAATCTCCCTTTCAGTTTCGTTAAACTCTTCAATACTGTCAACGTTATAAGATAAAAGCATATCCATAGAACGCTTGTAGTTGGCAAAAGCCATATCTGCCATTCTAACGATTTCCTTGCGCGCCTGACCGACGGCGATTGCAGGGGTTTTTAAGAGACGTACGTCCAACGTTTCGTGAAGTTCTTCGACGACGGGCTGTTTTGATTCGGGTACGATTATGCAAGCAAGCTTGACGATATATTTAATAAACCAAACGAGAACGAACGTGGTGAGCACGTTGAAGAGCATATGGAAGATTGCAACCTGCCACTGTACCGAAGGGATAAACGCAAGCAAATCTGCAATCTGCTCGCCCGCAAAGGCGACGGGCCAAATGAAGATGAAACAGCCCAACACGTTGAAAAGTAAGTGCACGACTGCCGCCCTTCTTGCGTTGGTGCTTGTGCCGATTGAAGAGAGAAGCGAAGTACAGCAGGTACCGATATTAGTACCCAAAATTACGCACATAGCCATAGGCAGGGTCATTAATCCGTTGCTTGCGAGCGTTATTACTATACCCGTTATTGCCGACGACGCCTGCATAAGCGCAGTTAGCACCAAGCCCAAAAGGAATAACACGGGAATCTGCCAGGTGAGCTTTGCGCCCTGCGTATTGCCGAGCGAAATGAACATACCTTCGATATATCCTTTAACTTCCGATTTTAACAGGTTATTAACCGAAAGGGACATAAATTCCAGACCGACGAAGATAAGACCTATACCTATAAGTATATTGCCTATTCTCTTGATTTTTTCCTTTTTGGAAACCATCGTCACCATAAGCCCTGCAAAGGCGACGATTGCAAAGATTGCCGCAACGTCTATTGCGCCGCCAGACGATGAAAGAGCCATAATAAAGGCTGAAATGGTCGTACCTATATTTGCACCCATTATTACCGAAGCGGCTTGAGCGAGCGTCATAAGCCCAACGTTTACGAAGCCGACAATCATAACCGTCGTTGCCGAAGAGCTGTTGACGACAGCCGTTATTACCGCACCCGTACCGATGCCTGTAAAACGGTTTTTGGCAGCCTTGCCCATAAGCTTGCGGATACTGCTGCCCGCAGCCTTTTCAAGGTTGCTACCCATCATCTCCATACCTATCATAAACACGGCTACGCCGCCGAGTATGAAAAATAGGCTGTTTATGATAATCATTACCTGTTCAAAACTCATAGGTTACACTCCTGTAATCGAGAGAACGTAGGTTAAAAACCAAATTTTCCCTATACTATAATCTTACCAACTTAACGAGTATTTTGTCAAATATATGAAAAAGTTTTTTAAAGCGACTTGCTTTTAGTTTAGATTTGCAATACAATATCGGTATGTTTAATATAGTTTTGGTAGAGCCTGAAATACCGCAAAACACAGGCAATATTGCCCGTACCTGCGCGGCTACGGGTTGCACCCTTCACCTTATCAAGCCGCTTGGCTTTGAAATCAGCGACAAGTACCTGAAACGTGCAGGGCTTGA
>JBJEVB010000039.1:9448-11476 GCA_051884155.1 Candidatus Coproplasma sp. | reverse complement strand
GTCTTTTCGGGCGTGGCGGCGTTAGCAAGCCCGAGTCGGTTAGAAACCCTATAAACGTGCGTGTCCACCGCAATGGCGTCGCCGCCGAAGGCAACCGACCACACCACGTTAGCCGTCTTTTGCCCAACCCCTGCTAAACTTTTAAGCTTGTCGAAGTCGGAAGGGACTTCCCCTGCAAACTTTTCGCATATGTCCTTGCTTGCCGAAAGGATATGTGCCGCCTTAGCGTGGTAAAACCCACAGGAATAGATAAACTTTTCAAGCTCTTCTTGCGTTAGCTTAAGCATATCCTGCGGCGTATTGTGCATTTTAAAGAGTTCTGCCGTAACCTTGTTGACCCTTTCGTCCGTGCACTGCGCAGAGAGAATGACCGCAATCAACAGCTCGTACGGGCTCGTATATTTAAGCGCAGGCTTTGCGTCGGGGTAAAGGCGTTTAAGCTCGGATAAAATCTCGTCGTTTTTCATACCCGTATTTTATCACGGTTTTATTTACTTTGCAAGACTATTTAATAAACGTTCTACCGCCGACGATTTTTAAATAGCCTGCAAACGACGGATAGTTTTCTCTTGCTATAACCTGCTTTGCCCTTTCAAAAGCCGAATAGGGCAGTTTAACGCTTAAGCCGCACCCAACGTTAGCTTCTTTGGGCGTGCCGATAAGCGAACAGGGGATTGATAACGCCTTTAAAATACGGTTGCAGTCAATCGCATGCGAACGGGAACGGAAAACCGCAATAATTTCTGTCATATATTTCGTCCTTAAGTATATATATTAATATAGTATATGATTTAGCGCAGGTTTGCGACAGGGGGTATTTATGATTTATATGGACAATGCGGCAACGGGCGGATACAAGCCCGACGGGGTAGTAAGCGCAACGCAGGCGGCGCTAAAGGTGTGTGCAAATCCGGGCAGAAGCGGACACAAGCTCTCTATTGCCTGCGCGGAAAGGGTGTATTCCGTCCGCAAGCTCTTATGCGAGTTCTTCGGCGCACCTTCAGCGGATAGGGTTATCTTTACAAAAAACTGTACCGAAGCGTTGAATATCGCCATATTCGGCACTCTGCACCGCGGCGATAAGGTCGTCACGACCGTTGCAGAGCATAATTCCGTTCTTCGCCCTTTAAACTTTTTGGAAAAGCAGGGCGTAAATATCTCGGTTGCACCGCTTAATAGTAACGGGGCGATAGATATTTCCGCTCTCGCTCAGACGTCGGTAGGGGCAAAGGCGGTAATCATTACGCTTGCTTCCAACGTTACGGGCACTGCGCCGCAGATTGCTAAGGTCAGGGCGTCCATTCCTGCCGAAACGCTATTAATTTGCGACGGCGCTCAGGCTTGCGGACACGTGCCGATTGACATAACCGAGTGCGGAATAGACGCTTTGGCGGTGGCTGGGCATAAGGGTATGCTCGGCATACAGGGCAGCGGTGCGCTAATTTTCTCAAAGCGGTTTAACCCATCCCCCGTGCTATTCGGCGGAACGGGCAGTGAGAGCTTTAATCTCGATATGCCCGAATTCTACCCCGACAGGTTGGAAAGCGGTACTCTCTCTTACCCTGCAATCGTATCCTTGGGCGAAGGTGCGCTGTATCTTAAGACGCATATGTACGAGCACAGGGACAGGACGGAATACCTTTCGTCAAAGCTGTACGAAGGGCTTTTAAATATAGGCGGTGTTTCGGTATACTCTGCGCCCAACCCCTACGGCATAATCGCGCTTGCGCTAAAGAATATGCAGTCCGAAGTGGCGGCGTACCGCCTATCCGACGAGTACTCAATCTGCGTTCGGGGCGGACTGCACTGCGCGCCCTTGATGCACGAAGCGTTGGGCTCAACGGGGTTAGTAAGGGTATCGCTTTCGGCGTTTAATAGTGAGAGAGAAGTTGATATAGTATTAAGCTCGATTGAAAAGTTATCTTCTCAGTAAAGTGCTCGTTTTAACCGCCCGCCGCAAAGAAGCGGCGGGCGGTCACACCTGCTTGACGAGTGTAGGGTTGGTCAAGCGTATAGCAATTAAGAAAC
>JBJEVB010000039.1:2718-9348 GCA_051884155.1 Candidatus Coproplasma sp. | reverse complement strand
GGTCACACCTGCTTGACGAGTGTAGGGTTGGTCAAGCGTATAGCAATTAAGAAACTCTGCCGCAGGTCACACCTGTTTGACGAGTGTAGGGTTGGTCAAGCGTATAGCAATCAAGAAACCCTGCCGCAGGTCACACCTGCTTTAGTTTGGTAATTATGCTCTTTAATTTTTGGCGTTTAACCCCGTCTACGAGCGGATAAACCGTCCTATAAAAATTATCCAAATCTTCGTTGGTCAAAGTTCCGTCGCGCTTACCCTGCTCGGCTTGGGCTAAAATGGTCTGCCAAACGTCCTTCTGGCTCTTGCCGTAAAAGGCTTTGGCGATTTGCGCCGCTAAGTTTGCCGCATATTGCGGATTAGCCTGTTGCGGGTCAGGCTGTTTCCCCTTGTTTTCTTTGTTTTCCTTATTTTCGTTCGTTGAGTCGTTTTCGCTCTTTCTTGCTTGGTTATAACTTTTAAAATCGCTCATCGCCACCTCTGCATATTATGTATTATTACAGTTTATGTTGGGGGTTAAAATTATGCAACTTCTCATTCTCGTAGCAATGCTTATGCTTGCAGGGCAAAACGGCTTTGCGCAGATTAAACCTATTATCGAAGAGTTCGGCGGCGAAGAAGTAAAGTCCGCCGTAAAGCAGGCGGAAGAGCTTTCTCAAATCATTTCTGCCGTACAGACAATCTCCACTGCGCCTGATAAGGGGCAAGAAGAGAAAGCCGAGTGCGAAACACCGCCCAAAAGTTCAAATTATCCGCTTGACCCTATAAAGCCTATTGCCGACGAAAGAACGCTTAACGCCCTTTCAAAATATATCGCTCTCGGCGAATAGCGCCCTGTCAAATTATATTATTTAAAAATTTTTAAAAAATTTCAACAAAACGGCGTTTTTATTTGTTATAATGATAAGGATATGAAAACTTCCTTACTCGAAGAAAAAATCGCAAGGTACAAAAACGGTGATAAATCCGCCTTCGATTATATTTACGAGCAGACCTATAAACCGCTGTATTTCAATATCCTGTATTATGTAAAGGACAAAGGTTGTGCAGAAGATATACTTCACGATACCTACCTTAAGGCATTAGCAAACCTTTCGTCCTATCAAAGCGGAACGAACTTTATAGGTTGGCTGTGTAAGATAGGTAAAAATCTTGCGCTAAACCTTATTGAAAAGCGGAAGCGAGAAATTTCAACCGACTTTACCGAACCCTTTTTCGGGGATGGCTACGAACAAGAGACGCCGTATATCTTCGAGTTGGCTCAAAAAATTCTTACGGAAGAAGAGTATCAAATAGTAATGATGTGTCAGGTTGCAGGCTATAAGAGAAGGGAAGTTGCCGAAATACTCTCTCAGCCCATTGCAACGGTGACTTGGAAGAACAATCAGGCACTTAAAAAACTTAAGGAAAAGTTAAAGGACGGATAACCGTGAACGTAAAGAGACTTTTAAAAAAACAGAGCTCGGCGATTATGCCGACGGATAGCGTAAGGCGGCAGATTAAAGCCGATTGCGGACTTTTAGAAGAAGTCAGCACGCCCGTAGGCGGCGGTGCGGCGGCAAAGGCAAGGCGCAGAGTGGGTATTTCAGTTGCCGCGGTAGGTGCGGCGGCAGTCGTTGCGCTTACCTGCGTTTTAATCTTCCTTAAGCCTGCATCTTCGGGCATAGTTCCCGACGTAACTAATTTCGGCACGATATCTTCTGCAACCGACTTCTATGCGTACGGCGCCGTTTCGATAGGCAATATGTTGGACGGAACGGGCGTAGCGAACGTTGCGTCCGCCTTTTCAGCGAGCGAAACTCAAGCTTTGGAAGTCAGCGAAGAGCAGAAAAAGACTTTGGATAAATACGCCGTGTTTGCGACGGGTATGTTGGGCGACGGTAAAATAACCAGCTCTTGCACCGCCGCCGACAGGGAAGGTTACGAATATAAACTCGGCATAGGCTACGCCGACGGCTTCGGCGGTTGTGCGGAAACGACTTTGTACTATAACAAGGTCGAAGGCAGTATCAAGGTGGACGACGGCGAAGAAGAGTACGCCATCGAAGGCGAGCTTATAACGGGAAGCGTTTCCTATCCCGTTACGGGCAAGTACGAAACCGAAACGGACGGCGACGAGAGTGAGAATGAGATAGAGTTTATTGCCTATACGTCCGTGGACCGCAAATCGTATATTAAGATGAAATACGAATACGAAGTCGAAGGGGTCGAAACCGAAAGCAAGTACGTAATAAGCGTATACGAAAACGGCGACCTTACCGAAAAGGCGAAAATCAAGGGCGAAACGGGCGACGAGACTGCGTTTGAAGTGGACGTAGAGCGCACCTTCGGCGACAACGTTCAAATTAAATTCAACCCCGTTGAAGATAACGGCGAAAGGTTTATGTATATCGACGCGGCTTTCGGCGAAAGCGAGCATAAGCTTATAATGCAGAACCGCCCTAAAGAAGACGGCGGCGGCTTCGATTTCCTTCCACGCGGTAACCAGCAAGGCGGTTTCGGCGGCGATTGGGAAGATAAAGAAGATAAAGACGATAAGGAAGATTTTAACAATCCGCCCGAAGATTTCGACGACGATAAGGACGATAAAGAAGATATAAAGGATAAAGACGATAAGGAAGAGCACGAGGACGAAAAGCCTTTGCCTGACAATCCCCCTAACGGTTTCGAGTTTAGGTGGTAAAAACTAAAACTTTATACAATAAAAGGCTTGCGGTAATTCCGTAAGCCTTTTTCTATTGAGAAAAATCAATATTTTTAAGTTCGTTTATAAGCGCAAAAATAAGCGGGTAAAACTTTTCGTCGACGTTCGAAAGCTGATTGTAAATAAGCTCAAGCTGGCTTATTTTGTTTTCGTTATCCAAACCGAGCAGATAGTCGCTTGTAGTTGAAAGAGCCGAACAAAGATTTTTAAGCGTTTGAAGAGAAACGCCGACCTTACCCGATTCCACTTCGGCAAGAAATCTCGGACTTACGTCAATAAGTTCTGCTAATTTTTCTCTTGTTAATTTGTTAGCGTTACGCACAAGCTTAACTCTTTCCCCCAAAGTCACGTTTACGTCTTTCATAGTTTTTCCTTAATAATATGAGCTAATACATATTTTATATGTAGTGACTGTTCATATCAATGAATTAAAAATACACTTGACATATGAACTAATAATTCATATAATTAAATTATAGAATACTACGGGAGGACTATTATGAAAAAGAAATTAATTATTTCCCTACTCGCAACCGCAAGCGCAATAACCTGCGCCTTCGGTTTGACGGCTTGCGGCGAAAAACCGCACGAACACAAATACGATTCGCAAGTCGTCGCCCCGACCTGTACGGAGGGCGGTTATACCGTACATACCTGCGCCTGTGGCGACAGCTATACCGACGAGCAAACTCAGCCTACGGGTCACGCTTGGGGCAAATGGCAGACGGTAACGGAAGCAGACTGTACTAACGGCGGTTCGCAAAAGCGTGTCTGCGCACACGATTCAACCCACGTCGAAACGAAGAATACCGACCCCTTAGGGCATAGCTTTACCAACTACGTATCGGACGGTAATGCAACCTGCACGGAAGACGGCACCAAGACCGCTGCTTGCGACCGTGAAGGCTGCAACGAAACGGACACCGTAGCTGACGTGGATAGCAAGCTCGGTCACAGTTTTACCAACTACGTATCGGACGGTAATGCAACTTGCACGGAAGACGGCACAAAGACCGCCATCTGCGACCATGAAGGCTGCAATGAAACGGACACCGTTGCAAACGAGAATAGCAAGCTCGGTCACGACTACGGCGAACCCGTATGGACTTGGGACGGCTACGAAAGCGCAACGGCAACCTTTACCTGCGCAAACGACGGTACGCACCTTGAAACCAAAACGGCAACGGGTTCTTATATTACAAGCGTAGTTACTACCCCTGCCACCTGCACGACCGACGGTTTAAAAACTTATACGGCAACTGTTACTTTTAACGGAAAAACTTATAACGGTACAAAGACCGAAACGCTTACAAAGATTGGTCACGACTATGGCGAACCCGTATGGACTTGGGACGGTTACGAAAGCGCAACGGCGACCTTCACCTGCGCAAACGATAGTACGCACGTTGAAACCGAAACGGCTACTATTACAAGCGAAGTTACTACCCCTGCAACCTGCACGACCGACGGCGTAAAAATTTATACGGCAACCGTTACCTTTGACGGAAAAACTTATAACGGTACAAAGACCGAAATGCTTACAAAGCTCGGTCACGACTACGGCGAACCCGTATGGACTTGGGGCGGTTACGAAAGCGCAACGGCGACCTTCACCTGCGCTAACGATAGCACTCACGTTGAACATGTAACAGCTACTATTACAAGCGTAGTTACTACCCGTGCAACCTGCACGACCGACGGTTTAAAAACTTATACTGCAGCCGTTTCGTTTATTGGTGAATATTATAGAAATATAATAACCGAACCGATTGCTGCAACGGGGCATAGTTATTCAAATGCGTGGACGAGCGACGCACAATATCATTGGCACGCCGCAACCTGCGTACACTCTGACGAAATTGGTGGCAAGGCTGCTCATACTTGGGATAACGGTTACTGCTCAGTCTGCGGAAAGAAAGACCCGTCCGTTCCGAGCGAAGGGTTGGCGTATACTTTGAGTGACGACGAAACCTATTATTCCGTTACGGGAATAGGAACGTGTACCGATACAGAGTTAGTAATACCTTCAACCTATAACGATAAACCCGTAAAGAGTATCGGCAAATCTGCGTTCTCTAAGTGCAGCAGTTTGACGAGCGTAACAATCCCCGACGGCGTAACAAGCATCGGCAATTATGCGTTCTATAATTGCAGCAGTTTGACGAGCGTAACAATCCCCGACAGCGTAACGAGTATCGGCACAGATGCGTTCATAGTAACGGCATATTATAACGATTCAAACAATTGGGAGAACGGCGCGCTATATATCGGAAAACACCTTATAAAGGTTGATACTTCCGCAACAGGCGACTATATTATAAAAGACGGCACGTTGACGATTGCTTGTAGTGCATTCCAAAATTGCAGAAGTTTGACAAGTATAGAAATCCCCGACAGCGTGATGAGTATTGGAGAAAGCGCGTTCGTTAGTTGCAGCAATTTGAAGAAAACAACAATCCCCGACAGCGTAACAAGTATCGGCGCTGGTGCGTTCGTAGAATGCAGCAGTTTGGTGAGCGTAACTATTCCCGACAGCGTAACAAGTATCGGTCAGGGTATGTTCTATGATTGCAGCGGTTTGACGAGTGTAACCATAGGCAGCGGAGTAACGAGTATCAGCGAGAATGCATTCCATTTTTGTAGCAGTTTGACGAGTGTAACTATTCCCGATAGCGTAACAAGTATCGGCAAGAGTGCGTTCGGAAGTTGCAGCGGATTGACGAGTGTAACGATAGGTAATGGCGTAACAAGTATAGGCTGGTATGCGTTCCAAGATTGCTATAGATTAATAGAAGTAAAGAATTTATCTTCGCTTACCATAACTGCAGGTTCAACCGATAACGGCTGCGTAGGATTTTTCGCAAAGAATGTATATACGGAATCAGTCGGAAGCAGTAAATTATCAACGGACGAAAACGGTTATATAATCTATGACGATGGAACGGATAAGATATTGATAGCATATGTCGGCACGGAAACAGATTTAACATTACCGAGTGGTATTACGCAAATCTATCAATATGCGTTCGAAGAATGCAGCAGTTTGACGAGTATAACAATAACCGACGGCGTAACAAGTATCGGCTCTTATGCGTTCAGTTGGTGTGACAGTTTGACGAGCATAACCATACCCGACAGCGTAACGAGTATTGGTAATGGAGTGTTCAGCGGTTGCACCGCTTTGACGAGTGTAACGTTTGAAAATACAAGCGGTTGGACGGTTTCTACTTCGAGTACAGCTACGAGTGGTGAAAGCATTTCAAGTACTGATTTAGCAAACACTTCTACCGCCGCAACCTATCTAAAGTCAACCTACCGCGGTTACTATTGGAAACGCGGTTAAAGGGAAACTACAAATTAAAAAAGTGGAGAAGGCAAAAACCTTCTCTATTTTTTTGCAATTTAAGCCGTAGAAAAAATAATTATAAATTTTTTCATTATTTTTCCAACAAAAGCAAAAGGATAGCTGTTATATAGGTGTAAGCCAAATTTGATAAGGAGAAAATACTATGAAAAAGCTTATAACTTCTTTAATTTTATCAACGGCACTCGTCGGCGGCGTGTGCGCTACGGCAGGTTGCACGTCGTCAAGCACGGCGGACAAAGGCGGCAATCAAACTGCCGACAGCATTTCCGTTGCGGACGGCATCAACTCTTCCAACGAATTATATTCCTACGGTGCGGCGTCTATCGGTTCGATTATTTCCGCATCTGCGGCTGACGCAGCCACTGCTCAAACGATAATGTCGACGCTTCAAAACGTGACCATTACCGAAACGCCTGTAGAAGGCGAAGAAGAAACGACTGAAGCACCTGTAGAAAGCGAAGAAGAGCAGACTACCGAAACGCCCGTAGAAGGCGAAGAAGAACAGACCACCGAAACGCCCGTAGAAGGCGAAGAAGAGCAGCCCACTGAAACGCCCGTAGAA
>JBJEVB010000039.1:0-2618 GCA_051884155.1 Candidatus Coproplasma sp. | reverse complement strand
GAAACGCCCGTAGAAGGCGAAGAAGAGCAGCCCACTGAAACGCCCGTAGAACCTGAAACACCCGTAGAACCCGAAGTTCCTGAAGTTCCTGAAGTTCCCGAAACACCCGTAGAACCTGAAACACCCGAAGTTCCCGAAGTGCCTACAGAACCCGAACTTCCCCCCGTTAATCCCGAAGCACCTTCAAACGAACTCACCGAAGAACAGCTTGCAACGGTCAACAGCTATATGGCGTTGGTAGAGAATTTGCTCGCTAACGGCGGTTTAAGCGCTATCCGCACCGAGTCCGACAGAGAAGGCTACGAAATCAGGGAAGAAGTATCCTTCAGCGATTTAGCAGGCAACGTTATAAGCTACGTAATGTACTATAATTCAACCTTAGACTACACCGAAATTGACGACGACGAGACCGAGAGCAGATACTCAATCGAAGGCGTTATGGTAATCGACGGCGTGGACTACGCGCTCGAAGGCTACACCGAAACCGAAACTTCCGAAAAGGAGAGCGAAAGCGAAGCGTACTTCAAGGTCACCCTTGCAGACGGCAGCTATATCGTTATGGAACAGGAAGTTGAAGACGATGAAACTTCGCTCGTATTCAAGGTTGTAGAAGATAAACAGGTCGTAGAAAAGATTAAGTTTGAATACGAAATCGACGACGGCGAAACCGAGCTTAAAATGAGCGTGGAAAAGGACGGCGTCAAGACCGAGCTTAAGTTTAAGGAAGTGACCGAGCAGGATAAAAAGGTTATAAAGGTAACCGTAACCGAAGGCGAAAACAAGACGGTTTTCACAATCGAAATTACTCAGGACGAAGAAGGCAACGACGTTTATCATTACACCTTTGGCGATAAGGTCAAGGAAATGCACAAAAATCACGGCGAAAAAGGCGAACATCACGATAAATTAGAAGACGACAAGTGGCAGCACGACAAGGACGACCACGACCATGATGACGACGACCACGACGATAAAGACGAAGATGACGACGACAAAGAGTGGCACCACAACGGCAATAAGCCCGAAAAGCCCGAGCAGGAAGTAAAGCCTGAAAAGCCTGAAAAGCCTGAATTGCCTGAACAACCCGTAATGCCCGAATTACCCGAAGAGCCTGAGCTTCCCGAAGAAGAACAGCCTACTATAGAACCTGAACTTCCCGAAGAAGAACAGCCTGTAGAAGAACAGCCCGTTATCGAACCCGAACAGCCTGTTGAAAGGGACGTATATATGTGGCAGGTAAGCGAAAAGCTTAACGGCTATCAATGGCAGTCAATGAATAAAAACGGCGGTAAGCGCTAATTTTAATCAGTTAATTACAATAAAAATTCTCCGTTAGAGAACTTAATATTTCCGCAACGGGCGTAAAAACCAAGCTAAATTGCATTTGACTATTGCTTTTTTTCTGCCGATGTGTTATTATTCGGTTATGAAAATAGGTATATCTACTGCGACGCTCTTCCCCGAACTCTCGTCGGAAGAAGCGGCGCTACAAATCAAAAAGCTCGGCGTGTCCGTTGCGGAAATTTTTTTCTCTTCCTTTTACGAGTACCGCCCCGAATTTTCAAAGGCTATTGCACCGCAGTTAGACGGGTTAGAGATTAATTCCGTTCACGCAATGCCGCTCAATTTCGAGTGCAATCTCTTTAATCCTTCACGCAGGGTCAGGGGGGACGGCTATTATTGGTTAGACCAGCTTGCCCGTTCGGCTCAGCTCTTAAAGTGCAAAAACTACACCTTTCACGGCTTTGCGCGCGTTGGCGGCAGCGGCGAAGATTTGGGCTTCGTCACCGAGCAGATTGCGGCGGCGTATAATTTCGTTGCGAGCTACGGCGTCAATCTGTGCCTTGAAAATACCGCGCACTACGCCTATAACCGACCCGGCTTTTTCACCGCCGTGCGCCAAAAGTGCCCGACAATTTACGGCGTGTTCGATATCAAGCAGGCGCGCAAGAGCGGCTATCCTTACACGATGTATTTAAAAGAGCTTGAAGGTGCAATCGCCTACGTGCATATATCCGACGTGGACGCAGACGGCAAAATGTGTCTGCCCGGCGAAGGTATAACCGATTTTAAACGGCTTTTCACTCAGCTTAAAGACTGCGGCTTTAACGGCAACGTGCTAATCGAAAATTACAGAAAGGACTTTTCGGACGTTGCTCAGCTTAAAAAAAGCGTGGAGTATTTGACCGAGCTTTGCGACAAATTGAATTAAACGCATATTGTACATATACTGCGGTTGCCTTAAAGATAGGGCAATCGCTTTTTTTTAATTAAATACATATTATAATATAGCATATATTTTAGTTGCGTTTAGGCGGTTTAACCGTCTAAAAAGCTTAAAAAACTGAAAGCTTTTCACAATGCTTGTTACCATTCAACAGTAAAAGGGCTTTATCGTGCAAAAATCGGCTTAGTAACAAAAAAACAAAAAATTCTTAAAAAAATTTTTAAAAAGTACTTGACATATTTTTTGCGATTTGATAATATATAAAAGCTGTCGCGAATGACAGCTTGGTTTTTCTTTAAAACAAAAAGCAAAACCGACCGCCGCTTTCGCTGGTGGAACGAAGATTGACAACTGCATAGAGATAAGAAACAAGTACAAAAAAGGCAATTTT
>JBJEVB010000038.1:39977-54709 GCA_051884155.1 Candidatus Coproplasma sp. | reverse complement strand
TCTACTAAGTTGCCGAGCATATTGCAGAGTATTCTTCTGTAATATTCGTGACGGGGATATGCTAAGAAGGAACGGCTGTCGGTAAGCATACCGACGGACTGAGCCACTAAGCCGACCTGCATAAGCGTTTCAAGGTTGGTCTTCATGCCGTCCTGCTGGTCAAGGAACCACCAAGCCGTACCGACCTGTACTCTGCCCTTAATACCTTCCTTCTGGAAGCAGCCTGCAAGGACGGTAAGCGCATAGTTATCGCGGGGGTTAAGGCAATATAAGATTGTCTTAGGCAATGCGTCCTGACCGTCGAGCTCGCCCAAGAGCGCGGAGAGCTTTTCCATATAGACGGAATCTTCGATTGCGTCGAAGCCCGTGTCGGGACCGATTTTCTTAAGCATACTCTTAGAGTTGTTGCGAAGCGCACCGATATGGTACTGCTGTACCCAACCGTACTTTTTATACTGCTTGCCAAGGAATACGAGAACGTAGCCCTTGTACTTATCCTGCTCTTCTAAAGAAATCGTCTCGCCGTTCATACCCTTTAAGAAGATTGCGTTAGCTTCTTCATAAGTAGCAGGTGCGTAGCAAACTACGTCGAGTGCGTGGTCGGAGAGCTTTGAACCCATAGAATCGAAGAATGCAATTCTATCTGCAAGTGCGTCGCAAAGGTCGTTCAAGCTCTTGATTTCCTTGCCGACTACGCCTGCAAGCTGGTTGACCCAACTTGCGAACCAGGAAAGCTCTACGTTGATTGCCTTGTCGGGTCTGAACGCAGGGCGAACCTTTACCTTTAAAGTGGGGTCTGCATTCATCTTCTTATGCCATTCAAGGCTGTCTACGGGGTCGTCGGTGGTGCAGACGGTCTTAACGTTGAACTTGTACATCATCTCTCTTGCGGTCAAGGTTTCGAGAACTTTATTAGCTTCGTTCCAAATCTTTTCTGCATTTGCGGGGTTGATGACGTCGTTAATGCCGAAATATCTCTGCATTTCAAGGTGCGACCAGTGATAAAGGGGGTTGCCTACGAAATAGGGCATACTCTCTACGAACTGCATATACTTTTTGTAGTCGTCGTCGGGACCGGAAATGGAATCTTCTTCGTAGCCCCTTGCACGAAGCGCACGCCACTTGTAGTGGTCGCCGTATCTGTCGCCTGCGCCAAGCCAAACTTCCGTAAGGTTTCTAAACTTCTTATCTTCGTAGATTTCCTTAGGCTGAAGGTGGCAGTGATAGTCTATAATGGGCATCTTTTCCGCGTGTTCGTGATATAACTTTTTTGCCGTTTCGGTTTCGAGCAAAAAGTCCTTATCCATAAACTTTTTCATAATTTATAACGTTACTCCTGTTTTGAAAATTGCTATTTCTTTAGTGTTGTTGAGTTCGTTCTTGGTCTTTTGACCGTTGGCAACGGCTACGATTAAGTCGATAAACTTTTCAAGCTGAGTGTCGAAATCGCTTTCAAGCACGGCGCCTGCGTTGAAGTCTATCCAATTCGCCTTCTTTGCAGCGAGCTCGGAATTGGTTGCCACCTTAATCGTGGGCACGAAGCCGCCGAAAGGCGTACCCCTACCCGTAGTGAACAGCACGATATGGCAGCCTGCCGCCGCAATATTCGTCACCGCGCACATATCGTTGCCGGGTCCGTTTAAAAGATTTAAGCCCTTTTCGGTTACGAAGCCGTCGTCGAACACGACGTCCGATACGGGTCCGCTTCCCGACTTTTGGGTACAGCCGCAGGACTTATCTTCAAGCGTGGTTATGCCGCCTGCCTTGTTGCCGGGCGAAGGGTTTTCGCCGACGGGCTGACCGTTTGAACGGAAGTAATCCTTAAAGTCGTTGATAAGCTTAACCGCCTTGTCGAAGGTAAGCTCGTCCTTGCAGCGGTTCATAAGCTGCTGTTCCGCACCGAACATCTCGGGGACTTCGGAAAGAACGGAAGTGCCGCCTACCGATACGATATAGTCGGAAAATCTGCCGACTAAGGGATTAGCCGTGATGCCCGAAAGTCCGTCGCTGCCGCCACACTTTAAGCCGACTTTAAGGCAGGAGATGTCTCTCTCTTCCCTTTTATCCGTCTTAACGACTTCTGCAATCTGGCGCAAAAGCTCTACGCCTGCGCCGATTTCGTCTTCAACTTCCTGGCAGACAAGGAACTTAACCCTTTCTTCGTCTACGGGACCGAGAGTTGCCTTGAAGGCGTCCATCTGGTTGTTTTCGCAGCCTAAGCCCACCACGAGCACGCCGCCTGCGTTGGGGTGGCGAACCATCTTCTGCAAAATGAGTTTGGTCCTTTCGTGGTCGTCGCCGAGCTGAGAACAGCCGTAGGGGTGAGTATAGGTGAACACGCCGTCGAAGCCCTGTTCGCCGTACTCAGCCTTAAAGGTCTCTACAATCTCTTTGACCTGACCGTTTACGCAGCCAACCGTGGGGATAACCCAGATTTCGTTACGAATACCGACGTCGCCGTTCGCACGGGGATATACGTTGACCTGACGCATTTTTCCGGGCTTTAAGTCGCACTGTACGGGTGCGTATTGATACTCTAAATTTTCCGAAAGGTTGGTCTTTACGTTATGGGTATGCACCCACTCGCCCACAGCGATATCTCTCGTTGCGTGGGCGATGGGTACGCCGTACTTAATGATGTTTTCACCGCTTTTGATAGGGCGAAGGGCAAACTTGTGTCCTTTTTTAACGTCTTCTATTAAGGTTACGCCTTCGCAAAGCTCGCCTTTAGCAAGGTCGGCAAGCGCCACCGCCACGTTATCGATAGGGTTGATAATTATAGTTTTCTTAGCCATTTACAAACCTTTCTACGGCAGCCTTCATGCCGTTCTTGTCCATATCTTCAAGGTACTTAGCAACCGTTGCGGTGATGTCCTTGTGAAGGGTGTTCATATCGATTTCCCAAGCTTCTACCCAACCGAGAGCCTTTTTAGCAAGCTCTACGTAGTCGCCGTCGAACTCTGCCCAGAGCTTTGCCCAATGAGCGAGAAGCGCAGGGTCGTCGTTAAGGGCGATTTTCTGGTCTCCCCTTAAGCCCTTGTGGAACTCAACGAGAGCCGCAAACGAGAAGCAGACGTGCTGTGGAAGATTGCCCGTGATACGGATATAGTCTTCAAGCGTAGGCATTATACGCGTGCGGAACTTGGTGGTTGAGTTGAGCGCAATCGACATCAACTCGTGGCGGATATAGGGGTTCTTATATCTTTCGATAACCGAGTTGGCAAACGCAACCATCTGGTCCTGCGGAAGGGCGATGGTGGGATTTACTTCGTTGAATACGAAGTCGTGAACGTACTTGCCGATTGTAGCATCGTTTACGGCTTCGCCTACGGTGTCGATACCTGCAAGGTATGCAACGGGAACCATTGCGGTGTGAGAGCCGTTCAAAATCTTAACCTTTCTCTGCTTATAGGGGTGAATGTCGTCTGCGAAGATTACGTTCAAGCCCGTTGAGTCGGCAGGAAGGACTTTCTGTACGAACTCTTCCTTTTTAAGTACCCAAAGGTGGAAGATTTCACCCTTAACTACGTTGTCGTCGATATATCCCGTCTCTTTGCGGATATCTTCGATTTCGTTACGGGGATAGCCGGGAACTATTCTGTCGACCAAAGTTGAAGTATAGTGGCAAGCCGTCTGCATCCAAGTAATGAACTTTTCGTCCATCTTGTTGATACGGGCAAGCTCTGTCAAGCACCTGTACAGCTCGTCGCCGTTGTCGTCGATAAGCTCGCAGGGGATAATTGCAAGACCTTTGGTCATATCGCCGTTAAAGTGGTCGTATCTGCGCTTTAAAAGTGCAAGAAGCTTGCCGGGATAGGACTTAGGGCACTGCGTAAAATCGGTATCGGTGGGGTCAACCGCAATACCTGCTTCGGTGGTGTTGGAGATGATTATCTGTAAATCTTCGCTCTCACCGTAGCTTAAATAGTGTTCGTACTGCTCGAAGGGGTTGATTAAATCGCCGATAACGTCGATAACGCGGCTGGACTTAACCTTTTCGCCCTTGTCGATACCTTCCAAACGAAGGGTATATAAGCCGTCCTGCAAGCCGAGCTCTTTAACTCTGCCGAAGGGCATGGGCTGAACGACTGCAACGTTAGAATTGATTGCGCCTGCGTCGTTTAAGCTCTGGATAATCCAGTCGACGAAAGCCCTAAGGAAGTTGCCTTCGCCAAACTGCATAATTTTAATGGGTCTTTCGGGCTTATCCTTGCCGCATACTTCTTTATAAACTTTTTTATTGATTAATTCCATATAATAATTTCCTCATTTATATTTCCATTTGGTGGAAGAATTAGAAACGTTTGTCTTTAACCCGTCCTATACGCACGGGCGCACTCCGCCCTGTAACCTTCAGCGCGGAAAACGGGCTTCTTAAGCGCAGGGATTAGTTGCGCTCGATTGATGAAGGCACAACCTTTTCGGTCTCTTTATCAAACAGGTACGCCGACTTATAAGGCACGCAGAATTTGAAAGTCGAGCCCATTTCAGGGGTGTCGTGGGGGTTGACCTTTAAGATTACGTTTACGTCGCCTACGTTTGCATAGACGTTGGTGGTATCGCCCAAAAGCTCGGTCAAGTCAACTTCGGATTCGATAAGGTACTGCTCTTTTGCAGCCTTACCGTTCTTTGCAAGCTTGATTGCTTCGGGACGGAACGCAAATACTACTTCCTTACCTTCGATAGAAGCAACGTCGTCTACAACGGGTGCGATATCTAAGCTTAAGCCGGACTCGGTTACAAACTTACCGCCTTCTACCTTACCCTGTAAGAAGTTCATAGGGGGTTCGCCGATGAAGCCTGCAACGAAAAGGTTTGCGGGGTTGAAGTATAATTCGTAGGGGGTGCCTATCTGCTGAACGTAGCCGCCCGACTTCATAACGACTATCCTGTCGGACATGGTCATTGCTTCTGTCTGGTCGTGGGTAACGTAGATGGTGGTTGCGCCTACCGAACGGTGAATCTGCTTGATTTCCGACCTCATGGTAACACGCTGTTTTGCGTCAAGGTTGGATAAGGGTTCGTCCATAAGGAAGATATTAACCTTTCTTATAAGGGCACGACCTACGGCAACACGCTGGCACTGACCGCCTGAAAGATTTCTGGGGAATCTTTCAAGGTATTCGGTAAGTCCGAGAATTTTTGCAGTTGCCTGAACCTTTTCTTCGATAACGTCTGCGTCGATACCTTCAAGCATAAGTCCGAAAGCGAGATTTTCGTATACGGTAAGGTGGGGATAGAGTGCGTAGGACTGGAATACCATTGCAATTCCCCTTTCCCTTGACGTCATCTGGTTAGCGAGTACGCCGTCGATATAGAATTCGCCCGAAGTGATTTCTTCAAGACCTGCAATCATACGAAGGGTCGTGGACTTGCCGCAGCCTGAGTCGCCTACCAAGCAGATAAACTCACCGTCTTTGATTTCCATATTGAAATCGTGAACGGCGTGATATCCGTTAGGATAAACTTTGTTTACGTCTTTAAAAAGTAATACTGACATTTAATTTTCCCTCTTGATTAAAAATTTATTTTAGCTACCCTGAATTACTTCAAATCCTGGGTCTTGATATTGTCCATATCGTCGTAGGTCTGGTTCTCGCCGCACATACCCCAGATAAAGGTATAGTTGTGAGTGCCGACGCCTGAGTGAATGGACCAGGAAGGCGAGATAACCGCCTGCTCGTTGTGCATTATGATATGCCTTGTCTCCGTAGGCGTACCCATTAAATGAATGACCGCCTGGTCTTCGGGTACTTCGAAATACATATACACTTCCATTCTTCTTTCGTGAGTGTGGGAAGGTAAGGTATTCCAAGCGTTGCCGGGGTCAAGCTCGGTCATGCCCATTGCAAGCTGACAGCTTTCGCATACGTCGCCTACTATGAACTGGTTAATCGTTCTCTTGTTGATGCCGATTTGGTCGCCCAAGTGACGCTGTACGCAATAGCGAGTGCCTTCGGGGGGCGTTACGCCTTCTACGGGTTTGGTTATCTTAACCGTGGGGTAGCTCTTATGGGCGGGGCTTGAGTTGATGTAGAACTTAGCAGGGTTGTTTGCGTCTTTAGAAGAGAACTCGATTTCTTTAGTGCCTAAACCGATATAAATACCTTCCTTAGTGCCGATTTCCCACTTTTTGCCGTCTAACGTTATGACGCCTGCGCCGCCGATATTGATTACGCCCATTTCCCTTCTTTCAAGGAAATATGCGGTAGCAAGCTCTTTAAAAGTACCCAAAGATAAGGTCTTTTTAACGGGCATTGCGCCGCCTGCGATAATTCTGTCCTGATGGGAATAGGTCAACAGAATATCGTCTTCTGCGAACAATTTCTCAATTAAATATTTTTCCCTTAACTCAGCGGTATCGTAGTGCTTAGAGTCGTCGGGGTGATTTGCATATCTTACGTCGAATTTCATTTAATACTCCTTTTCGTTTTTACTATACTTCTTCCCACGTCCTTCTTACGAACTGTGTACAAGGGATGATGTCCTCTCCCGTCGTGCCTTCCAAAACCAAAATCGCGTCCTTATCGTACGCCTTGATTTTTTTGAGAATTGCTGGGTAGTCGAACCTGCCCTTTCCGGGAGGAACTTGTTTTACTTTGCCATCTTCCACCACAAAATCCTTCATATGGAAAACTACTATCTTGCCCGCAAAGAGCTTTAAGCCTTCGTCTAAGATATCCATATAATTTTCGTAGTTGGTGGAATCGAGATAATTATATAGGTCGAATATGACCTTTACGTTTTCGCGGTTTACGCCGTCTACCGCCTTTTTGAGCACGGAAGGATTCCAGCAGACGTGTCCTGCCGCGCCTTCCATACCGATATACGCGCCCACGCTCTTTGCGTAGTCCGCAAGCTCGCAAAAAGTTTCAATGACGGTATTTAACGCATCTTCCGTACGGTTTAAGGGGTTGTACGTCCACTTATCGTCGTTAAACGAACCCGTCTCGCTGCCGACGATATTGCACCCGAGCAGGGCAGAATATTTTAAGTAGTCCTTAAAAATCGCCTTGCAGGTAGCAACCTTTTCCTTGTTTGAGTGAACGGGGTTGAAATACGCGCCTATAAGCCCTATATTTACACCGCCGTTTTTTAAGGCGTCGCCGACCGCTTTTGCGTTTTCGGCATTTAACGCGCCTACCTTGTAGGGTATTTCGTCTATGAACTTATACGCTACGAGCTGAACCGCGTCTATACCGCAACTATTTACTTTTTCAACCGCAGCTTGAGCGCCTTTAACGCCCAAGTCGTGCGTTCTGAAAGCTATTTGCATTTTGTTTCCTTATATTTTTTATTTGCGGTAAAAATAATTTTTAAATATTCTTTACCTTATTCGGGGTATGTATTTTTGTCAAGAAACGAGCAAGAGCAGGAGAGCGCGGAAAACTCGAAGGAGCTTACTTAGGCGTAAGTGACTGAGAGTTGCCACAGCTCGACAAACTATTGCGACGTTTATTGGCAAAATGTTTTTTTACACGCACACGCACGTGCATACGTGCGTGTGCGTGTATATTTAATATGTAGAGAAATTATCTCTGAACACGACCGGAACCATCGCCGCCAGCCAAAGCTTCTACTTCCTTTCTGCTTACAAGGTTAAAGTCGCCGGGAATGGTGTGCTTTAATGCAGATGCCGCTACGCCGAATTCAAGAGCGTCTTTGAAGTTCTTGCCGTCAAGGAAGCCGCAGATGGTACCGCCGGCAAAGCTGTCGCCGCCGCCTACACGGTCAACGATGGGGTGAATATGATATTCTTTGGAATGATAGAATTCACCGGAAGCTGCTTCGTAGATGCAAGCCGACCAGCCGTTATCCGATGCAGAGTGGGATACGCGAAGGGAAGAAATTGCATACTTGAAGCCAAGGTCCTTGCACATTCTCTGGAAGATATCCTTGTAACCTGCAAGTTCCAAATCGCCCTTGGTTACGTCGGTTTCGCCGGGCTTGTAGCCTAATACAAGGTCAGCGTCTTCTTCGTTACCGATACATACGTCAACGTACTGCATAAGGTTGGTCATAACCTTCTTTGCCTTTTCGGAAGACCAGAGCTTCTTACGGAAGTTAAGGTCAACGGAAACGGTTACGCCGTGTCTTTTTGCTGCCTTTAAAGCTTCTTCGGTCAAAACTGCAGCCGCGTCGGAAACTGCGGGGGTGATACCCGTGAAGTGGAACCAGTCAGCGCCTTCGAAGATTGCGTCGAAGTCGAAGTCTGCTGCCGTTGCGGTAGAGATTGAAGAGTGAGCTCTGTCGTAAACGACCTTTGAAGGTCTCATAGAAGAGCCGCTTTCAAGATAGTAGATACCGAGTCTTTCGCCGCAATGAGCGATGTGGTCGGTTTCAACGCCGTACTTTCTTAAAGCTGCAACTGCGCAGTCGCCGATTTCGTTTGCAGGAACTGCGGTTACGAACTCTGCCTTGTGGCCGTAGTTAGCGCAGGATACTGCAACGTTAGCTTCGCCGCCGCCGTAGCATACGTCGAATTCATCAGCCTGGATGAACTTTTCATTGTTGGGGGTGGAAAGACGAAGCATAATTTCGCCCATGGTTACGATTTTTTTCATAGTTTTTTCTCCTATATGATTATTTTTAATTTAAATTTGAGTTTTTAATTGTTGTGGCGATTAGTATTAGAATTATCAAACTCTATCGTCACTCGCTTAGGCTCGTGACACTTTCCCTGTTCTTCAGGGAAAGCAAGATTAAGGTTGCAAGTATTTCTAAATACTCTTCACCTTATTTGGGGTTGTACCTTTGCGGAATGAATTATATCCGCATTAGGGTAAACGGCTTTGGAAAGATGCGAGCAGTTCAAGGCGTGTGAGCACCGCCGACAGGAGCTTACTTTTTCGTAAGTGACTTAGGCGGAGCGGAACACAACGCAGAAATGCGACGCATATTTACAAAGCGCAGTTATTTTGCCTGCACGAAATGCACCGCAAAGCCGCCGAAATCGGCTGTTAAGTACGCCACAGTCAAGTTGCCGGCTTTATCATACTTATAGGTGCTCTCGTCAAATTCGTAGCCCTTTGCCTTAAGCTGATATACCGCCCTCTTTACCGAGTTGGTGGATACCGCAATATGACCTAACCTGCCCTTGAAAGGCGATTTCATACATTCAACGTAGGTAGACGCAAAAATCGAGCTGTTGCCGATTTTCTTAGCGAAACCGAAAGCGTCGTCGAACTTGTCCGCAACGGCTTCTGCTTCTGCCGCGTCTGCACAGTTAATGCCGACGTGAACGACCTTAAAGTCGAGCATTTTGCCTATTGCTTCCTTGCAGAGCGCGGTGATACCTGCCCAATCTTCTGCGTCTAAAAGCTTAGCGGGAACTATCCAACTGCCGCCGCAGCATACGATTTTACTGTTTGCAAGATAGGTGTTAAGGTTGTCCGCCGTAACGCCGCCCGTAGGCATAAAGCGCATCGTGCTGTAGGGTGCGGAGATGGACTTTATGTAGGCAAGACCGCCAGCCTGTTCAGCAGGGAAGAACTTAACGAAGTCAAGCCCAAGCTCTAAAGCCTGTTCCACTTCGCTTGCGGAAGAAAGACCGGGCGCGAATGGAATACCGTTTTCTAAGCAGTGTGTAACGACTTTGGGGTTGAGACCGGGCGCTACGCAGAACTTTGCGCCTGCCGCATAAGCCGCGTCCGCCTGTTCGCAGGTAAGCACGGTGCCGGCACCGACCAACATATCGGGGTAAGCCGTAGTCATACGCTTAATAACTTCGTCAGCACCCTTAGCCCTGAAGGTTACTTCCGCACAGTTGATACCGCCGTCGCGGAGAGCCTTTGCAAGCTTTTCTGCATTCTCTACCTTGTCGAGCTTGATAACGGGTACGATACCTACGCAACCGAGCTCGTCAACAATCTTGTCGATTTTCTCTTTGATAGTCATAATTAGCATTTTCTCCTTATATGCGCACGCACGTATGCGCCACAATTTTATACAGCATAATTATACCGCCTTCCCTTCCCCTATTCCATACACAAAACGGACAATTTTATTCATTTTACGGACTTAACGATTTTCACATAAATTTATCGCAGGAATATTGACAAACGCTTTAGAATATGCTATCATTATTTGCGTAAAAGGGAGTAGTCAAGGGCGTTAAACCCCTGTTCCGCTATCGTCATCACGGCCGATTAAGGCAGAAAAAAATTTGCTTAATTTACGGCTCGGTGCGGAAACCGCTTTTAGGAGACAAGACTTTTGGCAATAAGCTAAAGGTCTTTTATTTTTTACTTAGGGGTGTTTCGGTTTAAATTAGCGCTTTGCGTATATACTTCGTAATAGTTCGTCGAGCTGTGGCAACCTTCAGTCATTTACTTCATTGTAAACTCCTTCAGGTTTTCCGCGCTCTCCTGCTCTTACTCGTATCTTCGCAAAGACGTTAGCCCGAATAAGGTGAAGAATAATTAGATAAAAATATGAACCTTAATCTTGCTTTCCCTAAAGAATAGGGAAAGTGTCACGAACAAAAGTGAGTGACGATAGAGTTTGACACTTCTAATAACAACCACATTTATTCTTTAACAAATAAGGTGAAAAATTATGAATTACCATCATCTACCGACTGACGAAGTCGTAAAAAGCGTAAACTCGCGGCGCGACGGACTTTCCGACGCGGAAGCCGCCGACAGGCTGACGCAAAACGGCAAGAACGCGCTTATCGGCGCAAAGAAAAAACCTGCTATACTCAAGTTTTTATCGCAGTTTACCGACCCTATGATTATAGTGCTGCTAATTGCGGCGGCAGTCTCTGCCGTGCTCGCAATCGTGAGAAGCGAGTACACCGAACTAATCGACAGCGGCATTATACTTCTTATCGTCCTTATTAACGCGATAATCGGGTTCGTTCAGGAGAGCAAGGCTGAAGACGCGTTAGAAGCGCTGAAAAACAAGAACAAGCCGTACGCGAAAGTTTTGCGCGGCGGACAGAGAAAGACCATTCTTTCCGAAGAGCTGGTCGTCGGCGACATCGTGTTTTTAGAAGCCGGCGACATAGTTCCTGCCGATATGCGCCTTATAAGTTCGGCTTCCCTTAAAATAGAAGAATCGGCTTTGACGGGCGAATCCGTCCCCGTAGAAAAGGACGCGGAAGCAACCGTTGAAGAAAACGCCGCGCTCGGCGACAGGGTGAATACGGCGTATTCGGGCGGCACGGTGTCCTACGGCAGGGGCGAAGGCGTGGTCACCGCCGTCGGTATGGATACCGAGACGGGCAAGATTGCTAAGATGTTGAACGAAGTCAAGGAAGCCCCTTCCCCACTCGACAGGCAGCTTTCTAAGACGGCGAAAATTCTCTCCTTTGCCGTACTTGCGATTGCGGTAGTCATCTTCTTAGTCCGCGCGTTTGCGTACGGCGACTATAAGGATATGAACAAGCTCGTCGACGCGTTTATGACTTCGGTTGCCATAGCCGTCGCCGCCATTCCCGAAGGCTTGCCCGCCGTAGTGACCATAGTACTCGCTATGGGCGTGAGAAAGATGAGTACGCGAAGGGCTATCGTTAAGAACCTTTCGTCGGTTGAAACGCTTGGCTGCTGCGAAGTCATTTGCTCGGATAAGACGGGCACCTTAACCTTAAACAAGATGACGGTTAAAGAGTGCTACTGCCCCGATAAAGACGAAAGCCTATTAAGAAAAATTATGGCGCTGTGCAACGACGCGGCTGAAACGAACGACGGCTTAGTCGGCGACCCGACCGAAACGGCGTTGGTTGCCTACGCTAAAGAGAACGGCGACGATTTTAAGGCGTTGACCGCCGCATATCCCCGAGTGAACGAAAAACCCTTTGACAGCGTAAGGAAGCTTATGACCACCGTCCACGAGCACGAAGGCAGTTTGGTAAGCTACACCAAAGGCGCGCCCGATATGCTGATTTCAAGGTGCAAATATATATTAAAGGACGGTCGGGTTTTACCCATAACCGAAGACGATATAACCGCCATTAAAGAAGCCAACGGCAATA
The DNA here is from genome assembly GCA_051884155.1 of Candidatus Coproplasma sp. Taxonomy (GTDB): domain Bacteria; phylum Bacillota; class Clostridia; order Christensenellales; family Borkfalkiaceae; genus Coproplasma. The sequence continues at coordinate 42,732 of JBJEVB010000038.1, read as the reverse complement.
TGGCGCATAAGGCGTTAAGGGTGCTTGCGGCGGCTTATACGGACGGCGAAAAGCTCGACGAAGAAGAGCTGATTTTCGTAGGCTTGATGGGTATGATTGACCCCCCGAGAGCAGAAGTCAAGAGCGCGGTTGCTAAATGCCGTTCGGCAGGTATACGCACGATAATGATTACGGGCGACCACATTGAAACGGCAAAGGCGATTGCAAGAGAGCTCGACATTTTACGCGACGAAGATTTATGCGCTACGGGCGCACAGCTCGATAAAATGAGCGACGACGAGCTAAACGAAAACATAGGAAGATACGCCGTGTTTGCAAGGGTCAGCCCCGAAAACAAGGTGCGCATAGTCAAGGCGGTTAAGTACCAACAAAAGGTCGTTGCAATGACGGGCGACGGCGTAAACGACGCACCGTCTATAAAGGAAGCGGACATCGGCATAGGTATGGGCATTACGGGTACGCAGGTATCCAAGGACGCCGCCGATATGATTCTTACGGACGACAACTTTGCAACAATCGTAGGTGCGGTTGAAGAAGGCAGAAAGATATTCTCTAACATAACTAAGGCAATCCAGTTCTTGCTTTCGGCAAACATTGCGGAAGTCATATGCCTGTTCATTGCTTCGGTAGTGCTCGTAGGCGTCGTGGGCGCAACAAACCCCGACTTCGTATTCTTAACCCCCGTAATGATACTGTGGGTAAACCTTGTAACCGACTCCTTCCCCGCCCTGTCGCTCGGCGTCGAAAAGGCTGAAAGCGACGTTATGGCTCAGCCGCCGAGAAAGAGCAATAAATCGCTGTTCTCGGGCAATATGGGCAAAGATATAATCGTGCAGGGCGTTATGCAGGCTGCGCTCGTTATGACTAGCTTCTGTCTTGGATATTTCGTGATGGGCAGTACGGTCGAAGCGTCTACTATGGCGTTCGTATCGCTGTGCTTTATACAGCTTGTACACTCGTTCAATCTGCGCTCTCAAAGGCACAGCGTGCTGAATAAAAAGTTCTTCTCGAACAAGTTCTTAGATTTATCCGCATTGCTCGGCATTGCGCTGACCGTTGCGGTAGTAGTTATCCCCGGCGTAAACACCGTATTCCACACCGCACCCCTGAACGTTTGGGAATGGCTGGTTGCAATAGGCGTTTCGGTTGCGATTATCCCCTGTGTTGAACTTCAAAAGCTTATTGAAGGGGCAATCGCAAGAAAAAAGAGCAAGGGCGTTTAAAGCTTTTGCTTAGATTAAAAAAGTATAAATAACAAATGACGGCGGCGGACTTAAAAAAATTAAAAACCACCCCGAAAAAAAGGAGAAAAAATATGACAATCGGAATTATTTTAGGCATTATTTTTGCCGCAATCACGGCGGCGTGCATTGCAGTTGCAGTCTGCCTGATTACGGGCATGCGCCCCAACTTAGGCAGGGGCAGGCTTGCGGTTAAAAAGCCCGTGGCGGGCGGCTTGACGCTTGCAGGCGCAGTAGCGGCGTTTATACTCTTTTTGCTTATCCCGTTCAGCTTCCACACCGTGCAGGCTGGCGAAGTAGCCGTAGTTAAACACCTTGGCGAAGCACACGCGGTAAGAACGGCCGGCACTTACTTCGATTTCTGGGTTACGGAGAGCTATGAAAAGTACGACGCTAAGGTTCAAAATCTCGACATAAAGACGACAGCGTACTCTTCCGACGCGCAGACTATGGACGTGAATATGACCTTGCAGTACCAGATTAACACCGAAAAGGGCATTGAGATTGCCAACAACTACGGCACGCTCGACACCTTATCCAACAGAATTCAGTCGGTTACGATTGAAAAATGCAAGTCGGTTCTCTCCAAGTATTCGGCAATGAAGATTATCGAAACGAGGTCGAGCATTTCCCCCGAAGTAGAAGCCGCTGTACAGGCGGCTATCGGCGCAAACTACTACGTAACCGTACATACCGTCGTTTTGACCAACATAGATTTCTCGGACGCGTTTGAAAAGACGGTTGAAGACAAGATGATTGCAGAGCAGGAAAAGCTTAAGGCTGAATACGAAAAGGAGACGGCGATTATCAACGCGGAAAAGGAATTAGAAGTTTCTAAGCGCCAGGCGGAAGCAAAGCTCGTCGCAGCTAACGCAGACGCTAAAGCGCAGGTGCTCGTTGCACAGGCTGAAGCCGACGCACTCAAGGCAAAGTCAATCGAAGTTGCGCGTATGCTCGGCTTTAAAATTAACGAAACGGAAGTAACCGAGTACGTAACGGAGACGGACGAAAACGGCGTTGAGATTGCAACCCCCGTAGTTTCCACAAGATACGATATCGACTTTACGGGCAAGTCTTCAGAAGAGATTAAACTCATCTCCGAATACCTTAAGTACGTTGAGTACCTTGACAAGTGGGACGGAAAACTCCCCGAAGTTATGACGGGCGAAAACGGCGCAACGGTTATGATACCCGTAACGCCCACAGGCGGCAGTGCGGCTTGACCAAACGTGGGCGCAAGAACGTAGTTTAAAAATGCAGTAACAAAGTGCGGTGAGCTCGTTTGAGCTCACCGCTTTAAATTTTAAGGTCGTCATTGCGAGACGGACGAAACTTAAGTTGCGGACGTCGTGGCAATCTCATAGATTAAAGGGCGGACCGCCTTTACAATTCCGCCTTTATTATTAATTTGGTTATAATTATTAGAAGTAGTAACAACTTACCCGATGGGATTGCCGCGCCGCCCCTTTCAGGTTCGGCTCGCAATGACGCGGTTTTTTCTTCACCTTATTAGG
>JBJEVB010000038.1:0-39877 GCA_051884155.1 Candidatus Coproplasma sp. | reverse complement strand
TCGGCGGGAGTACCCCAACGGCCTGCAGGGATACGGGAAAGAATGTCGGCGCTGCGCTCTTCGTCCTGACGGAGCTGTTGAGTGTTGTTGGTTGCCATATATCCGGGTGCTATTCCGTTTACGTTGATGCCGTACTTTGCCCATTCGTTGGAAAGGGTCATGGTGATTCCCTTGATTGCAGACTTGCTCGCCGTGTACGAAGGCACCCTTATGCCGCCCTGATAGGAAAGCATTGACGCAATGTTAATTACCTTGCCGCCGCTGCCCTGCTTTAAGAACTGTTTTGCAACGGCTTGCGTCAAGAAGAACACCGTCTTTAAATTGACGTTCATAACGCTGTCCCAATTCTCTTCGGAAAATTCGATGGAATCCTGCCTTTTGATTATACCTGCGTTGTTGACGAGAATATCTATTCTGCCAAATCTTTCCAAAGTCTTTTCAATAACTTCGGGAATGACGTCTACGGAAGATAAATCGGCGATTACGTTATAGAAGTTTTCGCTGCCGATAAGCTCTTCCGTTTCGGTAGAAGGTCTCCTTGAAACGCCGACGACCTTTGCGCCTGCTTCGGCATACGCCCTGCAGATGCCCTGACCGAGCCCCGTGTTAGAGCCCGTTACGATTGCCACTTTGCCCTTTAAACTGAATAAATCTAAAATCATTTTATTCACCCCACATAAAATTACGCCTAGGCGTAACAACCCCCATCACTAATTTCTTGAATGAAGTTTTTTGACCCTATCGGCGTTAATACCCTTGAAAACACATCTCTATATGTCTGCGGTCTTTGCCTTGACAAACGACGAAAAAACTTCCGTTCAAGACGCTTGCGGTTATAAGCTGAAAAATTCACAGAGAAAGTTGTGGAAGTTCTTGAAGCTGTACAATGACGTACAGCAAAAGGACTTACGCAAGTTTATCAAAGAATTTTTCGCTTAGAACAATTAGGGGTGGAGATTGTTACGCCTATATATTATAATACCCCCAGAAAGAAATTTCAAGGGGGTAATTCAAATTTACTATTATTCTTCGCGAGCGAAAACGACCGTCTTTCCGCTTTCAACCGCGTAAGTCTTTCCGCGCACTTCTATCCAAACGCACTGAGACGACGGGTTATACACCCTTTCGCCGTCGAGTGAGAACACAAGGCTGTTATAGGCGGTTATATAATCGTAAATTTCGATATTAGTTGCAAACCAGATATCACTTCTGCCGCTTAATTCTTTAGCTAAATTTTCGATAACTTCCCAATTGTTATCGTCGTCAAACTCGTAGCTGTGCCCCCAAAGATAGAAGAGCCAACCTTCTCTGTGTTTAAACTCGTCTTCGGGCGAACGATTAATAAACTTATCCGCAAGCTCGGATAGCCTTGCGTCCGTGTGGTGGCAGGTGGGGTCAAGCTCTAACCAATCGGTGGGAATGGAAAAGCCGTAGGTGGGCTTAGTCGTACGAGCATAGGCAACGCCTAAATCCTTAAGCACCCTTTTAACGTCCTGACTAAAGCCGTTGTAGGCGTACGCCATACCCCTGACTATCCTTTCAAACTTGCTCTCTAAATACTGCCTGTTGTCCACAACTTCCCTTATAGCTTCGGGCAGGGGGACTTTGTTTAAAAAGATATGCCTTGCGCCGTGCAGGGCGATTTCCTGTCCACAGCCAACGAAGGCGTTATAGGTGCTCTCTTCGTCCAACCTGCCGTGCCAATTTTCACAATCGAAAAGGCGTGAGTTAAGGTTGAAAGTACCCTTTAAGCCGTAACTTTTCATTATTTCCAAAAGGCGCAAATCTGCCTTTATGCCGTCGTCGTAGCTCATGGTGAACGCCTTAGGTTTACCGCCCTTAAAGCGGATATACTTTTCTTCAAACATCTGCCTGAACATTATAAATTCCCCCCTTCGTTATCTTGGTTTTCCGTAGGCTGTAATTCCTGCTCGCCGCTATCTTGCGGCGCGTTGCCTGCAGGCGCTAAAGCCTTATCCTTAAACAGCCCTGAAGAACGCTTCCACCTGCCTGAAAGCAGCCTTGCGATAAAGAGTATAGAACGCAACACCCAATCCGAACACATACCTATCCAATAGCCGAACGCGCCGAGCTGGGGCAAGCCCGGAATTTTATCGGTTGTGAGTATAAAGCATAAGCCCACTCTCATTACAATCATAGAAGTAACCGCACAGTACATAACGTACTTTACGTCGCTCGTCGCCTTTAAAATGCCCGGCGTCGTGAAAGACAGCGGATAGGTTACAAATTGGAAGGCAAGGCAGAAGTACAGACAGTTCTTTGCAATATTGCAGGCTTCGTCGCCATAGCCCCAACAATTAACGAGTACGTGCGTAAGCCCCATAAACAGCGCAACGCAGACGGCGTTTGCCGCGTACGAGATTACGAACATCTTTTTCATATAATATTTAGTTTGGTCGATATCGCCCGTGCCCACCGCCTGACCGATTACGGTAAGACAGGAAGTGCCTACGCCGCTGCCTACCACCGACGCAAAGTTGTTTATGTTGTTTGCAATCGAATTGCCGAGCGCCTGAGTATTTACCGTTATCGCGTTTCCTGCCGCGTCCACCGCGCCCGTATCGGTGATATAACAGCCTACGTTGACGAAGGTCGACGTCATAAGCTTTCCGAGCTGGAAGAGCGCACTCTCGATACCGGACGGTATGGCAATCTTCAAAATCTTTTTAATCATTGCGCCGTCAAAGCGGAATTTTTCAAAGATTTTTACGCAGACGTCGTTCTTTTTATTGCCGAGAACGACGAGCATAAATACGGCGGGAATAGCCCTGCAGATGAGCGTTGCGAGCGCCGCACCCATTACGCCGAGCTTTAAAACGTATAAAAATACGGCGTTGACAGCCACGTTTAAAACACAGCTCATTGCCGCGCTTATCATAGTTATCGTACTCTTGCGCTGTACCCTTAAAAGAGCCGCGCAGGCGTTGAACAAGCCGATAAACGGGAAGGACGCCGCCGTTATGTAGAAGTAGATTCTTTGGTAGCTAAACGTTGCGCTGTTTGGGTCTATATCGCTATACAAAAGGCGCAGCAGGGGATAGTTTAGCGCAAGGCACGCCGCCGCGATTAAAAAAGACATAAGCACGACAATTACGAGCATATGCTTTGCGCTGTTAGTTGCGCTCTCGTTATTCTTAGCGCCCAAAAACTGCGAAGTTATAATCGCGCCGCCCGTCGCAAAAGCCGAAAAGAGCTGTATTATCAGGTTGTTGAGATAATCCATATTGGTTACGGCAAGACCTGCGCTCTGGCTGTCGCCGGGCATATTCGACACCATTATAGAGTCGATAAATCCCAACGAAGTGGAAAAAATCTGCTCTATTACGATGGGCAGAATAAGCCATAAAAGCTGTTTGCCTGTAAACAGCGAATATCTCTTTTTTTGCGCTTTAACCTTAGTCAACTCCTAACGCCCTTCCTTTAGCTCTCACATTCGCCGACATTATATTACATTATTTTAAAAATGTAAAGAATATGGACGCCCGATAATTGACTTTGCATAATGAATAAAATATAATATATGCGCATAATGATTGAGTTAGCAAATACTCGTAAGGGGTTGTCGGCAAATGGATAAAAAAACTAAAAAAGTACGCCTTTCAGGCAAAAAGCAGGCGGCTTGGGAAACGATTAAAAAATATCTGATTATAACTTTAGGCTGTCTTATCTATTCGACGGGCATCTCCCTTTTCGTCTCGCCTGCAAACCTGTCTTCGGGCGGTATGACGGGTATTTCGATTATCATAAATCACTTCATACCCCAAGTACCACAAGGTATATGGCTAATCATTTTAAACGTGCCTATGCTCATACTCGGGCTCATCTTCTTCGGCTGGAAATTCCTGCTTTCAACGGGTTATGCTACGGTCGTTTCCGCACTTATGATGAGCGCGTGGGAGCTTGCGCTCGGCGCAAAGGGACTAAACGTCTTACCCTTTACCGCAGGTATGGACCCCGCAACTCAGTACATTATAGGCGCGGTAGTCGGCGGCGCGCTCTTCGGCGTAGGTATGGGCTTTATCTTCCGTATGGGTGCTTCGACCGCAGGCACGGATATTATCGTAAAGCTTTTAAGAAAGAAATACCGCCACATACCCACGGGCATGATTTCGCTATTTACCGATATGGCTATAGTGACCTGCTCTCTTTTGATTAAGCCCGACGTTCAAACGCTGTTCTACACCGCGCTTTCGGTAGTGGTGTTTACCCTTGTGTTCGATTGGGTGCTGTACGGCGGTAGCTCTGCAAAGATGGTCTATATCATCACCGATAAGGATAAGCAGGAAAGCATAACCGAAAGGCTGCTAAAGGAAGTCGATACGGGCGCAACGCTCATCGACGCAAAGGGCGCTTACACGAGAGAAGACAAGGTTATGCTTATGTGCGTGGTTAAGTCCTTTATGTGCCCCCGACTTAGAGACGTGGTCAAGGAAGAGGACAAAAACGCGTTTATGATTATCTCTTCCGCAAAGGAAATTTACGGCAAGGGCTATTTGGACCAGAACGCCGAAGAACTTTAAAAAAATGTCGATTGCATTTTAAACGGCACGCCGAAAACTCGGCGTGCCGTAAGTTTTTTAAGGTTATAATTTTCACATTGTTTGGGTACGTTCCTTTGAAAAGCGTAAGAGCAAGAAGAGCGCGGCTTTGGCGACGGGATTTTACATAGACGTAAACGACCAAGCCAAAACGCAAAAGCGACGATACTTACACGAAGTTTATTTACAAAGCGCTATGTATTTCGCTCGAATGAGCGAAATACGGCATAACCAGAAGAGCTGCCTTTTCTATTTCTTGCAAACAGCGCAAACCTTGCGCCTACCCACACGCCTTCGCGAGCGAAAAAGGTGTGCAGCAAGACGTTACCTTCAACCGAAAAGGTACATTCAATGCGGTATATATCACGGTTAACGCCCTTAAGCTCGACCTTAACGCCGCCGCAATTTAACGGGGTTTGCGACAAAACGCGCTCGCCGCCGTCGCCCGAAACGCCGTAGCGTAGAAGATATTCGCCGCCTTCATACACCACCGAAACGTAGGCGCTCTCTCTGCCTATTATGCCAAAACCGGCTTCGTCGCCGTCATCTTTGCCAAAGAGCGTAAAGGCGCAGGACGAAGTAAAATTTCTGCCCATAACCATAGTCGTCAAGGCGGTCGGCAACTCTTGAATTTCGCAGTCGTAATTCAGGCAGTTAAGCGTTAAGCCGCCGTTGACCCACCCCCAACCTTCCGTCGGGTTTGCAGGCGTCTGCCACATAGGGGAAAGCCTGCCCGTAAAGCTATCGCAGGAAGGCAACTCGGCGTTCGTCTTGATTTTAACGGGGTACTCGCCGCCGTCTACTGGCGTGCCTGCAATGCCGTCGTAGCCAGATTTTCCTAAGATGCACCACCCGTCCTGCCAGGTTACGGGCTGAAGATGCACTACTCTGCCGTAGGGGCGCATATCCTGAAAATGCAAAAAGTAATCGGTGCCGTCAGCCGCGTCCACGAGCGCGCCCTGGTGCGGTCCGTTGACGAGCGTATCTCCCTGCATTAAAATAATCTTGCTCTCGTAAGGTCCGTACACCGATTTGGAGCGCAACGCCACCTGCCAACCGCTTTTGACCGAACCTGCAGGCGCGAGTATATAAAAATAGCCGTTGCGCTTATAGAATTTAGGACCTTCTATAACGGGGTTGTTATCCCTGCCGTCGTAGATTATTTTATAGCCGTCCGATACGCACCGTGTTAAATCGGGCGTAACTTCATAAAGCCCTATCGCCGAATTGAACCCCGCCCTTGAACGGGCAAAGGCTACGGCGAGATAGCACTTATCGCCGTCCCAGATAGGGCAGGGGTCGATAATGCCCTTACCTACAATCAAGGGGCGCAGGGGCGACCATTCGCCTTCGATATCGTCGCTCTCGGAGACGTAAATACCGTCGTCGGGGAAGGGAATCACGCAGTAGAATTTGCCGCCGTGTTGCCTTATGGAAGGCGCCCACGCGCCATCGCCTGCAAGTACCTTGCCGTCAAACCTTTTAAAGGGTAGCCGCTTTATAACGTAGTTTACTATTTCCCACTCGACGAGGTTTTGCGAACGCAATATCGGCACGCCGGGAACGAAGTTGAACGACGAAGATATTAAATAAAAATAATCGCCGACTCGTATAACGTCCGGGTCGGAATAGTCGGCGAATATTACGGGATTTTTATAGGTAAGATTTTGTTCCATTTTTAATGTGAAGTACCAAAACGTAAAGGCAACGATACTATTGCGAAGTATATATGAAGAGCGTTAATTTAATGCGTTAAGGTAAATATTATAGAAATCATTCTCCCCCAACGACATACAACTGCCCTTTGCGCCGTTGCACTTTGCCGCCATTTTGCGAGCCATCAGGCGCAAATCGTCGTCGGTGGGGTTGATACCTAAACCCGAAAGCGCGGTGGGCATACCGATTGACTTAAACCAATCTTCGCAGGCGTTTATGCCCTTGAGCGCAAGCTCTTCCCTTGTGCCGTTGGGTCTTACGCCCATAATTTCTACGGCAAAACGGTGGAACCTGTTAAGGCAGTTTCTATAGACGTACCTTGCCCAACTGCCCCATACTGCGGTGAGCGCCGCGCCGTGCGCAACGTCGTAGAGAGCAGACAGCTCGTGACCCAGCCAATGCACTACCCAATCGCCGCCGTCCGTACCGCACCCCGTAAGCCCGTTATGGGAAAGGCTTTCCGCCCACATAAGCTCTGCACGGGCGTCGTAGTCGTTGGGATTTTGCAACGCCTTTTTAGTAGATGAAATAACGGTGGTCAAAAGCGCTTCGGATAGCTTATCCGTGAGCATCATATTTCCGCCTGCGGCGAGATACCTTTCCGCCGTGTGCATAAATATATCCGCACCGCCGCACGCAGTTTGGTAAGGTGAAACGCTGACCGTCAGTTCGGGGTTTAAAATTGCGAAAGTCGGTCTCGTCAAGTCACAGCTCAAGCCCCTTTTTTCGCAAATTTCGTCGTTAGTTATAACCGAAGAATTGCTCATTGAACTGCCCGACGCGGATATGGTTAACACCACGCCTATAGGTAGGCATTTTTCAGGCTCGCGCTTGCGGCTGTAGAAATCCCACGCGTCGCCGCCGCCTGCTACGCCCAAGCCGATTGCCTTTGCGCTGTCTATAACGCTGCCGCCGCCAACCGCCAAAATAAGGTCGACTTTTTCGCGTTGGCACAGGGATATGCCCTGATTAACGAGCGAAAGACGGGGATTAGGCTGAACGCCGCCCAGCTCCGTATACCCCACGCCTGCGCGTTCGATTGCCCACTTAATGCGCTGTAACAGTCCGCTTTTTTGCGCACTTTGACCGCCGTAGTGCAAGAGCACCTTTTTAAAGCCGTACTGCTTTAAAATCTCGTCAAGATTTTCTTCGCTGCCCTTGCCGAAGTAGACGGCCGTCGGCGTATAGTAAAAAAAGTTATTCATAATAAATTCCCCCGAAAATATCATAGCCTAATTATATCACGTTGCTTTGCAATAATCAATAGTAAAAATTAAATTTAGTTCAACACGCAAAAGCGCGCAAAAAACGTGCTTAAAAGCGTTTGCCTTTGAACGCCGTGTGTAGTAAAATTATGCCGTAGCAAGAAATAAAATGCAGATAAATCTCTTATAGGAAGGCACGGCTTTGAAAAAGAAAATTTTGGTTATTTTTACGGGCGGCACGATAGGCAGCGAAACGGAAGGCGAAAACGTATCTTTAGACGTTAAAAGCAGAAAGATGCTCATTTCCGCCTACCGCACGAGGACGCACGGCGATATTGAATTCGACGAAGTTTCACCCGTAAACGTCTTAAGCGAAAACGTTCAGCCTTCCGACCTGAAAAAAATTTACGACTGCGTTGCCGCCGCGGACACTTCCCTTTACGACGGCGTGATTATTACGCACGGCACGGACACTCTGTGCTTTACGGTCAATTGGTTTTCGCAGGTGTTCTGCGACTACCCCCTGCCCATCGTATTCGTTTCGGCGCTGTACCCTTTAACCGACAGCCGCTCTAACGGCGTAACCAACTTTGCGGGCGCAGTGGACTTTATTGAAAAGACGGGCTTGCACGGCGTTTACTGCGCTTTTGCAAACGAATGGGAAAACTGCAAAATTCACTTGGGTTCACGCCTTACCTATCCTTCGGAAATCAGCGGTCACTATTACTCGGCGCTAAACGCCTACCTTGCGGAAATAGTCAACGGCGAAGTAATTTTTAATCAATCGCCCTACCTGCCCACCTTAGAGCAGATTAAAAACAACCGCAAAAAAGGTTGCGACCCCGCGCTTTCGGGCGGCGTTATTTTAATAACCATGCGCTCGCTTTTGAACTTTGCCGTATACGACTTTGACGAAGTCAAGCCCAACGCCGTCATTATAGAGCTCTCGCACAGCGGTACGATTTGCACGCAGGGCGATAATTTGAACTTTTTACGCTTTGCCGACTACTGCAAAAAGTGCGGCGTAGAAGTAATAATCGGACCCGTTATGAGCAGGGCTAAGGTGTACGACAGTATGAAGCACTTGCCCGACAACGTTAAAATTTCCTACGATATGACGATTGAGATGACCGTTGCAAAGGTTATGAGCGCGCTCGGCGCACACCTTGACGCCGACGCCTACTTTGACGACGACAGGGCGTTTGAGAAGATTAATTTCCCCTTATAAAAATTTTGCACGGTATTATACGAACTTAGGCTCGGCGAAATCCCTTCGCCGAGCCTTTTATTTTTATGCGCATAAACTATGAATAATACGTTGTTGGGGTATGCACATGGTTTGTCAAAGAATAAAGAAGAAAGAATAAATGTGGTTAGATTATTAGAAACGTCAAACTCTATCGTCACTCACTTTCGTTCGTGACACTTTCCCTGTTCTTCAGGGAAAGCAAGATTAAGGTTGAAAGTTTTTAAATAATTTTCACCTTATTCGGGGTATGTTCCTTTGAAAAGAAACGAGTAAGAGCAGGAGAGCGCGGAAAACTCGAAGGAATTTACTAAATCGTAAATGACCGAGAGTTGCCACAGCTCGACGAACTATTACGAAGTTTATTTTCAAAGCGCAAATCCTACTAGATAATATTAATTTATACAAATTATAAATGCAACCAACTGCCTAATTATTTGACTTTTATCCGACCGTATTATAAAATGATTATTGAAATTATTATGCGTTACTGCGCAATTAAGTAAAAATAACAAAAGGTAATTATGAAAAAGTTCACCAAAATTATTGCAGGCGTTACTGCCGTTATTCTTTCATTCGGAATTGCAGGCTGCGGTTCTAAGAACACCAACTACCCTGCCTTTAAACCTTCGGAAGGCGGCACTACCGACGTAGAGACGAGCGAAAAGTACACCGTTAACGTACGCTCTGCCGGCGGGCTCAAGCTCGACGGCATAAGGGTCAACGCGCTCAACTCAAGCGGCACTAAAGTCAGGTCGGGTATTTCCAAAGACGGCGTTATCAACTTCAATCTTTCCTTAGGCAATTACTCGCTCGTCGTGGACGAAGACACCTTGCCTACAGGTTACTATATTGAAGAAGGCGCAACCTATACCACTAACCCTGAAAAGAGAGAAGCAATCGATATCTCTATACCTTCAAAGGTTATAAGCCAAGCGGCTACGGCAGATAAAATCTATTCCTTGGGCGAAATTATGAACGACTTCACCTTGAAGGACTACCGCGCCGACGACGAAGGTTATACGGGTACGAAGAACTATAAGCTTTCCACCATTTTGTCGCAGAAAAAAGCCGTCGTGCTCAACTTCTGGTATCCTACCTGTACCTTCTGTATTCAAGAATTCCCCGCCCTGCAGGCGGCTTACACCACCGCAAAGAGCAACGTGGAAGTAATTGGCGTTTGCTTTGCAGGTTACACTGATAAAAACGTAGCGGACTTCGTTAAAAAGTACGAAGACACCTTTAATCTCACCTTCCCCCTGTGCGTTGACACGGCGGGAATTCAGAGCAGGTTTAACATAAGCACCGCCCCCACGACCGTAGTCATCGACAGATACGGTATGATTGCCTTTAAGGAATCAGGCGGTCAGCCCAACGTTCAGTTCTGGCAGGAGCTGTTTAAAAAATACGCTTCCGACGACTACGTTCAGGACGTCTCGGGCGAAGAAAATCCCGGCGGCAGTACGGGCGGCGGCAGCAGCGCAGACAGAGAACTGCCCGACGTTTCTATGCCCGTTTCTTCGGAAATGGCGGCTGCGGCAAGCGCAAGCGGACTTAAAGCAACCTATTGGCAGGACGCTTCGGACGAATACGCTTGGCCTTGGACGACGGGAACCGACGAAACCTACGGCAAGGTTATAACCGTAACCAACTCTGGCAAGCAGAATTCCTACGCCACCTTGCACATAGATATTGAACTTAAAAAGGACGATATGCTCTCGTTCGACTACTTAGTATCGTCCGAAAAGGACAGGGATATCTTATACGTACTTCTCGACGGTCAGCTTATAAACGGCGACGGTTGGTCGGGAACTGACAACAAGTGGACGTCCTACGACTGCTACGTTGCAGACCGCGATAAGACGGCAGTGCTTACGTTTATATACCAAAAGGACGAAGGCGACCCCGACGAAGAGAGTATCGGTTTAGACTGTGCTAAGATTACGAATATCCGCACTTCTAAGGTTAGCAGCGACGTTGATTCGCTCGACGTTATAAGGGAAGCCGCTTCAGGCACGTTTGCCGGCGGCAAGTACGAACACTACGTAGACACGGTGCTCGGCGACGACGGCTTCTACCATGTGGGAAGCAGTGACGGTCCCCTTCTCTATATCTCTCTTACGAACATCACCCCTTGGAGCGAACAGCATACCGTCAACAACCACTTTGAACACGACGGCGCTTCCGACTACGCTACCTTGTACTTGATGTCCTACTACAAGTATGCCGTAACGCTTGAGAGCGAAGACGGCAACAGCGTATTGTCCTTCACCGTAAAAATCGGCGATAAGGACTTCGCGACCCCCCTTAAGGATTACCACCATATGTTGGATATGTTGGAAAAGCCCTATCAGCTTATGCCCGTATCCGTACAGCTTAAATCTTGGGCAGAAGCGTTCGTAACCGAGTACGAAAAGGAAATCGGCGCAGCCGCACACGAGAACGAGTGGCTTGAATTCTGCTTCTACTACGACCACTATGGCAAGACCCACGCTGAAGGCGAAAGCTGCCTTAGGGATACGGATATAACTAAGGGCTTGACCATTTTCAACGCCTACGAAATCGGATTCGATACAATCCCTACGGCGTCTGGCACTAAGACTGATATGATTGAAGGCAAGGTTGAATACCCCCTTACCAAGCCCAACGGTATTTACTACAAGTTTACCGCGCCTAAGGACGGCGTATATCAAATCCGCGACTACACAGGCAGTCAGCCCGACCTTTCAATCTTCAAGATGAACGACGACGGGCTTTCAAGCACCAATATTGCCTTCTGCAACGGCGTTCAGGACTTCGATAGCTTTACGGGCGCAACCACGTACAGCTCGTTCAACAAGTATATGACCCTTTCCGAAGGCGAGACGATTTACCTTCTCTTAGTTATCGCTGAACAGGTAACGGGCAGCTTCACCTTCGATATAACCTATCACGAGAGCGTTGATAAGCTTATGCACTGCTCGACCAACGGCGGCGCTTGGACGTACGACGAAAACGGTACGTTTATCTATCTCGGCATTAACGCCGTTTACGACAGCACTACCGACAGATATTATAGCGCAGACGCTAACGGCAACCCCGACTATTCAAAGCCCGTTTATATCAATATGGTCTATACAAGCTTCTTTATGAGCGAATTAAACGGTATGAATTACTCTTCCGTTGAAACGCTTATAAATAAAAATATTTTCAGCACGATAAGCCAGTCGGCTCAGGCAGATATGGTCGAATACCTTAAGACGGCTAAGGCAAACACGGGCGATATGTACGGCTTAGTCGAAGCTGACAAAAAAATCGTAGATATTCTCAACAGCCTTATCGCTAAAAACGGCGGTGCAGGCGACAACCGAGGTTGGATGTGCTTTGGCTGCTATATGGAACACATTAGCTATTCCGCCAACTAATTAAGTTAATTAAAAACCTTTTAAGGAGTTAATATTATGAAAAAATTATTAAAAAGAGTTTCAGTCGTACTCTTGGTCGTATGCGCAGTATTCGCTTGCGCTTTTGCAGTATCGGCTTGCAGTAAGACCACCGACTATACCTTCGTTATTCAGTACGAAGACGGCTCTGCAGTTACCACAGCTAACACTATGACGCAGATTTGCGTTGGCGACCCTGACAACGGCGGCGCTTGCTATCCCCTTTTCGCTAAGAATATCTACCCTGACGCAAACGGTAAGCTCATCCTTACCCAGCAGCAGGTAAACGAAATCTGCAGTTCCGAAACTGACGTAACCGTTTTTGCTTTCCACGTTTTGAACGTTGATGGTTACAAGGAAGACTGCGCATTTGAAATCAACGGCGCTAAGGAATATATCTGCAAACTCTCCAAATAAGGCAATGCCTTAACTACGTATCTTAATTGCTAAACACTTGACCAGCCCATCACCCGTCAAACAGTGGGTGTGACCTGCGGCAGGTTTTCTTAATTGCTAAACACTTGACCAACCCAACACAGGTCAAGCAAGGCAATGCCTTGACTGCGTGTCTTAATTGCTTGATTGTTTGACCAACAAATCACAAATCAAACGTATAATTAAAAAGTAAAGAAAAACCCAAGCCAATATTCGGCTTGGGTTTTTTTGGTGTACCCGACTGGATTCGAACCAGCGGCACCGAGCGTCGGAGGCTCGTGCTCTATCCAACTGAGCTACGGATACTCGTCGGCACAAACTACGCTGCGTTATCTCTTGTTTTTGTGAAGGGCGAGAGTAAGTCCGCCCCTTAAAAGTCTGGGATTGCCACGCCGACTAACCGTCGGCTCGCAATGACGGGGTTTTTAAATTCTCTTCCTCTTATCTGAGTATGTTCCTTATTCATCAAAGAATAAAGAATAAATATGGTTAAATTTATTTTTATAACATTCTTCACCTTATTTGGGATTCCGTCTCTTCATAGATGCGAGCAAGAGCAGGAGCCTGCGGCTTTGGCGACAGGAGTTTACTTAAGCGTAAATGACTGAGCCAAAACGTAAAAGGCGACGAACTATTGCGAAGTATATATGAAGAGCGCTAACTTAACAAGCGTACCTGCTTACAATCCCCAGCAAAATCTCTACCACCTTATGCATATCGTCTATTGCAATGCGCTCGTCCAAGCCGTGCGCGTTAAGGCCGCCCGTGCAGATATTGGGACACGGCAAGCCCATAAACGACAGCGAAGAGCCGTCCGTACCGCCCCTTATGGGGAAGATTAAAGGCTTAACGCCCAACTCTTCCATAGCGGCTTTGGCGTTTTCCACAAGGTGCATATGCGGCGCAATCACTTCCGCACAGTTATAATATTGGTCACGCATTTTTAAAGCTATACGCCCACCGTGCTTTTTATTCAAGCTTGCCACCGTATCGGCAATGAACGCCTTGCTCTTTGAAAACTTAGCCTTGTCGTGTTCCCTTATTATTCCGTGAACGCTACAGCTTTCCACGCCGCCTTGAATATCGGTTACGAAGTAGTAACCTTCTCTGCCTTCGGTCATCTCCGGTCTTTCGTCTATCGGCAGGCAATTTATAAATTCGTTGGCTAATACTATGGCGTTAACCATAATTCCCTTCGCCTGACCAGGGTGAATATTTCTGCCCGTAATTTCCAAATCGAAGCACGCGCCGTTAAACGTTTCGTAGGAAATTTCGCCGAGCTCTTCGCCGTCTACGGTGTAGGCAAAATCACAGCCGAACTTTTCCACGTCGAACAGCTTTGCGCCGTGACCGATTTCTTCGTCGGGGGTGAACGCAATGCCGATTTTGCCGTGCTTGACTTGGGGATTTGCGACAAGGTATTCGGCAAGTGCCATAATCTCGGCAACGCCTGCCTTATCGTCCGCACCCAAAATCGTAGTGCCGTCCGAAGTGATAACGCCGTCCTTTATCTGCGGTTTAACGCCGTAGCCCTTAGGGCTTGAAACGACGTCCAAATGCGCGATAAACCCGATAGAATACTTGCTTTGGCAGTTGGCAGGAATAGCCGAATAGACATAGCCGTGTTCGGTTATCTCCGCCTGCAAGCCGAGCGCTTCAAGCTCGCCCTTGAGCATTAGGGCAAGATTTTTTTGACATTCGGTTGAAGGGACGTTATTAAAATTATCATCGTTGCTCGGCGTGTCGACCTGAACGTAGCGCAAAAATTTTTCTTCTACTCTTTCCATTTTATTTATACCCTATATCTTTTATGTCCGTTTGTTCACGCCGCCGCGCCTGACCAAACCGCGCGCTCAATACAGCCGTTATAGAATGACGCCGCCGCCAAGACAGCGCGTTTCGTCGTAGAACACGGCGTACTGCCCGGCCGTCACCGCACGTTGGGGTTCGGCAAAAACAACCTTAACTTCGTCGCCGTCGGGGATAATAGTAACCTTCTGTTCGCCCTGTCGGTAGCGGAATTTAGCCGTACACTCAAAGGGCGATATGGGCGCGTCTACGCCTATCCAATTTAGCCCGTTGACCCTGCACTCGGAAGAGTACAGCGGCGTTTCGTCGCCGTGAGAGACGTATAAAATATTGTGCTCCAAGTCCTTTTTAACGACGAACCAGCGGCCGCTTTCGCCCTTTTTGCCGCCCAAATCGAGCCCCCTGCGCTGACCTAACGTATAGTACATAAGTCCGCAATGTTCGCCCACTTCTTCGCCTTCAAGCGAGAGAATTTTGCCCGATTTTGCAGGCAGATATTCGGACAAGAACTTCCTGAAATTCCTTTCGCCGATAAAGCAGATACCCGTCGAATCCTTCTTTTTAGCCGTTGCAAGATTGGCGCGCACGGCAATCTCTCTGACCTGAGCTTTATCTAAATTTGCAAGCGGAAAAAGTACGTTTGCAAGCTGTGGCTGAGTGACCTGATTTAAAAAGTAGGTCTGGTCCTTGCCGCTATCCTTTGCCTTTAAAAGGTAGTGCCTACCGTCCTTTGCGTGGTCGATTCCGCAGTAATGCCCCGTAGCGATATAGTCCGCGCCTAAGGACAGGGCGTATTCCCTAAACGGTCCGAACTTGATTTCCCTGTTGCAGAGCACGTCGGGGTTAGGCGTTCTGCCTGCCGCATATTCCTTTAAAAAGTGGCTGAACACGCGCTCCTGATACTCTTTGGCAAAATTGACCGAATAATAGGGGATATCCAACAGCGAGCATACCCTGCGCACGTCGGCAAAATCGCTCTCTGCCGTGCACGCGCCGGATAAATCCTCTTCTTCCCAATTGAGCATAAAAAGCCCTATTACGTTGTAGCCCTGTTCTTTTAAAAGCAGGGCGGCGACGGAGCTGTCCACCCCGCCACTCATTCCTACTACTACCGTTTTCATAATTACAATTCAAGTGACGATTTCGCTATTTAAGCCGTAGCCTTTCCGCGCTTTTTTGAACGAAGCTCCTTTTCAATCTCTTCGCAGGTTGCTTCTAATTCTTCTTCGGTCTCGGCAATTTCCACGTCGTCTAAAATGTTCTGTAGCTTGTACTCAACCGAGAGATACTTAATGGTCTGGAAGCCGATTACGGCGGTTAAAGTGCCGTTTGCAAGCCCTTGCACGGAGCTGTCTACCACAGTGGAGATTATGTCGCCGAGAAAGGGCAAGCCCTTGACCGCGTCGCCCATAGTGCGCACGATGCCGTTACCGATTTTTACGCCGCCAAGCCCGTACGCCACGAGCGAATTTTTAACGACTGCCGCAAAAATTCTAACGAGCCTTGTTTCCGACGGGCGGAAGCCGTATAGGAATATTATGTCCTTAATCATCTGCAAATTGACAACCGCAATCATCATCGTGTCAATTTTTTTATCCTGCGACAGCGCCGAATACATTGCGGACTTTAAAGAGCTTTGCAAGATAACCTGTTTTGCGCTCTTTTTAACCGAACCCGTATAGAGCGCGGTGAGCTGTTCTTTTATTACGGCGTCGTCGTGGAATTTTACGCCTGCTTCCAACTTTTCTACGGTCAGACTGTCGTACCAACCTACGCCTGCAACGGTGTTGCACAGCTCTACGATTTTGCTTGCCACTTCGTAGCGCGTCTTTTTGTTATGCCTTTTCGCCTTAGCCGCCGACTTGTAGTTTACGTTAGTTATAAAGTGTTCGGTGCGGAAGATTTTAACGATAGGCACTATGTAGAACAGTATAAAAATCAGCACGGAAACTGCCGCCGCCGCATAGCCTGCGTAGGGGTGCATATCGTAAAGCGCCTTGCTTATCGAAAAGAGACACCATATAAATATTACGGCAATGAATACGATAAAAATGTATAAAAAGGTCTTTGCCGCCTTTACGTTTTGGCGCTTAACGTACTTTTCTTCGTATTCGTAGATGGTCATTTTACCGTTTGCGTTAGCGGTTGCCGTTTTTGCAGCCGTTTTAGCTTTATCGTCGCCGTGCGAACTTTCGGTACCTTTAGGCACTATTGCGGTATTTTTAGGCGCAACCGCCGATACCGCTAATTCGTCTTTTTTGTTCTTTTTCATAATTTTGTTCCTTACCTTATCAGGGTGTTTGGGCTATATCATTTGGGTTTGATTATTTAATATATCAAACTCTATCGTCACTCACTTTCGTTCGTGACACTTTCCCTATTCTTTAGGGAAAGCGAGATTAAGGTTCACATTTTTTAAAAAATTTTTCA
Organism: Candidatus Coproplasma sp.; assembly: GCA_051884155.1. GTDB lineage: Bacteria > Bacillota > Clostridia > Christensenellales > Borkfalkiaceae > Coproplasma. The sequence continues at coordinate 23,055 of JBJEVB010000038.1, read as the reverse complement.
CCTTATTCGGGCTTACGGCTTTGAAAAGAAACGAGTAAGAGCAGGAGTGCGCGGCTTTGGCGACGGGAACCCACCCAAGCCTATCACTCTGAAAAGATGCGAGCAAGACAAGGAAGGCGAGTATTTTCGACGGGGAGTTTACTTATGCGTAAATGACCCGAGAAAAACGCAGCCTGACACAGTATTGCGACGCATATTTACAGAGAATCTATATATCTATGGCAAAGCGATATAATTCGGACTTGCTCACCCCCCTATCGCGAGCCGCAGCCTTTAGCGCTTCCTTTTTATCCATACCCTGCTCCATATAGAAGAGAATATGCTCCTTTTCGGATAGGCTGTTTAAGGGGTTTTCTGCTTGAGTTGCACCTTCTACGATTAAGACGTATTCGCCGCGTTTTTCGCCGGGTAAACCGTCTTTCAAGTTGAAATGCAAAATCTCTTCGTGCAGTTTGGTTATCTCTCTCACCGCACAGGCGCGCCGAGCGCCTAAAACTGAATAAATCGATGATATATGGCGGTCTACGTCCTGCGGAGCTACGTGAAAGCACAGGGTTAGGTCTAAGCATTTATACCTTTCCAAAAGGGCTTTTCTGTCCTTTTCCTTGTCGGGCAGAAAGCCTATAAAGGCGAACCTGTCCGCAGGGAGCGCAGAGAGAATTAACGCCGATAAAAACGCGTTCGCGCCGGGAATTACGGTGTATTCCACCCCAGCTTCGGTTAGCGCCTTGCACACAGTATTTCCCGGGTCGGAAATGACGGGCATGCCTGCGTCGGAAACTATTGCCGCCGACCTGCCTTCGCGTGCGGATGCTATGATTTTTTCCGCCGCCTCCTTCTCGTTGAACTTATGGCAGGCGATAAGCGGCTTTTTAATCTCGTAGGCGTTTAACAGCTTTATGGTGTGGCGCGTGTCTTCGCAGTAGATTTCGTCTACCGAGCGCAAAACTTCTAACGCGCGAAGGGAAATATCCTTTAAATTGCCTATGGGCGTGGCTACGAAATAAATCATCTTGAACTGCCTCCGTTTTGCGGCGTGTTGATAATCGTCGGCATAATCTCTATAGAAGGTCTGCCGCCCTTGACCCCTTCCGCCATAATAAGGTAGGGCAAAGAGTTTTCACTGCCCTTAACTAGCTGCATGCGCTTGGGCTCTATGCCGTACTTTTTCATAGTATAAAACAGCTCTGCCGTCCTGTCCGCCCTGTTGATTATCGCTAATCTTCCGCCGAATTTAAGCTTTTTAGAAGCGACTTGAATAATCTCTTCAAGCGTTATGGTTATTTCCTTACGGCAGATTGCCCGTTCGAAAACGCTGTTGTCAAAGCCGCCGCGCTCGTACGGGGGATTGCACAATATGAGCGAAAAGCGCCCGTCGTAATGAGATGAAATCTCCTGCAATCTGCCCTGTTCAACGGTGACGTCGAAGCCGTTTGCTTGCGCAGTCCTTTTAGACATATCCGCAAGCGACGGCTGTAGCTCGAAAAGGGTTAAAGAATTTATATGTTTATTCAGGCACAGAAAATGGAAGCCGACCGCACCGCTTCCCGAACAGAAGTCGGCAACGTCGTCCTTGACCTTAGCGCGTGCAAAACGCGACAGCAAAACGCTGTCCGACGTGAAACGATACAGCGAAACGTTTTGAATTATGATTTTATCGTCAAACAGCTCTTCCGCCGTTTCACCTTCTTTTAAGGTCAGGTTGCTCAAGTCCATTTTTTGCGCACTATTTTGATAATTTTTTAATCGTTCTTACCCGTAGTAATTAAAGAGGCGGAACGCACTCGCTCCGCCTCTTCCATTCTTGCCTTGAATTATTCGGCTTTGATTGCACCGGTGGGGCAACCGTCTTCGCAAGCGCCACAGTCGATGCAAACGTCTGCATCTACAACGTACTTATCAGCGCCCTCGCTTATTGCGCCTACGGGGCAGGTTGCAGCGCATGCGCCGCAGCTTACGCACTCATCACTAATTACGTGTGCCATAACTTTATTCCTCCATTAAAAGATATTAAATTCCCGCACCGACAAGTTATGCCGTACGGCGTTTTCCAATTTTTAGCAAAAAACGCACGCTTTGCGCCTTTTACCGTTACTTATTATATCACACTATTTTTTTAGTGTAAAGGGGTTACGCATTTTTTAAGAGTTATTTTTTTGCTGTTCGGCATTGGCCTTGACGCGGTTTTTATTTCCGCGATGCTTTTTGCGGTTGCGGTTGTTTTGCTGACCGTCCTGATTTGAACCGCTTAGCACGTTTTGCACGGCTTTATCGTTTGCCTGACCGTTTTGTCCGCCTTGATGGGGGAGCTTGCCGTTTTGGTTAGCGTCCGCCCTTCCGCCCGAAAAGTTCTGCTTATTGCTTTGGGCGTTTTGGTTGCCGCCCTTGCCTGAAGCACCCTGTTCTATCTTTACGTCCTGACCGCGCTCGCTGCGGTTCTTATTGCGGTTTTTGTGTCGGTTCTTTCCGCCGTTTTGATTTGCCTGACCGCCGTTTTGATTTGCGCCGCTTAGCCCGTTGCGCCTTTCGCCGCCGTTATCGCCGTGCTTGCGCTCGCCGCCCTTGTTTGCGCCGTCCGCGCCGCCAACCGATACGGGTTGCTTTTCATAGGACTGCAACGCGTGTTCTGCCACAGCCTCTTCCAAAAGCTCTTCTTCGTCTTCGCCGCCGACGGTTCCGATTACTTCGTTGCCGCGCATAAAGGAAATTTTATCTAAGGGAAAGTCCTTATAGGTCACCGACTCGCCCTGTTCAATCTTGACTTTTACTATCATCTTGAGCATATTGACGTTTACGACCATACCCTTTCCGTCGGGGGTGGTGGCTTCGCTGCCAAGCTTAGGCACTTTTTTGCACACTTCGGCGTAGAAGTCGTTTTCGTAGGAAAGGCAGCACATAAGCCTGCCGCACAAGCCCGAAATTTTGCCCGGATTTAAGGACAAGCCCTGATTTTTAGCCATCTTAACGGACACCTTTTTAGGTTCCTGCAGGCTTCTTACGCAGCAACATTCCCTGCCGCAGGGGGCAAGACCGCCCATAAGCTTAATCTCTTCCCTGATGCCGATTTGCCTTAATTCGATTCGCATATGGAATGCGGAAGAAAGGTCTTTAATAAGCTCCCTAAAGTCCACTCTGTTTTCCGAAGTGAAGTAGACGATTATCTTGGTGCAGTCGAAAGAAAATTCACAGCCGACGGGCTTCATATCGAGTCCGCGCGCCGCAATCTTTTCCTTTACGATTTGCATTGCTTCGCCTTTTCGGGCTTCGTTCTTTTCCATCTGCTCTAAGTCTTTTTGCGTTGCAATACGCACGACGGGCATTAAGGGGGGAACGACCTGGTCTTCTTCCACCGCGTGCAGCCCTTCGGTTACGGTAGCGTACTCAAGCCCCTTAGAAGTTTCTACGATAACGCCCATTCCCTTTTCAAGCTGTTGAGAACAGGGTGCAAAGTAGTAGGACTTGCCGCCGCCTTTAAATTTTACACTGATTACGTTTATCATAATATTACCTAATTAATCACGCAGAGCGTGGATTGCATCGTTGCAGGGCAACGGATTTTATCACGGCGAAAGCCGTGTATTATTATCTTCTTCCCTTGCTTTCAAACTCGACTATACCTATAAGCAAATTATATAAAAGGGAAGAAAAATTCGCGTTAAACTTAATATCCGTAAGCGCAGAATTTATGCGTTCGACGGCATATATAGCCGTACCAACGCTAATTTCACCAGAGTACTCGCCGTCACTTGCATAGCGCTTGACTATGGCAAAATACCGCCTTTGCATTTCGGATAGAAGTTCCTTTTTGTATTTAAAATCCCCCCACTTGACCGCACTTTCGGTTGCGGCTGAAAGCGACTTTACAGAACAAATCTCGTTTGCCGCCGTGCGCACTTGAGAGTACCACTCGCCCTTTAAAAGGTTTTGCGCTTCGCCTAAAATTCCGCCGCAGCTCGCCGCCGCAAGGGCGTTGTCGGGGTTGGGGTTTTCTCTATCAAGCGCGGCTAAGACCTGCCGTTCGGTAAAGGGCGGAACTTCTAAAAGCTTTACCCTTGAAAGTACCGTAGGCAATACCGACGAAGTGGCGGTAACGCCTAAGAGAAAGTAAACGCCTGTAGGGGGTTCTTCTAAAATCTTTAAAAGTTTATTTTGAAACACGGGAGATGCGTCGTTAAAACCGCTTATTATAAACAGCTTTTTATCGTGCGCAACGGGCTTGATTGCACCGTCCGACACAATCTGCGACGCCGCTTCCGCCGTGAGCTTTTTATCCTTTTCGGGATAGACTTTTAAATCAGTCAGGCTCTCGTTCTCAATCAAAGAGAGCTTATCAGTCAAGAAGAATTGACGGGCAAACAGCTTGAGTGCGGAACGCAGATTTTCACCGTCGGCAAAATACAGCATATAGGCGTGAGAAAGCTTGCCGCTTGATGCGTCGCCGCTAAGAATTTGATATGCCGCCGTTTGCTTTAAAAGTTGTTCCATACTCTTTGCCGATTATTACGCTTTAAATTATGCCCCTGTCTTTGAGCAGTGTTATGATTTTTTCCGCCGTTTGATACTTAGTGCCGCTGCAATCGACCGCTGCAATACGGGGATATTTCTTTGCAATGGCAAGGTAGCCTTGATACACCTTTTCGTGAAATTCAAGCCCGAGCTGTTCCATTCTGTCGTTCTCATCCGCGCCGTGCTTGCGCGCAAACGCGTCTTTAGGCGAAATGTTTAAAAACAAGGTTAAATCGGGGCAAAAGTTTTCCATTGCCGCAGAGTTGATTTTTTCAACGTACTCTTCGCCAAGCCCCCTTGCGTACCCTTGATAGGCAAGTGACGAATCGACGTACCTGTCGCAGATGACTAACTTGCCTTTTTCAAGCGCAGGTTCGACGATTTCTTTAAGGTGCTGTATGCGAGCGGCGGCGTACAAAAGCGCTTCGCACTCGTCGCACATAGACGTGTTCTTCGCGTCTAAAATTATCTTGCGGATTTGCTCGGCAACGTCGCTTCCGCCCGGCTCTCTCGTTACGATATAGTCCACGCCGAGCTCGTCTAACTTTTGAGATAAAAGGCGCACCTGAGTGCTTTTACCGCACCCTTCACAGCCTTCAAAGGTTATAAACTTGCCTTTCATTTTTTGACCACCTTAATCTTGCCGTCAAGCACGCCGAAGGTGCTCTTTGCGGTCGAAAGGCAGGCAATAGCTTCTTTCGTGACCATTTCACCTGCAACCAATACGGGCAAGGACGGGGGTGAAATTCCCACGTTGTCCGCACTCATCTTGCCGACTGCGCCGTCTAACGGCACCCACTCGTACTTCTGCTTGTAGGCGTACAGAAAGCTGTACGTTCTGTCGGCTTTTGGTATTTCGGGCAGGTTGACGTAGGTGTTCCTAAGCTTTTTCTGCGTGCAGATGGCAATCAAGGCGCTTTTAAGTTCAAGCGCGGAAGAGCCGTCTATGCAGGGCGAGAGATAGAAAAGTAGGTATCTGCCGTCGTTCATCTCGGGATATATGCCCTTCTTTTGCAGTATGCCCTGTGCAAGATAGGGGGAAATGCCGAGAGATAAAAAGTCCACGCAAAGCTTGGTCCAATCGGGGGAAGGATAGATGGGCATAGCCTTTAACCCTGCCCTTAACTCTTCGGCGATAATCTTCGCCTTAGCGAGCAGCTTGGGGTTGTTTACAAAGTATTTAACGCCGTATTCCACGCTCGCCATAATGGGGTAGCTGGGCGAAGTGGTGCGGAATATGGAAAGACCTTCTTCCGCGCGGACGATGAGTTTTTCGTTGTTGACGCAGAGTATCGAGCCCTGCGTTAAGGTGGGCAGACATTTATGCGCGCCGTCCACCCATATATCGGCGTACAGGCTTGCGTGCCCAACTCTTCCTTCTTCTAAGGCAAGGTGCGCACCGTGAGCGCCGTCGACGTATAAAAACCTGCCGTACTTTTTCAAAATTTCAGAGTATTTCCCTAAGGGCGCAACGTTGCCGTAGTAGTCGGGCGACGCGATAATCATACCCGATATGTTGACGTCGTTTACGATAAGCGTTTCAATAAGCTCGGGCGAAGGGGGCGTTAAAATGCCGTCTACTTCTTCACCCTGAACGATAACGGGCTCTAAATTTAATATTCTGCACGCGTTGAAAACGCTCTTGTGCGAGTTGCGGGGAACGATGATTTTGTTGCCGTGCGCCTGAGCGCAGAACATCATAACCATAACGCCCGACGACGAGCCGTCCGTCGTGATATACGCCCTTTTCGCGCCTAAAATTTCTGCGATATCTTCCTGCGCTTTTTTAATTACGCCCGTGGGGCAGTTTAAATCATCGGCAAAATCAAGCTCGGTAAAGTCTATTGGCGCAATAGGGAAATTCGTCCTGAAGTCGGACGAATTCTTGTGACCGGGCACGTGCATACGCACCTTGTCTTTACCTTTGAATTTATTTAGTTGAGTCAGTATTTCGTAATTATACATATTCTTTTTAATGGTGTGATTATTAGAAGTATCAAACTCTTCAGTCCCTACGGGACAGCTTCCCTATTCTTTAGGGAAGCCAAGTGGTTACGCGTTTACCCCAGCCATATTTTTTAGGGAAGGCAAGGAAAAGTCCGCCCTTAAAAGTCTGGGATTGCTTCGGCGCTAAAGCTTCTCGCAATGACGAGATAATATTTCACCTTATTCGGGTAAGTTTCAAAAGCCCATCTCTCTTCAGAGATACGAGCAAGAGCAGGAGAGCGCGGCTTTGGCGACGGGTATACACCCAAGCCCATCACTCTGGAAAGATGCGAGCAAGACAAGGAAGGCGAGTATTTTCGACGGGGAGTTTACTTATGCGTAAATGACCGAGCCAAAACGCAAAGGCGCACCTTAATATACCCAAGCCCATCTCTCTTCATAGATGCGAGCAAGACAAGGCGCGTGAGCACCGACCGACAGGAGTGTACATAGACGTACACGACTTAGGCGGCGCGGAACGCAACGCCGTATTGCGAAGTATATATGAAGAGAATTTATTTTTTAGGTTTCATTGTGGGGAACAAAATTACATCCCTTATCGTCGAGCTATCCGTGAGTAACATTACTAATCTGTCTACGCCCATACCGAGACCGCCGGTGGGGGGCAAACCGTACTCTAAGGCGGTGATAAAGTCTTCGTCCACCTTGGCGTTACAACCGGGCTCGGCAGCCCTTTTCTCTTCCGCCTGCTTGGTAAAGCGCTGACGCTGGTCGATAGGGTCGTTTAACTCTGAGAAGGCGTTGCCGAACTCGTGAGAGCAGATGAAGTATTCAAATCTCTCGGTAAACGCAGGGTCGGAAGGCTTGCGCTTTGCCAAGGGTGAATTCTCTACGGGATAGTCGTAGATTATGGTGGGCTGAACGAGCTTTGCTTCAACGAACTCGTCAAAGAGCGCAATTAAAACGTGACCTTTGGTCGCCTTTTCGCCTTCGGGCACTTCGCAGTTTAAACTCTTTGCAACAGCGCGCGCTTCTTCGTCGGAAGTCCAATCGTCGTAGTCGGCACCGCAGTACTCTTTAACCGCCTGCTTCATAGTAAGCCTTGTCCAAGCCTTGCCCATATCGATTTCAGTACCCTGATAAGTGATTTTATCCGTACCGCATACGTTAATCGTAACAGTTCTGTACAGGTCTTCGATTAAGTCCATCATACCGAAGTAGTCGGTATACGCCTGATACATTTCAATCGAAGTGAACTCGGGGTTGTGGAAGGCGTCCATACCTTCGTTTCTAAATATTCTACCCACTTCGTACACCCTTTCAAGTCCGCCGACGATGAGCCTTTTTAAGTAGAGCTCGGTCTCGATACGAAGGTACATATCCATATCGAGCGCGTTGTGGTGGGTTTTGAAGGGGCGTGCGGATGCGCCTATTTCAAGCGGCGTAAGCACGGGGGTGTCTACTTCTAAGTAGCCCATATTATCGAGATACGTCCTGATTTCCTTTAAGATTTTAGAGCGAAGAACAAAGGTCTTTCTCACTTCGGGATTGACGATTAAATCCAAATCTCTCTGCCTGTAGCGCATATCCGTGTTGACCAAGCCGTGCTGCTTTTCGGGAAGGGGCAAAAGCGACTTGGACAGCATTTCGATATGATTGCAGTGTACCGAGATTTCGCCCGTCTGCGTCTTGAAAACCGTGCCCTTTATGCCGATAATATCGCCGATATCGTAGTCCTTTTTGAAGGATAAGTAGTCGTCTTCGCCGACGTCTTCTCTGCGGACGTAGAGCTGAATCTGCCCGTCTCTGTCTGCGATATGGCAAAAGCTTGCCTTGCCCATAATGCGGCGGCTCATAAGCCTTCCTGCAAGTGCAACTTCCTTATTTTCGAACTCTTCAAAGCCGTTTTTTATCTGCGACGAATTAGCCGTGAAAGCGTACTTAGTCTTTTCGTAGGGGTTTTTGCCTTCGGATACGAGCTTTGCAAGCTTATCGCGGCGAATCTGCGCCTGTTCGGCAAGCTTAAGTTGTTCCTCTTCCTCGGTTAAAGGGGTCTCGTTTACGTTGTTTTCCATAAATTTTTACTTGATTTCCTTGATTACTAAAGTGTAGGTAGAGCCGTCGGGGCAAGCAACCGTAACCTTGTCGCCCACGCGCTTACGCATAAGCGCCGCACCTACGGGGGATTCGGAAGAGATACGCCCTGCCATAACGTCTACGTCGGTTACGGAAGTTATGGTGTAGGTCTCTTCTTCGCCGAACTCTTCGTCTAACACGGTCACCACGCTGTCTAAGTGAACGTAGCTGTTGTCGGTGATTTCTTCCTGAATTACGGCGTTCTTAATCTGATATTCGAGCTCTGCAATCTTGCCTTCGTTGGAACGCTGTTCTTCCCTTGCGGCGTCGTACTCTGCGTTTTCCGAAAGGTCGCCGTGAGAGCGTGCTTCTGCAATTCTTTCGATGATTTCAGGTCTTTTAACCATTACGAGATTGTCAAGCTCTGCAACCAAATCATCGTAGTTCTTTTTTGTCATAACAAACTGCTGTTCTGCCATTTTATTACCCCTTGAATATATTGAATGTGGTTTTTTATAAAGGAATAGGCGTAAGCCTTGCTTATGCCTTTGCTTACGCTTATTCACTATTATATAGTCGTTTTTATAAATTGTCAAATTATTATACCCCGTTGCCCTTAACTTGGTGGGTGCGGTGCATTTTGCTTTTTAAATAAAATCTGCCTTAAGCCTGACCCTACTTTAAGCTTTTAACGAACTTAGTTATTCTGCCGATTGCTTCGGATAGATTTTCCTGCGAAGTTGCGTACGAGCAGCGAACGTGGTTAACCCCTGCTTCGCCGAAAGCCGTACCGGGTACTACCGCCACTTTTTGTTCGTTCAATAGACGGGTTGCAAATTCTTCACCGCTTAAGAGCGTGCTTTCAACCGAAGGGAAAACGTAGAACGCACCCTTAGGAGCAAAGCATTTAAGCCCCAACGAGTTGAACGCGTTGACTAAAAACCTACCCCTGCGGCAGTACTCTTCCTTCATGCTCTCGACTTCGGCAAAGCCGTCTGCAAAGCCTTCGGCAAGGGCGGCGTTTGCGGCGTGCTGAGAGACTCTCGGCGCGCACATAATGCCGTATTGGTGAATTTTGAAAATCGCTTCGTCAATCTCTTCGGGCGCGGACACGAAGCCTATTCGCCAACCCGTCATTGCAAAAGCCTTAGAAAAACCGTTAATAACCACCGTACGCCCGCGCATATTGCCCAACGAAGCGATTGAAACGTGCTTATAGCCGTATGTGAGTTCGGCGTAAATTTCGTCGGAAATGACCAATAAGTCGTGCTTTTCTATGACGGGAATCAACGCTTCAAGCTGTTCTTTCGTCATGATTGCGCCCGTAGGGTTGTTGGGGTAGGCGAGAATTAACGCCTTAGTTTTATCGGTTATTGCCGCTTCCAACTGTTCGGGGGTTAAAACGAAGTCGTTATCCGCAGTGCAGTTTACCGCAACGGGCGTACCGTCGGACAGGGTCACGGACGGAGCGTAGGAGACGTAGCAGGGTTCGGGCACCAGAATTTCGTCGCCCTTTTCACAGATTGCGCGAAGGGTTAAGTCGATTGCTTCGCTTGCGCCTACCGTAACTAAGATATGCGCAGGGTCGCACTTAACCGAAAATCTTTCCCACATATAGCGGCAGATATTTTCCCTAAGCTCCGGCAAGCCCCTGTTGCCCGTGTACTGCGTCAGTCCCTTTTTAATCGAGCGGACTGCGGCGTCGCGGATATAGAAGGGCGTTATGAAATCGGGCTCGCCCACGCCGAGTGAGATTGCCCCGTCCATAACCTGGACTATATCAAAAAATTTTCTTATACCGCTCGGTTTAAGCCCCTTCGAGCGTTCGTTTACAAAACTTCTCATAATGATTATCTATAAAAATAAAAAAGGTAATTTTATTAGAAAAAATCAAACTCTATCGTCACTCACTTTAGGTTCGTGACACTTTCCCTATTCTTTAGGGAAAGTCCAACTAATGAATAAAGATTATTAATTATTGCTACTTTAATTTAGCCTTCCCTGAAGAACAGGGAAGGTGGCATATACGCAGTATATGACGGAAGAGTTTGACTTCAAATAATTCCACCATAATCTGCGGCTTGCCGTTGGATTTAATCAACAGCTCTGCCGTTGGATTGCATCACGACTTTAGTCGTGGATTGAATCAAACTTTAGTTTGGATTTAATCACCTAAAGGTGGATTGCCAACTATTACGAAGTTTATTGGCAAAGCGATAGATTAAGGTTGGATAGACAAACGAGCCTTCTCTTCACTTCTCTTCATCAGCGCCCCTTCGACTTTATACTTCTTTAAAATGAAGTGGGTGGCGGTGGAGAGAACCGTGTCGTAGGTGGAAATACGCTCGGATACGAAACGGGAAATGCTCTTTAAGGACTTGCCTTCGACGATTACCGCCAAGTCGTACGCGCCACTCATAAGATAGAGATTTTTAACTTCTTCGTGCTCGGCAATCTCCTGCGCGATGTTGTCGAAGCCTGCGCCGCGCTGGGGGGTGACCTTAACTTCGATTAAGGCTTCTACGCCGTCTTCGTCGCCCGCCGCGTCGCCGTTGACGATGGCGGTGTACTTAACTATAACGCCGCGCTCTTCCAAAGAGCGAACTGCCGCCGCCGCTTGCTCTTCGGAAACGCCGAGCATAGCCGCAAGCCTGTCGTTAGGCGTACGGGAATCGGCGCTTAAAATCTCGATTATGTCCTTATCGATTCGTTCCATAAAAACCTCCGTCGGTCAATCACTTGACCACGATATTTTCTAAAATAAGTTTATCAAAGTCCACGGATTCCGCAAAATCTCTCGGCAAAAAGCGCACGGTGTTGAACTTAGCGTAGTTGAAAATGTGCGTCTTTAAAAGTATGGGGGTTGCGATGTCAAGCTCTTCGCAGATATCCGCAAGGTAGTTAAAAAAGTGCGAATAGGCAAACTTATCGTCCTTTTCGTAGGTGGTTTGATTGATTATTTTGCCGTCTTTTATAATCTTAGCCCAAATTCTGAACATACTCGCATTTTACTAAATTTACGCACGATTGTAAACTATATGGCGGCACTTGCTTAAAATTTAGCTCAAAAATAATTTTTTAAAACAAAAAGCGCATACTGAAAGTATGCGTTTAACTTGTATTTTATGCACGATTAATTTGATTGTTTTAGCCCTTTTCGGCGGCGTTTACGCCTTTACAGGCTACAACCTTTTACTGCTTTTTTCCTTTAACAACGTAATTGCAATGCGTTCGTTTTTGGCGGTCTGCGCCGTAAGCGCACTGTTTGAAATTTATGCAATGTTCACCTTTAAACCCTTTAAAGGGCTTAAGTAATCCACCTGCGGTGATGAAATCCAAGCTGAAGCTTGATTCAATCCAATGCTACAGCATTGATGCAATCCGTTGCTCTGCAACGATGAAATCCAACGGCAAGCCGTTGATAAAGGTTAAAATATTAGAAATATTCCCACCACATTTATTCTTTATTCTTTATTATTTATTCTTTATTCTTTTTTTAAGTAATCTCTATCCCCACGCTTACGCCCGTCCTTGCGTCCTGATAGGTCATCCAATATCCGCCCTTTTTGCAGGGGACGTAGCTTGAAATGCCCTTTAAGCTTTTAGGCGGCTCTTGCGCGTTTAAAGATGGTACGCCGTAGCATATATAGGCAGGATTGCCCCCTATATATAGCACGCCGAACGCATAATACGCACCGTTGCCGTAAGCTATTTTTACAAACCGACCGCCTTCTAAAACTTCTTCCAAATCGCTATCTTTAGGGTAGGCGGAAAATATCCGCTCGATATCGGCTTGCATGCGCGAATAGAAGTCGCCGTCTGCAAGTCCGCCAATTATTTCTTCTTCCTTTTTTACGCCGCTTTCTTTCTCTTCCGCATTTGCCGAGTTTAAATCTTCTTGCGACTTAAACTCTTCCTGCTCTCTCAAGCCGTCCTGCTCTCGTTTCCCGTCCTGCGAGATTTTGACAGGGCGTACAGCCTTTTCATCTTCGCCGCCTGACGGCTGCAATTCTTCTTCCTTTTGACCTTTGAATAAAGGCTTATCGTCTTTATCAGCTTTATTTTCATAATAATTAATCTCACTTATTGCTTCGTCGTCGTAGGCGGCTCCGTCCGACTTTTTGGGGCTAATCTTTTCGCGATTTTGAATTTCCTGCGTGAGCGCAGGCAAAAAGCTTGCCGCCTGATTGCAGTACCCCGACGCTATGGGCGACGCGCCGCCGTGACAAAAACATACGACGAAGGCAAAGCCGTTTTCGCAGTTCAACGCGCTTTCGCACTCGAAGAACACGTCTTCGAACACGACGGTATTTACCCCGTCGGTCAAGCCGAACACGTACCGCCCTTCGCTTAAGGGCGCAAAGTTGATTAAAGAGACTTCCGCCTTTAAATAGCCCGCGTAGGTTTCAACCTTTACAAGCCCCGATATAACGCCGCCGTCCGCCGAAAAACCGCCCTTAAGCTGTTTTATAACGGCTATTTTCTTTAAATATCCAGCCAAAACGGTTACCCCCTTTATATCCTTTTTAGATAATGATATTATATTTTTTGTCAAAAATTACGGCGTGTTATGAATAATTTACGCTTATTTTGTCATTAATAGTTATAGCGGCTATTCTTTAACGCACTTTTTGGCTTGAATTTTACCAACTTATTTTAATTTATTTGCAAATTTGCATTTCGTTTGTTATAATATAAACTGACCGAGAAAGGTATTTTAAATCTTTTTGGTTATTAAAACCAACCTTTATGCGAAGAGCTTATAAGGTTATTAAGACAGATTATTATTTTAAGGAGATATTTATGGTACCTACTAAGAATCAAAAAATTCTCAAGTTCGTAAACGAGAGCGCGGCTCTCTGCCAGCCCGACAAAATCGTTTGGATTGACGGCGGTCAGGCTCAGATTGACGAATTGAGAAACGAGGCTGTTGAAAGCGGCGAACTCATTAAGCTTAACCAATCCCTTCTTCCCGACTGCTACCTTCACCGCACTAAGGTGAACGACGTTGCCCGTGTTGAAGACAGGACTTTCATCTGCACCACTAACAAAGAAGACGCAGGCCCCATCAACTATTGGATGGACCCCAAAATGGCTTACGAGCTCTGCAAGGAAATCGCAATCGGCTCTATGAAGGGCAGAACGATGTACGTTATCCCCTATTCCATGGGCGTTGTAGGCAGCAGCTTTGCTAAATACGGCATCGAAGTAACCGACTCTATCTACGTCGTACTCAATATGTGCATTATGACAAGGGTCGGCAAGGAAGTTTTGGAAGCTTTAGGCAAGGACGGCGACTTCATTAAGGGTTTACACGCAAGCTGCGACGTAGACGCTGAAAGAAGATACATTATGCACTTCCCTGAAGACAACACCATTATTTCCGTAAACAGCGCTTACGGCGGCAACGTATTGCTCGGCAAAAAGTGCTTTGCTCTTCGTATAGCTTCCTACCTTGGTAAGTACGAAGGCTGGATGGCTGAGCATATGCTTATTTTGGGCGTGACTTTCCCCGACGGCTCTAAAAAGTACGTTGCGGCGGCATTCCCTTCAGCTTGCGGCAAGACCAACCTTGCAATGCTTATTCCCCCCAAGCACTACCTTGAAAAGGGCTATAAGATTGAAACCGTCGGCGACGATATCGCTTGGATTAGAGTGGGCGCAGACGGCAGACTTTGGGCTGTAAACCCCGAAAACGGCTTCTTCGGCGTTGCGCCCGGCACCAACGATAAGTCCAACCCCAACGCACTCGCTGCAACCAAGCGCGGCACCATCTTCACCAACGTTGCACTCAATACCGACGATATGACCGTTTGGTGGGAAGGTCTTTCCAAAGAACTTCCTGAACACTGCATCGACTGGACGGGCAAGCCTTGGAACCCCGCTAAGTTCGATAAGAAGGATAAGTCGACCTGCTCGGCTCACCCCAACTCGCGTTTCACGGCGCCTGCACAGAATTGCCCTTGCATCTCGCCCGACTTCAACTCTAAAGAAGGCGTGCCCCTTTCGGCAATCATCTTCGGCGGCAGACGTGCTTCCACTACCCCCCTTGTATATCAGTCGAGAGATTGGAACCACGGCGTATTCATCGGCTCTGCAATGTCGTCCGAAACGACGGCTGCCGCAACCGGCGCTGTAGGCGTGCTTCGTCACGACCCTATGGCTATGAAGCCCTTCACCGGCTATCATATGGGCGACTACTTCCAGCATTGGATTGATATGGGCAAGAAGGTTAAGAATCCCCCCAAAATCTTCAACGTTAACTGGTTTAGAACGGACGACGAAGGCAACTTTATGTGGCCCGGCTTCGGCGACAATATGAGAGTTTTGGAATGGATTTTAAAGCGTTGCGAAGGCAGTGTCGACGCAGAAGAGACTGCTATAGGCTACGTTCCTAAGGCAGAAGATATCGACTTGACCGACCTTGACTACGAAATCAAGCCCGGCGTTAAGTTCGATACCGACAGCCTTAAGACCATTTTGGCAGTAGACAAGGAAAAGTGGCTTAAGGAAGCAGAAGAGATTGAAAACTACTACACGGGTACCATTAAGAGCCGTATCCCTGCAGAGCTCACCGAGTGCCTTGAAACCTTAAAGAAAAACTGCTCTAAGTAATTAATAAGTAAAGTAATTTAGTGGCGTAGCTGTAATTGCTACGCCATTATTTTTTACTTAATAATCCGCCTAACGTTGATTAAATCCACTCTATGAGTGATTAAATTCGCACTTGCGTGCGATTAAATCCACCGCTGTAGCGGTGATATAGGTGGAAAGTATTTAAAACAATCAAACTCTATCGGTTTGCGCTTTAGGCGCAAACCACTTTCCCTGTTCTTCAGGGAAAGCAAGGGGAACGCGCATACCCGATGGGATTGCTTCGTCGCTAACGCTTCTCGCAATGACGCGGTTTTATAATTACTCTTCACCGTATCATGGTATGTCCCTTTGCGGAGATACGAGTAAGAGCAGGAGCCTGCGGCTTTGGCGAAGGGATTTTACTTAATGGTAAATGACCAAGCCAAAACGTAAAGGCGACGAACTATTACGAAGTATATACGCAAAGAACCCCAAAAGCCCCTGCGCAGTTAGCTAACTGCGCAGGGGCTTTTATCTTTCACTTATTCAGGTAAATCTAAATTATCAAATACAGGGTCGTTTAAAAATTCGGACATGCTCATATCAAGAGCACGGCAAATTCTGTAAAGCGTCGTGACGCTTATGCCTGCAACGCTCTTACTGCGGAAGATGTTGCTTATACTCTGTGATTTCACGCCTGGCAAATTGCCAAGAGCTTTCTTTTTCATACCGCGCTCTTTAAGTATTCCACCTAAACGCTGCGCTACTGCTTCGGTAATTGTCATTTTGCTTTTCTCCTGTTGATATTTCTGTTTCTAAGTTTATTATAAATGCTTTTTGCGTTAATTTCAAGTATTTTATAAAAAATTAATGTGAAAATTGTACCATTTAAGGCAATTATTGGTTAGCAGTCTTTTGCCTTTTTTTAATTAACGAATAGGGCATAATTCCCTTTCCGCCTTTGGCAATAAGCCTATCGAACGTGATATAAAGTGGTATGCCGAGCGCATAGACCCAAATACTCTCGTTTAAAAGCATAATGGCAAACTCGAGCCAATAGGCAATTTCGCTGCCTGCCAGAACCCATATTGCAGGCACTAAGAATGCGTTAAACAGCACGGGGGGAATACCGCCTAAGGCTATTTTAAGCACCTTGTTTTTAAAAAGCCTGCCGATTGCATAGGTTACTACGGCAGCTAATAAGGTTGCCAAACTGCCCAGCAAAATATCGTAAATTCCGTATGCCGAAATTATATTTACGAGCAAGCACCCAACGTACAGTCCTGCGATTGCTTCGGGATAGAACAAGGGAAGTATGGTCAATGCTTCCGAAGGTCTTATCTGGAAGGGTCCAAACGCGAACTGCCCAAAGGGCAAGGTCAGCGCAACGTACAGCGCGGCGATTATGCCTGCGCGGCAAGTCATAATTGTTGCAATTCTCTTTTTATTCATTTTTTTTTGCGTAATACGGCTTAAATAAAAAGAGAACGATATTTAAACCGTTCTCTTGCATTTCTATTACGCTTCTCCTCGGTTTTTTTATAAAGTAGTGTTGAGCCGAAAACCTACTTTTGTTTATTAAATTAATTTGCTTTTGAAATAGTGGTAAAAATATTTAAAATTTTTCAAACTCTATCGGCTTTCGCTTAACGCTCAAGCCACTTTCCCTATTCTTTAGGGAAAGCCCAACTAAGAAACGAATATTTAATATTTTTCTTTCTTTATAATATCCGCCCAAATCAACGGCTTGCCGTTGGATTTTATCACCGCTTGACCAGAATTGAGTTGGTCAAGTATTTAAGTAATTAAGAAACACCGCTGTGGTCGCACCACCGCTGTAGTCGCACTACTGCTTGACCAGAATTGAGTTGGTCAAGTATTTAAGCAATTAAGAAACACCGCTGTGGTCGCACCACCGCTGTAGTCGCACCACTACTCGCCCTTGTTGCCGCTGTTGCCAAGGAAGGTACCGAAACGAATTTCCTTTTTAGCGGTCTTAACGCCTTCGGAAGAGCTTCTGCTCCTGCCGCCGCGCCTGTCGTTAAAGCGCCTATCGCCCTTACTTCCACGCCTGTCGCCGCGCTCTCTCTTTTCATAAGGGCGCTCGTTGTTGGGTACGATGACGACGTATCTGTAAGGTTCTTTACCATCGGATATGGTCTTAACTTCTTCGCTTGATGAAAGTGCGGAATGAATTATCCTTCTTTCATAGGGATTCATAGGCTCTAAAGAAAATCTTCTGCGCTTTTCCACAGCCTTTTTAGCGAGCTTGTTTGCAAGCGCAATAAGCGTCTGTTCCCTGTTTTCGCGATAATTTTCACAGTCTACGATTACCTTTTTGTAATCGTCCCTGCCGATGTTAGCAACCGCGCCTGCAAGCGTTTGAATTGCATCTAACGACTCGCCGTGATGACCGATAAGACGGCTGCTTTCAGGGGACGTAAGGTTGATTTGAACTTTGTCGTCATCGGTAACAAGCTCGCAAACTGCGTTTGTACCGATAATTGAGATAAGTCCTTCAACGAATTCCAACGCTCTTTCGCCGTCGGTTAGTTTTTTAACTACTTTTACCTGAGCCTTAACGCTGCCTATAAGCTTTTTCTTACCTTCTTCAATGATGGTAATTTCAGCCTGCTCACGGGTGATATTAAGCTCTTCCAAAGCCAAGCTTACCGCTTCTTCAACGGTCTTGCCCGTATAGATATTTTTATCCATTTCTACTCCAAAATTTTACTTTACTCTTCTCGCCTTTTTAGCGGCTCTTTCCGCCTTGCGCATTTTTCTCGACTTCTTGGTAAGTACTTCTTCAAGCTCGCCCCTTTCTTCCTTCTTCTTAAACCAGACGTCAACGCACTTATTAATTATAAGCATAGTTATAAGGCTGTAAACGGTGTTCGTAATCATATATAACGAGAAGGACGCACTGTAGAAGAATGAGAAGATACCGTAGATAATAGGCATCATAATCATCATCATCTTGTTCGTTCTTGCGCCCGAACCGTCTACCGTGCCGAGTTCGTTGACCGATTTATTTGCACGCATAGATAGCCACTGCTGTAAAAGCATTAAGCCGATAGACAATACTATTAATATGAAATAGCCGTTATAGGCATTCTTTTGTTCGGTCAAAGCGGACGTAACTTTGTTATAGGATTCGCCGTCTACGTCGGTTATACTTGCCTGAGTTATAGTAGACTTAAACTTAGCAAAATCGGGAATTTCCTTGTTCAAAGTGCTGTCGGGATACCAAATATTCTTTACCCAAAGGAAAGAATTATTGTGACCGTCTTCATAATAAGCCTTAACCGCCTGTGCGGCAGGCTCTTCCATATAATAATTAATTAAGCTGTTTCTAAGCGCCTTAGCCGTTTCGGAATATTCCGTGCCGACCTTATAGTTGACCATAGAAGCGTTGAAATCGCCTGCGTAGTCGCCCTTCTTCTCTTTATACTCTGCGGCAAGATAGGTGAACGTATCTTCTTCGTTCTTTTCAACCCAAGCGGTATCCGCCGCCTTTTTAGCGTTGTTATAATAGGTTGTAAACCTTTGATAATCTGCGGTGTAGTCGTAAATAGTTTTACTGCTGTCTACGGGCTTACCGCTCTCGTCCAACTTGAGATAGTTTCCGTCGCTGTCTACTGCAAACAGGAAGCCGTCGTCGGTTGAAGGATTTTCGGGATTTTCCACGACGTAGGTTAAAACGACGTCGTTGTACTTGATAACCATATCGTTATACGTCCTTAAGTTGGCGTACTGCGAATAGGTTGAAAATGCGTTGAATACTATGATGAATATGACCAAAGATACAATCATAGGAAGGCAAGCGCCGAACATAGAATAACCGCTCTTTTTCTGCAGTTCCATAACCTTTTGGTTATACATATTCTTGTCGTTGGCGTATTGCTTTTGCAGCTTTTCCATTTGCGGTCTCATTCTGTCCATAATGAGAGCCTGCTTTTTGGAATTTATCCTTGAATAGATATCAAGGGGCAGCACAATCGTTTTAAGAATAAGCGTAAATACGATAATACCTACGCCTACTATGCCTATTCCTTCTATTAAGATTCTTATCAGTTGACCAATCCAATTGAGATTGACGTCCGCAATCTGCGAAACGCCGTATCCCAAAGTACCGTTTCCTGCCAATAAATTATACATTGTTAGTTTTTAACAGTAGATTATAAAACCCACTTTACCTTAAAATGATTTTCGGGCGCAGGGTCGTACCCGCCCTTTGAAAAAGGATTACAGCGAAGGATTCGCCACGCACCTAATAATACGCCTATTATAAACCCGTGATTGTTTATGCAGCGCAGAGTGTACTCTGAACAAGACGGGTCGTATAGACAGGTATGCCGCGATAAGTATTTTTGGTACAGCACGATAAGGTGCATACCCAAAACCTTTAACCACAGCCACGGTCTGCAAAGATAATACCCCATCAGCTTCCCATCCTTTTAAAGCAAGAAGTTAAACTCTTTTCAAACTCTTTAAAGGAATACTCAGGGCATACCTTTGGCAGTATTACCATGCTGTAGGTGCCGTTCAAGTTCGGATAGCTGGCAATAAACGCCGCCCTTACAAGCCTTTTAATGCGGTTGCGTTTGACCGCCTTGCCGTGCTTTTTTGAAATGGCAACGCCCATTACCGTGTTTTTAGACGGCATATAAATAACGGTGAGATAAGGGGAATATACTCTTTTCCCCTTATTAAATAGTTTTGAAAAATCACCGCTTTTTTTAAGCCTTAGATACTTCATTAAAAGACGTTATGCGGAAATGCGCTTTCTACCTTTATCTCTGCGTCTTTTAAGTACCTTTCTGCCTGCGGTAGATGCCATACGCTTTCTGAAGCCGTGAACCTTACTTCTCGTTCTCTTTTTAGGTTGATAAGTTCTTTTCATTGTAGTTTACTCCGTTTATTATTTTTCTTTACTGAAATTTCTTTAATCAAATTCCGCCCCGAAAAAACGCTTTTCGGGACAGTACCGTTTTATTTTACATTTTTTTATTACTTTAAGTCAAGCATTATTGCCTGTTCTTACGGGCAAAATTAAATAAAGAACGTCCTTATTTTGTTCATTTTGACATATAAAGGGCTGAACCTGATTGTTAAAGGATAAAACAATCTCGTCTTCCTTTAAAGCGTTAATCGCTTCGGTAATGAACTTCGAGTTCATTGCAATCTTTAAATCCTTGCCTTCCGTTTGAGCCTTAACGGGCTCTTTTACGTTACCTATTTCCGAGTTGGAGGACACTTCAATCTTGTCCTGACATACGTCCATTATAATAAGGCTGTTCTTGTCGCTTCTTACTAATATTGCCGCACGTTCGATTGATTCCTTTAAGGTATTTCTGTTAACCTTTACGGTGGTCAAATAGCTCTTAGGAATGATGTTTTCCTTTTTGATAAAGTCGCCGTTATAAAGGCAGGAAGTTAAAACCGTATCTTCTACGCAGATAAGGAGCATTCCCCTTTTAACCTTAAGCTCGGTTTCGCCGTCGTCGGAAGGGAGCATTTTTAAAATTTCGTTTAAAGTCCTTGCAGGGCATACGATTTCCATATCCTTGCTTGAAGATATTACTTCTCCCTTTGCCGTTGCAAGCCTGAAGCCGTCGAGTGCGGTTACGCTTATTTCGCTGCCCGTAACTACCAACTGACAACCCTTTAAAATGGGGCGGGAATCGTCGGTGGCGCAGCTGAACGCCGTTGCGTTAATAAGCCTTTTAAGTTCGTCCGTCTTTAAAATAATGCTGTCTTCGTCGACCGAAGTATCTACTGCAGGGAAGTCGTCTGCGGAGAGAACCTGCATAGAAGTATTGCTGTCCGCATAGGCAATATCCATCTTGCCGTTTTCAACGTAAATAGTAAGCTGAACGCTCTCAAGCTTTTTAATGAAGTCGGAAAAATATCTGCCGGGAACGCAAATATCGCCTTCTTCCAAAATCTCCGCCTTAATTTTTTTCTGTATAGTTATCTCGCCGTCGGTCGCAGTTAAAGTGAGCGTGTCGTTTACGGCTGAAATTTTAATACATTCCATTACGGGAACGGTAGTGCGCACTGCACAAGCTTTTACTACCTTTAAAATCGCCTCTGATAAATCGAGACCTTCGCAAATAAATTTCATTTAGCACCTCTTATCGTATTTTCGTAGTTTTTTAAAGACCCCTTTATAAACGCCTTGAACGCAATCAATAAATAAAATTATATATTTATTTTTAATAAATTAGGATAGTAGTATTAGTAGGGTCTGTTCAATTGTTGAAAAAATTATCTTTCCTAAATAATAATATCAAAAAACAAGTCAAAAAGCAACAAAATGACGTCGTTTTATGCCCTTTTAAGAAAGGAAATTTTGTTTACAAAAATGTTGATAAAAAGTTAAAAAGTCGATAACGTTTAAAGGCTTAAAAACGTTTAAAAAACCGTATTTGCCAAATTTAAATAATTTAAAAAGTTATAGACAAAAAAAAGTGCAAATGTGCAAAAAAATTTAACAATTAAACATACCCCTATTTAGTTGAAATAAATGTTTTTTTATGGTATGATTTTGCATATGGATATTGAGAAGTATGCAAGTATAATAAACGGCGAATATAAGAAGGGTTTTGACGAGCTTAAGGGTTTGCTTGTTGATAACAATAAAAAATTCAATCTTACTGCCATCTGCGACGACGAAGGTATATTTATAAAGCACTTTTTAGACAGCGTTGTGGGAGAAAGCTTTTTTAAAAACGGGGCTTTCGTTGCGGAAATAGGCTCCGGCGGCGGCTTCCCTTCCCTTCCTTTAAAATTAGTAAGGGACGATTTAAAGTTCTTGCTTATTGAAAGTACCGGTAAAAAATGCAATCACTTAAACGAAGCTATTCAAAAGCTTAACTTAAAGGATATGCAGGTCTTTTGCGGCAGGGCGGAAGATTTATCAAAGGATATAAATTATAGGGAAAAGTTCGACTGTTCGGTCGCAAGGGCGGTTGCAAGGCTTAACACCCTTTGCGAATACTGTTTACCCTTCGTTAAGGTGGGCGGATATTTCATAGCCTATAAGGGAGATTGCGACGAAGAAGTTGCAGAAGCTGAAAAAGCTATTAAGGTATTAGGCGGCAAGCTTGAAAAGGTGGAAAAATATCTTCTTCCCGACGGAGATAAAAGGGCGCTTGTCATAATAAAAAAGGTTGAGCCCACCCCTTTAAAGTATCCAAGGGGTCAGGGAAAAGAGAGAAAAGCTCCTATCGTTTAATATAGTTTTAAGGGGGAAAAGTAATGGATAAAAAATATTGCTGTGCTTTTACCGGACACAGAAACGTAAGGGGTGATTTAGACGTAAACGCGCTTACTGCCCTTATAAAATCTCTTATCGAAAAGGGAGTTACAACCTTTTATAACGGTATGGCTCGTGGGTTTGATTTAATTTCAGCGCAGTGCGTTTTAAACCTTAAAAAGGACTACCCCTTGATTAAGCTTATAGCCTGCGTACCCTGCCCTAATCAGGAAAAGTACTACAATGAAGAAGATAGAGAGACCTATTATAAAGTACTTGAAAGGTGCGACGAAGTTAAGCTTTTAAGCGATAAATATCATAAAGGCTGTATGCTTATAAGAAACAGGTATATGGTTGATAACAGCAGCTATCTTATAGCCTACGAACGCGGCGACGACGGGGGGACGGAGTATACCCTTAAGTATGCAAAAGACAAAGAAATTCAAATTTTTTTAATTTAGGCGCTTCGCGTATATACTTCGCGTAAGTATCGTCGAGCTGTGGCAACCTTCAGTCACTTACGTCTATGTAAGCTCCTTCAGGTTTTCCGCGCTCTCCTGCTCTTACTCGTTTCTTTTTAAAGGTACATACCCGAATAAAGTGAAGATTATTAAAAAAACCGCGTCATTGCGCCCCACTGCTTGCAGTGGCACGAAGCGTAGCGGAAGTAGCGAAGCGCGGCAATCCCA
>JBJEVB010000037.1:44252-55856 GCA_051884155.1 Candidatus Coproplasma sp. | reverse complement strand
AACCGTATCGCTTGAAGAACTCGAAAGTTCAACCTTGTTTTCAAGCGGTGCACCAGCAAAAAGTGAGTGGAATTGCAAAAATTCCACTCACTTTTTTAGTTTTTATATCTATTAGTTCAATTTACAACTTGTATATTGAGTGGGTTTCTGGTATAATATAGCTATATTACGGGAAACAAATTTTATGGGTTTATTAGATTTATTTAAGCAAAAGAAAGTCGAGCTTTCGGATAAGCAACTGAAACGGGGCAAACTATGGGAGCTGTGGGAAGTTGACAAAGTGCAGTCGCCGTATGCCGAGCTGATGACCTATCAAAGCGAAATTAACAACGGCGGACACGCACAATATTTTTTCAACCTTTCAAGTATTTGCGATTTACAAAAAGAGATGGCAACGTTGGAAACAATTTTACCCAGCCAACTTAAGGAAACGCTTAAAACTGCTTATAGTGCATTTTTAGCTTTAGAAGAGAGTGACGACAAAAAGGCAGAAGAAATTTTAGAGCAGTGTGACAACACGTTTTATGAAAACGAAAAAGAGATTAATCGCATATTAGAAGAATATGCAGATGCTATCGAATTATAATTGAATACTTTAAACGTTGAAAATAGTGCTGATTTTCTGCTTAAAGACGAGTGGTAAAAAGGGCTGTACCTTGCTTGGTACAGCCCCTTTTTTAGTTTAATTAAATTATCGGTTAGCTTTCCTTTACCCACACGACGATTTCGCCGTCTACGTAGTGCCAGAAGTTGCCTTCTTCGTTTAGGGCAGGCTCGTTTGCGGAATAGTAGTAAATGGTTGCACTTGTGAGAGCAGTATTGTTACTACCTTTCGTAATACTGCCCCACGCTTCCGCCGTACCGTTATAGTAGACGCTTGTAAGTGAAGAGCAACCGTTGAACGCATAACCGTAAATATTTGTTACGCTTGCGGGGATTGTTATACTCGTCAAACCGCTGCAATTTTGGAACGCACCGGTGCCGATACTTGTTAATTGACTATTCGCACCAAACGTTACGCTCGTTAAACTGCTGCAATAATAGAACGCCTGACCGCCGATACTCGTTACGCTTGCTGGAATTGTTATACTTTCCAAACTGCTGCAATTTTGGAACGCACCGGCGCCGATACTTGTTAATTGACTATTCGCACCAAACGTTACGCTCGTCAAACTGCTGCAATAATAGAACGCCTGACCGCCGATACTTTTGCAGACGCTTCCTTCTGCAAAGACTACGCTCGTTATTTTAGGGGCATCATTAGACAAATTTTGAAAGAACAAGTATGCAGGTATTTTCGTGACGTTTGCGCCGATTGTAACGGTTATTCCCGTTCCATTTTGCCCTGCTTTATAGAATACGCCATTGTTGTATTCCAAATCAGCACATGCCATTGCATTATAGTTTATCTCTGTTAAACCGATACAGTTCATGAACGCATTATTGCCGATACTCGTTACGCTTGCGGGAATTGTTATACTCGTAATAGCGGTATTGCCTTTGAATGCATCTGCGCCTATTGCGGTGACGGGCTTGCCGTCGTAGCAGGCTGAAGGGATTACTATTTCGGTATCCGTGCAGTCGCCTTTACTTACGGTATAACCTAAACCATCTGCGTTGAGTGTATACTCAAGCCCTATACTAAAATGGCTGTCCCAAAAGACGATGTTACCGTCTACGTAGTACCAGAAGTTGCCTTTTTCGGTAGGCTCGGTTTCGGAATAGTAGTAAATGGTTGCACTTGTGAGAGCATTATTTTTACTACATATCTCAATACTGCCCCACGCTTCCGCCGTACCGCTGTAATATACGCTCGTCAAACCGCTGCAATTATAGAACGCATAAGTGCCGATACTCGTTATGCTTGCGGGGATTGTTATACTCGTAAAACCGCTGCAATTATAGAACGCATAATCGCCGATACTTTCGCAGACGCTTCCTTCTGCAAAAACTACGCTCGTTATTTTAGGGGCATAACTACTATCAATAGATGGACAGAACAAGTATGCAGGTATTTTCGTGACGTTTGCGCCGATTGTAACGGTTATCCCATCTCCGCTTTGTCCTGCTTCATAGAATACGCCATTGTTGCTCAAATCAGCACATTCCGTTGCATTATAGTTTATCTCTGTTAAAGCGGTACAACCGTTGAACGCATTATTGCCTATACTCGTTACGCTTGTGGGAATGGCTATACTCTTCAATTCGTCGCAATCATAGAACGCATAATTGCCGATACTCGTTACGCTTGCGGGAATGGTTATGCTTGTTAAACTGGTACCTCTGAACGCATAATTGCCGATACTTGTTACGCTTGCGGGGATTGTTATACTTTCCAAACTGCTGCAATTTTGGAACGCATTTGCGCCGATACTTGTTAATTGACTATTCGCACCAAACGTTACGCTCGTCAAACTGCTGCAAACACGGAACGCTTCATCGCCGATACTCGTTACGCTTGCGGGGATTGTTATGCTCGTAAAACCGTCGTGATTTTGGAACGCATTTGCGCCTATTGCGGTGACGGGTAAACCGTCGTAGCAGGCTGAAGGGATTACTATTTCGGTATCCGTGCAAGTGCCTATACCGCTTACGGTATAACCTGCGCTATCGGCGTTGAGTGTATAACTAAGCCCTGCACTCAAATTGACTTGCCAAATGACGATTTCACCGTTTGCGCCGTAGTGCCAGTAGTTGCCTTCTGCGGTAGGTTCGGTTTTGGAATAGTAGTAAATGTTTTCTCCTTTTAACTTATCATTGTTTGTGGCACCTATAGTAATATTATTCCACTTTACCACCGTACCGCCGTAATATACGCGCGTTAATTTGATACAATTATAGAACGCAGAATCGCCGATACTTTCTACGCTGTCGGGGATTATTATACTCGTCAAACCGATGCAAACATCGAACGCATTTTTGCCGATACTTTTTAAATTACTATTCTCACCAAACGTTACGCTCGTCAAACCGCTGCAATTATAGAACGCATTCGCGCCGATACTCGTTACGCTTGCGGGGATTGTTATACTCGTCAAACCGCTGCAATTATAGAACGCATTCGCGCCGATACTCGTTACGCTTGCGGGGATTGTTATACTCGTCAAACCGCTGCAATTATAGAACGCATAATCGCCGATACTTTCGCAGACGCTTCCTTCTGCAAAGACTACGCTCGTTATTTTAGGGGCATAACTACTATCAATAGATGGACAGAACAAGCATGCAGGTATTTTCGTGACGTTTGCGCCGATTGTAACGGTTATTCCCGTTCCATTTTGTCCTGCTTCATAGAATACGTAATTGTTACTGCTTAAATCAGCACATTGCGTTGCATTATAGTTTATCTCTGTTAAAGCGGTACACTCATAGAACGCCTTTGTGCCGATACTTGTTACGCTTGCGGGGATTGTTATACTCGTCAAATCGTGGCAATCATAGAACGCATAATCGCCGATACTTTTTACGCTTGCGGGAATGGTTATGCTCGTTAAGTTGAAGCAATTTCCGAACACATAATAGCCGATACTCGTTAATTGACTGTTCTCACCAAACATTACGCTCTCCAAACCGCTGCAATATTCGAACGCATAATTGCCGATACTTGTTACGCTTGCGGGGATTGTTATACTCGTCAAACCATCGCAATTAATGAACGCATATTCGGCGATACTTTCTACGCTTGCGGGGATTTCAAACGACGTTTGCGTTTTTCCTTTTGCATATTGAATCAACGTCGTTTCATCTTTTGTGTATAAATTCCCGCCTATTGATTTATATGACTGATTATTTTCGTCTACGTTAATGCTCTGCAAATCTTTGCACCCGTAGAACGCTTTATTGCCGATACTTGTTACGCTTGCAGGGATTGTTATACTCGTAAAACCGTCGCGATTTTGGAACGCATTTGCGCCTATTGCGGTGACGGGCTTGCCATTGTAGGTTGCTGGGATTACTATTTCGGCATCCTTACAAGTGCCTTTGCCGTTAAGACTATAAGTGTTGGTCTCTGCGTTTAAAACCATATTTAAGCCCTTGCTGCCGCCCGCGTCGTATCCACAATGGCGGCAAGCGTTGTCTGACCAAGTATGCCCCGTCGCCGCAACGTCTTCGGTAGCCGTACCGGTATAATTTACGCCGCCAAACGTTACGGTTGCGGTGTAAGTCCTTACGCCTGTCGCCGTACAGGTGGGATTAGTGGTTATTTCGTTCGTTATTTTTTCGCCCGTTGCGGTTACTTCTTCAACGTGAGCGCTATCGTGCGAGCAAGTGAAAGTTGCCTTTGCGCTCGTATAACCCGTCCAAGTCCAAACGGGTGCGCCGTAGCTATGACCAAGCTTGCTGCCTTCGTACGTTACGGTATCGGTTGCGTCGCAACGGTCGCATGTTGCCGTCTTAGTGCCGTCTTCAGAACAGGTTGCGTCGTCGTTAGATATATAGTTTGTAAAGCTGTGACCAAGCTTATCTATCGTCTTGTTTTCTCTATTTAACTCTGCTTGACAAACTGAACAGTACACTACGCTGTCGTAATGCCCGTCTTGTTCACAGGTGGCTTCAACCCTATTTTCTTCTACTGCCGTTGCCTGAGTGTGTCCCGTTGCAGGAAGCTCTACGTAAGTCGTATAGTCGCAACGCGAACAGTCATCGTACGTCTCCCAACCTATTTCCGTACAAGTGGGCGCCTGTGCTTTGTGGTTGATTAATCTGTGACCGAGCTTGTTACCTTCAATCGTTTTGGTGTGGGTTTCACCGCAGCCTTCGTGGTCGCAGGTTGCCGTCGCCGTACCGTCTTCCGTGCAGGTTGCGTCGTTATTATACACGTATTCGGTAAAACTATGACCGAGCTTAGTACCTTCGTCCGTTACGGTGTCGGTTACGCTACAGCCGTCGCGGTCGCAGGTTGCGGTTTTGGTGCCGTCTTCCGTGCAGGTTGCGTCGCCGTTCGACACGTAGTTCGTATAGCTGTGACCAAGCTTTGTGCCTTCGTCCGTTACGGTGACACGCTCGTTACAGCCGTCGCGGTCGCAGGTTGCGGTTTTGGTGCCGTCTTCCGTGCAGGTTGCGTCGTTGTTCGATACGTAGTTGGTAAAGCTGTGACCGAGCTTTGCAAGCGTTTCGGTCTTTGTATCGGTATAAGTTTCACCGTTAAAGCTTACCGTTGCCGTATACGTCTTTAAACCGTCTGCCGTGCAGGTTGCAGGGGTGGTTACTACGCTTGTGACGTCCGCACCCGTTGCCGTTATATTTTCAACGTGATTGCCGTCGTTACCGCAGGTGAAGGTCGCCGTTGCGCTTGTATAATCCGTCCAAGTCCAAACGGGCGCGCCGTAGTCGTGACCAAGCTTTGTTCCTTCGTCCGTTATAGTATCGGTTGCGCCGCAGCCGTTGTCACAGGTCGCCGTCTTTGTGCCGTCTTCCGTGCAGGTTGCGTCGCCGTTTGAAACGTAGTGGGTAAAGCTGTGGTTAAGCTTTGCAAGCGTTTCACTCTTTTCGTTGGTGTAAATTTCGCCTTTAAAGCTTAACGTTGCCGTGTAAGTTTTTACACCTTCCGCCGCACAAGTCGCAGGGGTGGTTATTTCGCTTGAAATCGTAGCTTCAACCGTCTGCTTGTGCTCGGTTTGAGTGCAGGTCTGGCAGGTAAACGTTGCCTTTGCACTCTCATAACCCGTCCAAGTCCATTCGGGTGCGCCGTAGCTGTGACCAAGCATCGTGCCGGGGTCGGTTATGGTGTCGGTTGCGCCACAGCCGTTGTCGCAGGTTGCGGTCTTGGTGCCGTCCGCGTCATACGTCGCGTCGCCGTTCGATACGTAGTTGGTAAAGCTATGACCAAGCTTTTCAAGCGTTTCAATCTTTTCGTCGGTGTAGGTTTTTCCGCCAAAGCTTACCATTGCAGTGTACGTTTTTACGCCGTCCGTATCGCAGGTTACGGGTGTGGTAACTGCGCTTGTAATCGTTGCCGTTAAATTTTCAGCGTGCGTATTATCGTTTGCACAGGTGAAAGTCGCCTTTGCACTCTCATAACCCGTCCACGTCCAGGTTACTATATAATTATGACCAAGCTTTTCAAGCGTTTCGCTCTTTTCGTTGACGTAGGTTTTTCCGCCCAAGCTTACCGTCGCCGTGTACGTTATTAAGCCGTCCGTATCGCAAGTTGCAGGGGTGTTAACCACGCTTGTAATCGTTGCCGTAACGTTTTCAACGTGCTTGCTATCGGTTGCGCAAGTGAACGTCGCCGTTGCACTCTCGTGTCCCGTCCAGCTCCATTCGGGCGCGCCGTAGCTGTGTCCAAATGCACTGCCTTCGTCCGTTACGATTACACGCTCGTTGCAGCCGTCGCGGTCGCAGGTTGCCGTCTTTGTGCCGTCCTGCGTGCAGGTTGCGTCGCCGTTCGATACGTAGTTCGTATAGCTATGACCGAGCGCCACGACGTACGTATCCACGTAGCTGAATTGACATTCCGAACAGGTATGTACCGTATAGCCCAATTCCGTACAGGTGGGAGCGACTACCGTATCTACGTAAGTATGTTCGTGTTCTTTTTTTGCACAGGCGGTCAAGCCGAATGCAAACGAACAAAAAGACAATACTGCTACGATAGTCAAAAGTATTCTCTTCTTCATTGTGTCCTCCAAAAAATATTAAACCAAAAATTTTCCATTTTAATCCCTTATATTATGTTCTAAAACCAAAAAAGATGTCAAACATTTTACACGAAAAAACTTTAAAACGGTACGAAAAGACATAGAAACGGTACGAAACGACATTTTATGATTTTGTTAAAATGATAAAAAATCACAAAAAATTTTAGGTTTTAACATATTTGTTTTTTTTACTCTTAACGCGTCAATCTATAAGGGCTAGGGCATACCGTTTTTTCCCTGCCGTACCTTTTGCAAGTATACGTCGCACCCGCACGTCAGAATTTACAACTTAATTTACGCCAGAACATGAATGAATAATTTTACATTATTCCCTAAAGCCGCCGTGAATTAATATACACTCTAATGCAAAATAATAACTTAATTATATATTTACAGATTTATATACGTTATTATTAAGCTTGATTATAGGGCAGACAGCCCGATTACTGCCGCAAAAAAATGCCGTAAGCACCCTTTCTGCGTATAATTTTCATTTGTTGAAAATTTATAAAAATACATTAATATTTAAAAATATTCAAAATATTAATTGACAAACGAAAGTCAAACGATTAATATTATTTTCATAAATTAAATGTATTTTTTTAGAGGTATAAAATATGAAAATTAAAAAGATTTTATTTGCAGCAGTTGCAATCGTATCCACGGCAGTTATGTGCTTGACCGCCGCTGCCTGCGGCTCGAAGTCAAAGCTCGCCGTTAAGGATATCGAACTCACGGCAGAAGATTACGCTTTCGCCATCAAAAAGGAAAACACCGAATTGCTTAGTCAGGTAAACGGCTATATTGCCGAGTGGCAGAACGACGGCAGCCTTAATAAGTTGATTAACTCTTACTTCGACGGCAACTCGACCTTCTCGTACACCAACAAGACGGCTACGCCGCAGACGGGCGACTTCGTAGTTGCAACCAACGCTTACTTCCCGCCCTTTGAGTACTACGACGACAACAGCGCTTTTGCAGGCGTGGATATTGAAATTGCTTACAACATCGCCCAGAAGCTGAACAAAAACCTGTTCGTCAAGGATATGGACTTCGACGCAATTATCGTTAGCGTACAGTCGGGCGAAAGCGATATCGGTATGGCAGGTATGACCGTAAACGAAGACCGTTTAAAGCAGGTTAACTTTGCCACCCCCTACTACAGCTCTGCTCAGGTTATAACCGTGTGTGAAGGCGATACCACTTTTGATAACTGCAAGACCGCCGCTGAAGTTGAAGCCATTCTTGCAACTAAGGATAAGTCCTACGTTATAGGCACTCAGTCGGGAACTACGGGCTATATGTATTCGTTCGGCGACGAAGGTTTCGGTTACGACGGATTTACAAACTTAACCACAAAGTCGTACAACACGGGCGCGCTCGCTATGATGGATTTGGCTAACGGCAAGATTAACGCAGTCATTCTCGATAAACAGCCTTCGATTATGATTTCCGCAAGCTACAATAAATAATATCAAATGAGTAATTTTGAAATTTTCTGGAACAGATTTACGTCACCGGGTACGCTTAAAAACGTACTGATAGGACTGCAAAACACGGCGATTATCGCCGTGTTAGGTCTTTTACTCGGTTTTTTTATCGGCTGTCTTTTAACGACCGCCAAACTTCTGCCTTCAGAGAACGTATTCGTTAAAGCTTTAAAAAAATTAGCCAACCTGTATATCGCAATCTTCCGCGGTACGCCTATGATGGTTCAACTGCTTTTACTGCACTTTGCCGTGTTTATCGGCGTAAAGATTGAGCCCGTAATCGAAGTTTCGCTAATCTTCGGTTTAAACAGCGGTGCGTATATGGCTGAAATTATCCGCGGCGGCATTAACGCCGTAGATAAAGGGCAGATGGAAGCAGGCAGGTCGCTCGGACTTAGCTACTCAACTACGATGCTGCGCATTATTCTGCCCCAGGCGATAAAAAACATTCTTCCTTCTATCGGCAACGAATTTATTTCACTTTTAAAGGAAACGTCTATCGTCAGCGTAATCGGACTTACCGACCTTACCAGGGCGTTTAAGGCGATTGCCGATTCAACCTTTGAATACTTTATTCCGTATATCGCGCTTGCACTCATATATTTCGTGTTGGTGATGATAATATCGTTCATCGTCCGTCGTTTGGAAAGGAGATTTGCAAAGAATGAACGAAAGTAAACAGATGATTATAGAAGTTAAAAATCTGCATAAATCTTTCGGCGATTTGCAGGTGTTAAAGGGCGTTGACTTAAGCGTATATCAAGGCGACGTAATTGCCGTTATCGGTCCTTCGGGTTGCGGCAAATCGACTTTTTTGCGCTGTTTGAACCTTTTGGAAGAGCCTACCGCAGGCGAAATAATTTTAGAAGGCGAATACGTTTTTAAAAACGATAGAAGCTCTTTGGCGGCTGAAATCAAGGAGTTAAAAAAATGCAAACCCAAAGACGAAACGCGCCTTGCCGAGCTTAAAAAGACCTATGCCCAGATAAAAAAGGAAGAGCTTGCAATCCGCAAAAAGATTAACAAGGGGCTCAACGCGCACAGGCGCAAAATAGGAATGGTTTTCCAACAGTTCAACCTGTTCCCCAACCTAACCGTAATGCAGAACGTTACGCTTGCACCCGTCCGCCTTAAAATTTGCACCAAAAAGCAAGCTGAAGAAAAGGCTTTAAAGCTGCTTGAAAAAATCGGTCTTGCGGACAAGGCAGACGCATACCCTTCCACCCTTTCCGGCGGACAAAAACAGCGAATTGCAATCGTAAGGGCGCTTGCAATGGAGCCCGACGTAATGCTCTTTGACGAACCCACTTCCGCGCTCGACCCCGAGATGGTAGGCGAAGTTTTAAAGGTTATGGTCGACCTTGCAAAAGAAGGTATGACTATGGTCGTCGTAACGCACGAGATGGGCTTTGCAAAGGAAGTTGCAAACAGAGTTATATTTATGGACGAAGGAAAGATTCAGGAAGAGAACTCGCCGCAGCTTTTCTTCGGCAGTCCGCAGAACGCAAGGCTTAAGGACTTCTTAGCAAAGGTCTTGTAACCCCCCATTCTTTCACAAACCAAAACGCGAACCGCAATAATAAGCGGTTCGTATTTTTTTTGCCTTGAAATCGACTATTAATTTATCTAAAGCTCAACCTGAAATTAGCGAACTTTTAAAATATTACACCGCCTTAGGCTTGACCTTTCAATTCTAAAGTTCTATAATGGAAACAAAAAAAGTAAATTTTGTTTCCGTATGAAAGATAGAATAATAAACGAGTCCATAGCAAGTCTCAGGCAGGAAGGATTAAAATTTTCGGTAGACACTTTAGCCGAAAGGCTGAATATTTCCAAGAAGACAATCTATAAATATTTCCCCAACAAAGAGACGCTCGCCATTGCGCTATACGAGAGATATTACGCCCAAGCCGTTGCGCAAATGCACGCTCTTGCGGAAGATAAAACCCCGTCTTCCCGTCTAAAAATGCTCTCTTTATATTACGACGCCAAATTGATGACTAGCCGCGATATTTTCAACAAGTATAAATTGAACGAAGCGTTGCGCTCGTACACGGCAAAATTGAACGACGAACTATTAGAAATTATTTTTTCGTTCTTAGACGGTTGTAATTCTAAAAGCGATAAAGCTACGCTTAGTATAATAATCAACGGTGCTTTTGAAAAGCTGTGCAACGAGAAAAACACACCCGACGAAGTTATAAGGTATTTGGTTAAGACGATATGGTGATAATAGATATTCTTCGAGTTTTTGCGATTATATGCGTCGCGTTGATATGCGGAAAGTTAGTTTCAAAATTAAAGCTGCCTGCCATTTTGGGTTGGCTGATTGCAGGCATAGTGTTCGGACCCAACCTTGCCGAGATTGTAAGCTTTGATATCACAAGCTCGGTCTGGTATGAAGTTACGATAAAGTTTTTCGAGTGCTTTGCAGGCGTGATGATAGGGCGTGAGATTATATTTAAAAAAATCGCCAAGTCGGGCAAGCAGATTATAGGGATAACCTTCGTTCAGTCGCTCGGCACGTTTTCGTTCGTCAGCGCGGTGTTTGCAATAGTCTTTCTCATTGCAAATATACCCGTCTATCTTGCGTTCGTGTTCGGGGGAATTGCGCTTGCTACCGCACCTGCGCCTGCCCTGTCTATAGTCAACGAATACCACACCAAAGGTCCCGTTACCCAAACGCTTTTACCCCTTGCGGCGATTGACGATATTATAGGCGTAGTCGTGTTCTTCACCGTAATTTCGATTATCAGCGCAACGCACGGCGGCGCTGGCGCGTCGCCGCTTGCCATAGTAGGTATGCTTTTGTTCCCCTTCGCCATAGGCATACTTTTCGGCTTGTTAGCCGCACTGCTTATTAAGCTGGCAAAAAAGACTGTTCTGCGCTTTATCCTTATGCTCTTATTTATCGTACTTTCTGCGGTGTGCGGACTTATCATAGACAAATTTCTGTTCGGCTCGTTCACGATAAATTATCTGCTTATGGGTATGGCGTTCAGCGCAACGCTTGCCAACTTAGTTCCCGAAAAAGATTTAGAAGGCGCGCTTAAGCTCTACAACCCCATATTGAATTTATCGCTCGTAATAGTAATCGTCAATCTCGGTATGCCGCTCGACTACAGACTTATCGCAGGAGCAGGGGTGTTTACGGCAGTCTATATTATATCAAGGGCAATAGGCAAAATCGGCGGCGCGTTTATCGGCGGAAAGCTGACCAAAGCTCAGCCTACGGTTACGAAATATCTCGGCTTTACCCTACTACCCCATTCGGGCGTTTCCTTAGTGTTTACGGGCATTGCAACGACCACCCTATCCTCCTTTGACCCGTCGCTTGCGGCGATAGTGTCCGGCACGATAGTAGCTTCGGCGATTATCAACGAAATTATAGCGGTTATCATAGCCAAATTTGCGTTCAAGTGGGCAGGCGAAACGGAAGCTAAAAAAGCCGTTGCACAGACGCCTGAACAGCC
>JBJEVB010000037.1:38283-44152 GCA_051884155.1 Candidatus Coproplasma sp. | reverse complement strand
AAGTAAATTATAAGGTACGCGCCCCCGAAAGCTTTTATCTTTCGGGGGCGCGTTAATTCTTGCTATTTATTAAGACGATTTATAGTTTTTTGCAAGACCGCCTTCGCTCGTTTCGCGGTAGCGGTTGGACATATCTCTGCCCGTCTCGTACATAGTGCGGATAATCGTATCGAGAGATACCTTTCGGGTATAGGTCAAAAAGTTGGCGATATTGACCGCGTTAATCGCTCTCATTGCGGCGACGGCGTTTCGCTCTATGCAGGGAATTTGCACGAGCCCTGCAACGGGGTCGCAGGTTAATCCTAAGTGGTGTTCCATAGCAATCTCTGCGGCGTATTCAATCTGTTCGATATCCATTTCGTACAGCTCGGCAAGCCCTGCCGCCGCCATCGAACAGGCAGAGCCTATCTCAGCCTGACAGCCGCACTCCGCACCGCTGATTGACGCGTTAGTCTTGATAAGGTTGCCTATTATACCTGCCGCCGCAAGGGCGTTTACGATTTGCCCGTCGGTATACTTTTTGTCCCTTTTCATATAGTACAGCACCGCAGGCAGTACGCCGCAAGCGCCGCAAGTAGGCGCGGTAACCACCACCCCGCCCGACGCGTTTTGCTCGGCTACGGCGTAGGCGTACGCGCAGATTTTTCTGTTTTCTGCAATCTCGGGCGTCTCTCCTATGTGCTTGCCGTGCCAAAGATATCCCGCCTTGCGCAACACCTTAAGTCCGCCGGGCAGCTCGCCCGAGCCCGCGTCAAGCCCTTCCTTTAAGGAAGCTTTCATCTGTTCCCAAACGGTAAACAGGTATTCTCTCATATCGGGTTCGGTTTCAAAAACGTAGTCGGACAGGCGCATATCGTTTTCTTTAACGTACGCTTTAATCTCTTCAAAAGAGTTAAGGGAATATATCTCGGGAACACGTACAATCTCTTCGCCGAGAAAGCTGATTTTACCGCCGCCAACGGACAAAACCGTGTGCTTAGCAATCTCGTTACCCCCTTGATATACGCCGACGAACATAGTATTCGGGTGGGGTAAATCGGTTGTAACCGTGTCGAAAATAACCGTTACCTTATCGCCGAGCACCCTTTTAAGCACGACGTCGGTGCCGTGCCCCTTACCCGTTAAGGCAAGCGAGCCGCACAGCGTAATTTTAAATTCCGCATCGGGATACAGGCTTAAAAGCTTTTTTGCCGCCGCTTCGGGACCCATACTGTGCGAGCTGGAAGGTCCTACGCCTATGCGGTATAATTCACGCAACGATTGCATACTACTTTATTTTTATCCTTCTAAACTTTAATATACCGTTCTTCGTCTTAAAGTTCTACGCCGTTTTTAATAAGCAGCGCCCTTGCAGACTCAACGCTGTCTATACCCGTAGCGTTTTTAACGGGGGCAAATTCGACTTCTCGCTCCACTTCGTAGGCAATACAGCTGCCCATAAGCTTGACCAAATCGACTGCAAGCTGTTCTAATTTATAGCCGTTAGGCGCTTCCGGCACGAATTTTTTGCCGCCCTTTATGCAGGGTATTTTCTTTTCCGCAAGGTGATAAGGAAGCTTCTTTTTTATTGTTTCCTTTAACTTTTCAACGCTGAAAAGATAGTTCAAGATTACGCCGTAGCAGTAGATGAGCTCGCCCTTAACGTCGTGCCTGACCTTAAGTTTTTGCGGCATATCGTAATATTCTATAACGGTGGGTACGCCGTCTTCTTTGCAGATTACGCCCACTCTCTCATCGGGGGAAACCTTTTTAACCGACTTACAGCCGCAGTTGACGCCGCTGCCTATCGTTGCGCCGATAAAGGCAGGGTCGCAAATCTTTTGTAAAACGTTATCCACGCCGACAAGATTAAGCCACTCTATGCCCCACTTCGAGAGCATTCTGCCGTACGCCTTATTTAAAGCTGCAAACCAACCGCCGTTGCCGTCGGGGGTAAGTACGGGTTTATACTTTTCCGCCATTAAAATCTTTCCGTCGTAGCTTATCGCAGGAGCAACGCCTTGAACGAAGAAGTGTATAAGCTTTTTATCGTAGCCGAAATAATCGTGCTCTTCCATAAATTTACGGGTGATTTCATCGTTCTGGGGACCGGTCATAATAAACAGGTGGGGCAGCGTTTGAGCAGGCGCACAGCTTGCCTTAATGCTGTTTATCTGACATTCAAAAATATACAAGGGCTTGTTTACGCCGATATCGAAGGTACCTTTGGGTCCGTTAAAGCCCAAGCGAGTACCCTGACCGCCTGCAAGCAAGACAACGCCTACTCTCCCTTCGCGGATTGCAGCAAGACCCGTCTGTATATAGCGCGAACGCTGTTTTTTAATCTCTTTAAGCGAAAGCGCGTCGATAGGCGTAACCTGACCGAGCTGTTTGTTTTCCGACGTGTTCAGCGTTTTAAACGCCGAAAAATCTATGTTTTCGATAGAAGAAAGCAAGGTCGCCTTCTGCGTATCGCTGAGTTTGTCGTAATAGTGCAAGACGTGTTGCTGAGAGTATTTTTCAAGCAAAGCACTTGCCGCTTCAAAGTTCATTCCCTTATCCCCCCGTTAGGTTATATACGAATTTATTATATAATATTGATAACGTTATGTCAATATCAACGCAAGCAATTTTGTTTGAATTATTGACATTACAAACGCATAGTATTATAATTAAAGTTGAAATAAGTTTATTTTAGGGGGAAGAAAAATATGCATTGTCCCGTATGCGGTGAAAAGCTTGCGCTGTACGTTCACGAACAGGAAGGGCTTGTACCCTATTGCAAGCACTGCGGAGAATTTCGCTTTCCGCAATTTGCTACCGCAGTATCTATGGTTGTCGTAAACCGTGCTAAAGACAAGGTTTTACTTGCCAAGCACAATAATCAGGAAGATTATATTCTTTTTGCAGGCTACGTTAAAAAGGGCGAAACGGCTGAAAAGACCGTAACCAGAGAGTTCAGGGAAGAGACCAAACTCAACGTGGTTAAGTACAAATATATGTCAAGCTTATATCACGAGCCCCACAACGTCTTAATGCTTAACTTTTTGGTCGTTGCGGAAAACGGCGAGATTACGCTGGATAAAGCAGAGCTTGCCGACGCACAGTGGTTTGACTTTGACACCGCCCTGCAAGTTATACGCAAGCAGTCGGTTGCGGAGACCTTTTTAAAGAACGCCATTGCAGAACTTAAAAGCAAAAAGTAATATTAAAAAAATAAAAACGTGAGGTGAAAACAATGAATAATTTATTGATTTCTACGGGCGGACTCGTCGGCATTATCGTTGCCGCAGTAGTTTTACTGCTCGTAATAATCGTCGTGTGCTGGGCAATCAGCACGAGAAACAACTTCGTCAAGATGAGAAACAACTACGAAGAAGCATTCTCTTCCATAGACGTACAGCTTAAAAAGAGATACGACTTAATCCCCAATCTCGTTGAGACGGTTAAAGGCTATGCAAAGCACGAAGCCGAAACCCTTCAAAACGTGATTTCAGCAAGAAGCGGCATAGGCGCTACCACTGCCGACAAGATTAAGGCGGACGCAGAAATTACGAACGCTCTTAAGAGCATTAATATCGTAGCTGAAAGATACCCCGAATTGAAGGCTAATTCAAACTTTGCAGAGCTTTCAAGAGAGCTTTCCAACATCGAAAGCCAGCTCGCTGACTTCAGAAGGTACTACAACGCTAAGATTAAGGCGTTCAACACGGCAAGGGAGCTCTTCCCCAAGTCGATTATTGCTAACATGATGCACCTTGAAAAACAGCCCTATTTCGAGTTGGATAGTGCAGAAGAACGCAAAAACGTTCAGGTTAAGTTTTAATAAGTCATAAATTTCGGGCGGCAACTTTTTTGCCGCCCTTATCTTAAATATAAAAAATTGCAGAGAGTAAAATGAAAAGAATTAAACGTTTACCTGCACTGCTGTTTGCGGCGGTCGTTACGGTACTGTGTGCAGTTTTAATAATATTTACGGCAGGCACGGGCAAGGCGTATGCGTCGGGCGATTACCGCTTTACCATTAAGCGCTACGACGTTGACTACACGATAAACGCCGACAGGACTATGCAGGTTGAAGAATACACAACCATACTTTTCGAAGGTTACGACAGCACGGGACACGTGCATTTGATTCCCGTAAACGCAGGCGACAGAGTGCGCGATTTGAAGGTGTACGAAGTAATAGACGGAAAGGATAGCTCGGTCGATTACACCGTAACCGACGAATACAGCGGCTATATTGCCGCAGACATAGGCGACTATTCCAACAAGACGGGTCAAACGCACACCTATAAGCTGACCTATACCTACGCCATAACCAAGCCGACAAACGACAACGCAATCTTTTTGAACGCAATCGGCTTTGGTTGGGACTGCGAGATTGAACAGGCGAATATAACCTTGCGCCTGCCTGACGGGTTCAAGGCGGACGGCTCGTGCTACTACAAGGGAAAGACGACGGTCGGCTCGCCCGTTGCGGCATATACGCAGGGCAACGTGATTAGTTTAAGCGTTGAAAACCTTGCGCGCGAAAACGGCGTTACGTTCGACTTATACTTTAACGAAGGCGTGCTTGCCACCAAGACTGAGACTACCCCCTATCTCCTTTTAATCATTGGCGGCGTGCTGCTTATCGTGATAATTGTCGTCAAGCTTTTGTGCTTTAACAAGGGCGGAATTGCCCCCGTAACCAACGTCGAAGCACCCGATAAAATGGACCCGCTTGAGATGGGCAAGCTCGTCGATAACAAGGTGGATAAAAGCGACGTTACGTCGTTAATATTCTATTGGGCTAACAACGGCAACCTAAAGATAGATTTATCCGACGAGAAAGACGTTACACTTATACGCATATCCCAACACTTGCCAGAAAACGCACCCGAACACCAGAAGATTATGTTCGAAAGTCTGTTTGCAAAGGGTGAAATGGTAAACGTTAAAAGTTTGACGAATTCCTTCTATACAACGGTTGAGTCGGTCACCAAAAAGGTCAATTCCGAGCACGGAAATCTTTATACGGGTTCAAGCTATGCGGCGGCGTTTATCTTTGCACTTTTAGGCGCACTGTTTATGGGTTTAACGCCCCTTTTATACGGTATGCTGACAATCTCTTTAAAGTTTATAAACTTCATTTCCCTGTTCGCACTTATTCCTGCGTTTGCAGTATTTATGCTTATGCAACCCGTAATTTACGGGCGGTATAAAAAGAAAAAGACGGCGTCGCTTATTTCTCTTATCGGCGTGGCGGCACTGTGCGTGTTATTTACGCTGTTGTACGTGCTTTTAGTGCCTTCGTATATAATAGAGATTTTGCCTAAGATTTTGCTCTGCGCTTTCGGGTTTGCCATTGTAATTCTATCGGTAACCTTAATTTCAAGGACGGACGATTACACCGAACAGCTGAATAAAATTTTAGGCTTTAAGGACTTTATAGAGTCGGTTGAAAAAGACAGGCTTGAGACTATGATGGAAGAGAACCCCGAGCTGTATTACAAGGTTTTACCCTACGCACAGGTTTTGGGCGTTTCCGACGTGTGGGAAGATAAGTTCAAGTCAATCAATATCAATCCCCCTTCGTGGGCAGTGGGCTACGGCGGCTTCGACGTATTCGATTTAATCGTCTTTAATCACGTTATGCGCAGTATGAACAGGAATATGGTGACGACCATGACTTCCCGTCCCCAACCTTCTTCGGGCGGCTTAAGCGGCGGCGGTTTCGGCGGCGGCTTTGGCGGATTTGGCGGCGGCGGTCACGGCGGCGGCGGCGGTTTCGGCAGATAAGCTTATTAATTCCACGCCGAAAAATTGTTAAATAAGTAGAATACGCCGCCGTGCAATTTTTAGCACGGCGGCGTTAAACTTTGTTTTTGTATGGTTGGGTCAAGTT
>JBJEVB010000037.1:12119-38183 GCA_051884155.1 Candidatus Coproplasma sp. | reverse complement strand
TGCAATTTTTAGCACGGCGGCGTTAAACTTTGTTTTTGTATGGTTGGGTCAAGTTTTCAGCCTTAATAAAGGCTTACTCGGTAAATAAACTTACTCGACTCCCTTTACTTCTACGTTGATTTTTGCGGCAACGCCTTCTGCAAGCTTAAGCGCAACCGTGTACGCGCCTACGAGCTTAATAGGTCCTTCTAAGACAATCTTCTTCTTGTCAATATCGTACCCTGCACCTTTCAAGCAATCGGAAATATCCGCCGCAGTGACCGAGCCAAACACCTTGCCGTTCTGCCCGACCTTGATATTAAGGTTAAAGGTCTTGCCGTCTATCTCTTTTGCAAGAGCGCGCATTGCCTTTAACTCTTCTTCTTTATGGTAGGCGGTTGCCTGCTGTTTTTGGTTTAGCTCGTTAATCTTAGTTGCGGTAGCTTCGATAGCCAACCCCTTTTTAATTAAAAAGTTGCGGGCGTAGCCGTCGTTTACTTCCTTAAGTTCGCCCTTCTTTCCCTGACCTTTAACGTCCTGTAAAAGTATAATTTTCATAATATATCTCCTTATTACATTATTATTTTAAACGCAAATTGAACGTTTGTCAATACGTAGGCGAAATAATTAGGTATAGAGATTGTTACGCCTAAGAATAATTTTAACCATACCGCCCATAATAAGCGTACGGAGGGTTTTAAAATGGAAAACATTAATTTCGGCATTGCTTGCGACGTTTCTAACTGCAAGTATAACCACAACGGCTGCAACTGCACGCTCGATAAAATTCACGTAGGTTGCGCATGCGGCGAAACCTGCACTTGCTGTGAAAGCTTTGCAGACAAGGCTTAACCGCCGTTAAAAAAGACAGCGGTGCAAAACTTTGCGTTTTGCACCGCTGTCTTTGTATTCATGAAGAGAATTTAATAAGTAAACCAGAACCTTATCGGCACGTTGGCAAACACGCTCGCTAACGGGTTGAACGCGTAGAAGCAATTTGCAAAGGCTGACTGCGCTTCGTAAGAGTTAAACTTTGACATAAACGCCAAGTCGTTAAGCGTATAGGCAATGCCGCCTAAAGCCACGTAAACTGCAAGCAAGAGCGCTAAGGAAAATACCGCGCCTAAAACGCCGTCTAAGACGTAGAACGCGTCGTTATCCCTGAACTTATCCAAGAGCTTAGGCAGGTATATGCCCGTAATAATGACCAAAATAAGCGACAGCAGGAAGATTACACCCGTTATTATAACCTTTGCAACTATAGCCGAAAGGTCGGCGTTTATCGACGTAAGCTGAACGAGCAAGCCGTCCTTTAAGCTCGTTACGATTCCTTCACATACCGACGACGAGGCAATCGCCCACGAGGAATAGCCGAACCCTGCAAGCATTGCAATGACGACTATAGGCGTAATTAAGTGGAATATACCCCTGTTGAAGCCCGACCTGATTGCAATGACTAACGTGCCGATAATCAAGATATCGATAGCGAACTTCGAACCCAAATTTACCCAGCCAGACGACGTGAGTAATTCCTGCACGATTGCGTTATCCTGTATAACGCCGATACCGCACACTTCGACGAAGATGAGCGCAATACAGCAAATAGAGCCGACTGCAACCAACCAGTCCAAACCGCCTGCGATAAAGCCGAGCAATCTGTTGATAACGCCCCAAGCGCCTGAAGAATCTTTAATCTTTCTGCGCTTTCTGCGTAGCTTTCTGTACTGCTTTTTATTCTTGCCGTCGACGGCGTTGAGTATGTACGCTTCGCTTTCGTCAACCTTATCCTTGTTTTTGTAATGCGAATATTCCCGTGCGTTTTTTATGCGCTTTTCCAAAAACTTTTTAAGCCAACCGAAAAAGCAGATAAAAAGCACTATCGCGCCCACCGTCACACCGAGCATAAGCCAGGCGTAAATACCGTTTTCCGTAGGCACGAATTTAGCAACGAGCAGTGCAACTACCGCGCTGAGCAGCACTATTGCACCCCAGAAGGACAGACCCGTCGCCTTTTTGAATATTCCGATAACCGCACCTATAGCGGCGGCTACGCTTATTGCTATAATAGATATAATCGTTACCGTCATATTCCCCCCTTATCTATTGAAATTATCCTTTAAAGAAACTATTTGCGAAAGAACCTTTTTGCCGTTTTTATCGCAAACCTTATAATAGCCCGTGCGCATAAGCTGGAACGATACGCCTTCGTTTTCAAGAAGGTAGGGTTCTGCCATTCCGCAGTAGGACTTAATACTGTTTTTGTTCAATCTCTCG
Source organism: Candidatus Coproplasma sp. (assembly GCA_051884155.1). GTDB lineage: Bacteria > Bacillota > Clostridia > Christensenellales > Borkfalkiaceae > Coproplasma. The sequence goes on along the minus strand of JBJEVB010000037.1, from coordinate 35,930 downwards.
GCATAATCCTGGTCGGGGTACTTTTCGTCGCATAAAAGCGGCTCGTAGTCGTTGAATTCAACTTGCTTGCCGTATTTTGCGTCTACCCACTGAATTACGCCCTTTGCCTTAATCTCGCTCTTAACTTCGCTGCCCGAACGCGTTTCGGGGAAGTAAGTGCATAAAATTTCCTTAACTTCGCCGTTTTCATCCAAAATCACGTCGTCGCAACGGACGATATACGCCGCCTTAAGACGGACGTTGCCGCCCTTATATAGCCTTTTGAACTTGGGGGGCGGTACGAGAGCGAAGTCGCTTCTGTCTATATATACGCTGCCCGAAAATTTAATCTTCCTGGTTGCGCCGTCTCCTGCAACGGGGTTCTTTTCAAAGTCTAACTCTTCTTCCCCATCGTAGTTGGTTATGGTAAGCTTAACGGGGTCGGATACAGCCATAGCTCTCTCTGCGGTTACGTTCAACTCGTCGCGGATACACTCGTCGAGCTGAGCGAGATTTACCACGCCGTAGTTTTTAGCGACGCCTACGTCAGCGCAGAATTTGCGGAGCGCCATAGGGGGTACGCCCCTTGTCTTTAAGCCCATAAGCGTAGGCATACGGGGGTCGTCCCAACCGGATACGAAGCCCTCGTCCACAAGCTTTTTTAAGTACCTTTTGGACATAAGCATATTGGTTATATTAAGCCTTGCAAACTCAATCTGTCTGGGTACGGGCTGTGAAAAACCTGCCTTTTCTATAACCCAGTCGTATAAAGGTCTGTGGTTTTCAAACTCAAGCGAACACAGCGAATGCGTAATGCCTTCGATTGCGTCGGATATGGGGTGAGCGAAGTCGTACATAGGATAGATGCACCACTTATCGCCCTGACGATAGTGGGAAACGTGAGCTATTCTGTAGATTACGGGGTCGCGCATGTTTATGTTGGGCGAGCTCATATCAATCTTTGCCCTTAACACCTTTGCACCGTCGGGATAGACGCCTGATTTCATCTCTCTGAACAGCTTTAAGTTTTCTTCAACCGAACGGTTTCTGTAGGGGCTATCCTTACCGGGCTCGGTAAGAGTCCCCCTTGTTGCCGTAATCTGCTCTGCCGACAAATCGCACACGTAGGCGTTGCCGTCCATAATATACTTCTCGGCAATCTCGTACATTTTGTCGTAATAATCGGACGCGTAGAAAAGGTTGTCGTATTCAAAGCCCAACCACTTGACCGCTTCCACAATAGAGTTGACGTAGTTGTAATCTTCTTTAGCGGGGTTGGTGTCGTCCATACGAAGGTTGAGTTTACCGTTATATCTCTCCTTAACGCCGAAATTAATGCACAACGCCTTAACGTGCCCTATGTGCAGATAGCCGTTGGGCTCGGGGGGAAATCTTACTACGATTTCGTTGCCCCTGCCTTCGTACTTGCCGCTTGCCAAATCTTCGTTTATATACTGTTCAATAAAATTAGTTGCTTCGGGAAGTTCCATATTCCGTCCTATATTCTTTCAAAATTCCGTGATAGTTATTTACCGTTATGGTGTAATTTAACCAAAATCTTAGGAAAGCCCTGTAATGTTACCCTGTCCGTCTATATCGATATGCTCTGCCGAAGGCACCTTGCCAAGACCGGGCATAAGCATAATACTGCCTGCAATAGCAACGATAAAGCCTGCGCCGCCCCTAAGCTCTATATCCCTGACGAAGATTTTAAAGCCCTTAGGCGCCGCCAAAAGCGCGGGGTTATCCGAAAGCGAGTACTGCGTCTTTGCGATTATTACGGGCAAACCCTTTGCTCCCTTTTTCTCGAAGTCATCAATCTTTTTAAGCGCAAGCTCGCTATATTCCGCGCCGTCGCCGCCGTACACGTTTTTAACTATGCCGTCTATTTTGGTCTTGATATCGTCGTTTAAATCGTATGCGTAGTGCAATTCGCTCGGCTTGTCGCAGGCGTCTATTACGGCTTTTGCAAGCTCTTTACCGCCTTCGCCGCCCTTAGCGAATACGTCGGTGAATACGGCTTGTGCGCCCACCTGCTCACAGGCGGACATAACCGTCTCAATCTCTGCAGGGGTGTCGGAAATAAAGCGGTTCATTGCGACCACTACGGGCTTTTTATAGACCGAACGCATATTTTCGACGTGCTTTAAAAGGTTGGGTAAGCCAGCCTTGAGAGCGGATATATTCTCTTCCGAAAGCCTTGTCTTATCCGCACCGCCGTGAAGCTTTAACGCCTTGACGGTTGCAACCACTACCACGCAGTTGGGTTGAATACCTGCAATTCTGCACTTTGCGTCTAAGAATTTTTCCGCGCCTAAATCCGCGCCGAAGCCGGCTTCGGTTACGGTGTAATCTGCAAGCGTCATTGCCGCCATCGTAGCCCTTATGGAGTTACAGCCGTGTGCGATGTTTGCAAAGGGTCCGCCGTGAACGAACGCGGGCGTACCTTCTAACGTCTGCACCAAGTTGGGGTTGATGGCGTCCTTTAACAGCGTTGCCATAGCGCCGTCCGCCTTGATATCCCTTGCGTAGACGAAATCGCCGTTATTATTTTCACCGACTATTATATTGCCCAAACGGGTTTTTAAGTCGCCCAAGTCCTTAGCAAGACACAAAATCGCCATAACTTCGCTTGCAGCTGTAATCGAAAAGCTCTCCTTACGGGTATAGCTTTCACAGCCCTTCATATTGCCGGCAGGGCAGTCCAAAGTGATATCCCTTAACGCCCTGTCGTTCATATCCATACAGCGGTGGAAGTAAACTTCCTTAATGCCGAGCGCATTGCCGCGGAAGATATGGTTATCTATCATTGCGCATAAAAGGTTGTTTGCCGCAGTAATCGCGTGCAAGTCGCCCGTAAAATGCAAATTGATATCCGCCATAGGCACGACCTGAGCGTAGCCGCCGCCAGCCGCGCCGCCTTTAATGCCGAACACGGGACCTAAGGAAGGCTCTCTTAAGGCAAGGCACACCTTTTTATTCAGCTTTGCCATACCGTCTGCAAGCCCTATTGAAACCGTCGTCTTTCCTTCGCCGCTTGCAGTGGGGTTAATCGCCGTAACAAGCACGAGCTTGGACTTTGGCGAATAACGTTTTAAATTTACCTTAGCTTTATATTTGCCGTATAATTCCAAATCGTCTTCGTTTAAGTTAAGTTTTGCCGCAATGGTGCGAATATCTTCAAGCTTTGCGCTTTCAGCAATCTCAATATCGGTAAGCATTTACACTCCTTTCGCGCGATAATAATTATATATAGCTAACTCATTATAACATACAAAAGCCCCAATGTATAGAATTTTTGCTAAATTTTTCATTTTTTGAAAAAATTTATTTATTGCACGGCTTTTGCGATTATTAACCAAATTATCGACCGCTATAGTCCGATAAAGCCTTTATTTACTTGACAAAAAGTAGGCAAGGGTTTTAAAATTATTATAATTTTTTACGGGTGTGCTATTGCCAAGTACACGCCAAAGGAGAATAATTATGGCAGATAAGAAACGTGCAGTTACGCAGGATAAGCTGGTTGCTCTTTGCAAAAACAGGGGTTTTATCTTCCCCGGCAGTGAAATTTACGGCGGACTTGCCAACACTTGGGACTACGGCCCCTTAGGCGTTGAGCTTAAAAACAACGTTAAAAAGGCGTGGTGGAAAAAGTTCGTTCAGGAAAGCACCTTAAACACGGGGCTTGACTGCGCTATTTTAATGAACACGCGCACTTGGAAGGCAAGCGGACACTTGGGCGGATTTTCTGACCCCTTGATGGACTGCCGCGCCTGCAAAACAAGGCACCGCGCAGACAACCTTGTAGAAGCTTATTGCGCAAAGCACTCGCTTGACGTAAAGGTTGAAGCTATGGACAACGACGCCCTTGAAAAGTTTATCGAAGAGCATGACGTTAAATGTCCCGTATGCGGCAATAAGGACTTTACCCCCATAAGAAAGTTCAACCTTATGTTTAAGACCTATCAGGGCGTAACCGAAGACAGCGTAAACACCGTATATCTTCGTCCCGAAACGGCGCAGGGTATCTTCGTAAACTTCAAAAACGTTCAGCGTTCAACGCGTATGAGAGTGCCTTTCGGTATCGGTCAGATAGGAAAGTCGTTCAGAAACGAGATTACCCCGGGAAACTTCATCTTCCGAGTAAGAGAGTTCGAACAGATGGAGCTTGAATTCTTCTGCAAGCCCGGCACCGATTTAGAGTGGTTTAGCTATTGGAAGGAATACTGCAAAAACTTCCTTTTATCGCTCGGTATGCAGGAAGAAAACTTAAGACTTAGGGACCATTCGCCCGAAGAGCTGTGCTTCTACTCTAAGGCGACCACCGACTTCGAATACAAATTCGCATTCGGCTGGGGCGAGCTTTGGGGCATTGCGGACAGGACCGATTACGACCTGACCCAGCACCAGACGGAAAGCGGCGAGAGCATGGAATACACCGACCCCGTAACCAACGAAAAGTACGTACCCTACGTCATTGAACCTTCCTTAGGCGTTGAGAGAATGGTGCTTGCGTACCTGACCGACGCATACGACGAAGAAGTTTTGGACGAAGAGAAAAAGGACGTGAGAACGGTTCTTCGCCTGCACCCCTTCCTTGCACCCTACAAGGCGGCAATTTTACCCCTGCAGAAAAACCTTTCCGAAAAGGCGGACGAGATTTACAAGAGCCTTGCAAAGAAATTCTCAGTAACCTACGACGTAACGGGCTCTATCGGCAAGCGCTACAGAAGGCAGGACGAAATAGGTACGCCCCTTTGCATTACCGTAGACTTTACCACGCTTGAAGACAATACCGTAACCGTAAGGGACAGAGATTCTATGGAACAAATCAGGCTGTCGGTTGACGAGCTTGAAGCGTACATCGCAAAGACCATTGAATTTTAATTAAATTAATCTACGTTAAAACGGCTTTTGCAAGCGCTTGCAAAAGCCGTTTTATTATGCGTTTATTATCGAAAAAATACAGTTCGACGCGGCATATGTCGCAGCGAATTACTTTTATTGCGATTTGTTTATTCGTCGTCGTCCGGCAAGTCGTCTATATCGGTCACGGTTTGGTCAGGCGTAATTCTGCGCTTAAAGAGCGACGCAAAGATATTATTATTCGCTTCCGCTTTTTGGCGTTTAGGCGCTCTTTCCCTTAATATATCGCCGTCTAAGCTAAGCTCGTCGCAAGGGTTGATTGCAACGTATTTGCAGGCTAACGCATAGTCGAACATATCCTTGAATATCCACTCGCAGATGTTTTTTTCATCTTCGGGCAAGGTGCCTAAGATATGCAAAATCTTATCGCCGTCAATCGTGTCGATATACGCCTTACCCCACGCAGGAAGAAGGTAGGTATCAAGGCACAAAGCAACCTTATCGGCATTTTTCGCATACGCCTTTTTAAGCTTTTTATCCTGCTCTCTCTTACCTTCGTCAAGCGTCTGCTTCCACTCGAACGCGACGAACGAAAACTTACGCCTTATTTTTGCAGGGGAGATGAGCCATTTGAAGAAGCCGACCGCGCCGCCGAAGATTAGCGAGAGCGACGTGAAAATTATGGACGTTATTGCAAGCACCATAAGCACGGTGTCGAGCGCGGCGCTTTCGCCTACGCCCGAAACGACGATTGCCGTAATACTCAGCGCAAACGACGCGATACGCACGATAAACAAAACTATACTGCTCGCCTTTCGCCAGCGTTTAGAAGCCTGCGTACTCGTGCTCTTGCCCGACGCAATAGTTATTGCAAGCATAACCAAAACCGCCGCAACGTACACGCCTATGCAGGTGTACAGCGCAACGTCCCACCCAAGCGACAGCCCTTTTGAAATTTTGGTAAACAGCAGTATGGGCACATATAAAAGGAAGAACACCACCGAAATTGCCGTAACAAGCCCGTTCCAACGGCGCTTAATCTGCGCCCTGTTGTCTATTATCGGCTTTACCCAAGTGCCGTAAACTTCGTCGAAGGAAGACTTGAACCCCTTAGCCATATCCGTAATGTCGCCTATGGTGTTGAAGAGATTTTTCTTCTTCTGCTTTTCCTGTTTGATTTTGGGTTCGATATACTCGACTTCGTCTTCGTCGATTTGCGCGGTATCTTCTACAGGCACGACCGCCGTAACCGCCGTTTCGTCCTTTTTCTTTCTCTTAAAAATACTCATTTTGAGTACCCCCTATCCTATAAGTTCGCCGTATCTTTCGTACAGCTGTTCAAGCTTTTTCTGCACCGAATTAAGTCTTTCCAGCACGGGGGCAAGCTTTGAATAGTCCGCCGCCGTATCGGGGTCGGCAAGCTGAGCCGACAGCTCTTTTTCAAGCTCTTCATTAAGGGAAATATCGCTCTCGATTGACTTAATCTCAGCCTTTAACTTCGCTTCCTGCGCCCTATCCTTTTTAGAGCGATAGTTTCTCTCTCTTTCTTCTTCGTACTGTTTTTGTTTAACCTGCTCTTCTTCCCTTGCCTTAAGCGCGGCAAGCCTTTCCTTTTCCCTTTTATAACCTTCGTAGCCGCCTTCGTAGAAATTGAGTTTTTTATCTTCAAGCTCGACCACGCAGTCGGCAACGGCGGATATGAAATATCTGTCGTGCGATACGAAAATTACCGTACCGTCGAACGCCTTTAACGCTTCTTCCAGGCTCTCTCTTGCAGGTAAGTCCAAGTGGTTGGTAGGCTCGTCTAATAAAAGCACGTTGCCCTTTACGTTCTCGAACACGCACAGTGCAAGCTTTGCACGCTCGCCGCCCGAAAGCTCGCACACCCGTTTTTCCATATCTTCGGGGTAAAGACCGCACCGCGCGAGCGCCGCCCTTACTTCCGTCTGCGTAAAGCCGACGTGTCTTTCCCATAATTCCTGCAATACCGTGTTGTGCGGATTGAGATTAGCCATCTCCTGGTCGTAGTAGGAAAGCGTTGCAAAACGCCCTAAGGTTATTGCAGGGTTTCCGCCTATTACCGCACGCAAGAAAGTCGACTTCCCTGCGCCGTTTTCACCTAAGATTGCCACCTTTTGACCGCGCCGTACGGTCAATTGACCCCCACATATAAGCCGTTTATCGCCTGCCGACAGATTTAAGTCCTTTACGGATAACACTTCTTCTGCCGTGTTGCGCTCGAAGGTAAAGTTAAACTTTGGCGGTCTCGACGGCGTGAACGGTTTTTCCAAAACTTCCATTCGCTCAAGCTGTTTGACCCTACTCTGCGCACTCTTCGCCGTCGTCGCGCGGACGATATTTTTATCGACGTAGGTCTGCAATTTTTTAATCTCTTCCTGCTGGCGTTCGTACTCTTTCAATTCCCTTTCGTACCTTTCCGCCTTTAAAAGCTTGTACTTCGAGTAGTTGCCCTTATAGGAAAACAGCTTTTTATTTTCGATTTCAAGCGTGATTTTAATTAATCTGTCTAAAAAATACCTGTCGTGCGAAACGACGAAAACCGCACCCTTAAAGGTTGAAAGGTAATCTTCAAGCCAATACAGCGTAGTTACGTCAAGGTGGTTAGTCGGCTCGTCCAAAACGAGTAGGTCGGGGCTTTCTAAAAGCAGCCTTGCAAGCTTTAACCTTGTCTTTTCGCCGCCCGACATCTCGTCTATACGCCTGTCGTAAAAGTTTTCAAAGCCCATTCCGTTTAGAACGGTCTTGATTTTAACGTCTAAATTAAAGCAGTCCTTACTTGAAAGGTACTTATTCAGCGCTTCGATTTTGGCAGACAGTGCAATATACTCTTTGCCGCCGTACTCTTTTTGCGAAAGCTCGGAAGATAAGACCGACAGTCTTTCGACTGCGGCAAACTCTTCCTTAAAGACTTCTCTCATTTCGCCGTAGACGGTGTTGCCGCTCTCATACCCGCCGTTTTGCGCAAGGTAGCCGATTGAAAGCCCGTTCTTTTTGATAATCTCGCCGCTTTCCGCCTGCAACTCGCCGAGCATAAGCTTTATTAGCGTGGTCTTGCCTGCACCGTTTTCGCCTACAAGCCCCACCCTTTCACCTTCGTTTACGGCAAAGCTTACGTCCGATAATATTAAATTGTCGCCGTAAAGAAAGTCTACGGAAGAAAAGGTAAATAACATATCTATTAAACTTCGCTAATGCATATTCCTGCTAAAAATCCCACTTGGGGATATAGGCAGTTTCCGCGCTCGCCTTGTCCTGCAGGAATACGTTTTTAAGATTTGCCGCTTCCACCGCAGAGAGTACGGTTTTATACTCTCTTTCGGTGATTCTTCTTTTTAGTTCGGGGTATTTGCAATTCTCGCTCAGCGCGTCGCCGTAGGGCGTGTATTGGCTCATCAAGCTGAAATAAACGCTGTCGGGCAGGGTGGAAACAAATTCCACAACCTTGACCGAATCGTATGCGGCAAGCGGTAAAATCAAGTGCCTTATTATACACCCAGAGAGCATTTTGCCGTTTTCGTCAAACTTTAAAGGCTTTTGCGCCATACGGGCAATTGCAGGTAGGGCGTAGTCGGGGTAGTTTTCCTTGCCCGTGTACCGCTTTGCTAAAAACGGGTCGATAAACTTTAGGTCGGGCAAAAATATATCGGTAAAGCTTTCGGCAAGCTCAACGGTCTCTAATTTCTCATAGCCGTGAGTGTTGTAGATTACGGGAATGTTCGGCTTGTACAGCTCGAACGCCTGAGCGATTTTATCGACGTAGTGCGTGGGCGTTACTAAGTTTATATTGTCCGCACCGCCCTTTTCAAGCTCTTCAAAAATTTCGGCTAAGCCCGAAACGCTTATCTCTTTACCACGCGTATTTCTTGAAAGCTCGTAGTTTTGACAGAACACGCAGCGGAGCGAACAGCCGCAGAAAAAGACGCAGCCGCTTCCGTTTTTAAAGGAGAGTACGGGCTCCTCAAACGGGTGAAGATAATATTTAGCTATTTTTATACCCTTAACGCCGCACGCGCCGAACTTTTTCTCTCTATCCGCACCGCAACCTATCGGGCAAAGCTGACATTCCATATAAATATTTTATCATATAAAATAAGGATTGTAAACCTATGCAATTTATTTGACATTATTATTTTTGTTTAATATAATTAAGCGGTAACCTATAGAGAGTGTGCGAGAGAACGGCTCTGTGACCACACAGCAACCTGCTTTGCAAGGTGCTAAGACCGTGCCGATGGGTATTATATTTAAAGCGCAACCCGTTCGGCAGACGAACGGGTATTTTTTTATATTAACACCCGAAAAATAATAGTGATAATAAACGAAAGGATATATTAAGATGAAGAAGTATTTTACGAGTGAAAGCGTAACCGAAGGACACCCCGACAAGCTATGCGACGCCATTTCCGACGCATGCGTAGACGCAATTATTGCACAAGACCCCTACGCGCGCTGCGCGATTGAATGCTGTGCCGCTTACGACAGTCTGCTTATTATGGGCGAAGTTACCGCAGACGCCACAGTCGACTACGAAAAGATTGCGCGAGAGACGATTAAGCGCATAGGCTACACCTTTGGCACGTTCTCTTACGATAAGTGCAAAATCACCGTATCGGTGCACGGTCAAAGTCCCGATATCGCAATGGGCGTAAACCGTTCGCTTGAAAATAAGGAAGGCGCGACGGATAGAGAAGACGAGCTTGGCGCCGGCGACCAGGGTATGATGTTTGGCTATGCCTGCACGGAGACGGAAGAGCTTATGCCCCTTTCGCTCATGCTCTCTCATAAGCTTGCTAAAGCCTTGACCGATGCGAGAAAGGGCGGACACTTAAATTATCTGCGCCCCGACGGCAAGACGCAGGTTACGGTTGAATACGACGGCGACACCCCCAAGCGCATTGAAACGGTAGTCGTTTCCACTCAGCACGACCAGAGCGTTACCCCTAACGTTTTGCGCAAGGATATTATTGAAAAGATTATAAATAAGACCATTCCCCGTAACCTTATCGACGATGATACCAAGATTTTCGTCAACCCTACGGGCAGGTTTTTAATCGGCGGACCCGAAGGCGACAGCGGCTTGACGGGCAGGAAGATTATCGTCGACACCTACGGCGGTGCGTGCGCGCACGGCGGCGGCGCTTTCTCGGGAAAAGACCCCACTAAGGTGGACCGTTCGGCGGCGTATATGGCGAGATACGTCTGCAAAAATTTAGTTGCGGCAGGACTTTGCGATAAGGTGGAATTGCAGGTTGCATACGCAATCGGCGTATCACGCCCCGTTTCCGTCTTTATCGACACCTTTGGCACGGGGATACTTTCCGACAGCGAAATTGCGGATATCGTCGTTAAGGAATTCGACCTTCGCCCCTACGCCATTATCAGGCAGTTGGGCTTGAGAAACCCCATCTACTCGCAGACGGCGGCTTACGGTCACTTCGGCAAGGGAGAACTCCCTTGGGAACAGTGCGACAAAATCGACGACTTGAAAAAGTACGTTAGGTAATTTTCATTTTACGCAAAAAATTTAGCGCCCCGAAAGCCGTTCGCTTTCGGGGCGCTATTATAATTATTTTCAATTTTTTCGGCGCAAAAATTATCCGTTTATAAGCTGTTTAAACTGCTCTTCGTCTATAACCTTTATGCCAAGCTTCTGCGCCTTTGCAAGCTTAGAGCCTGCCGCATCGCCTGCAACGACCAAAGTCGTCTTAGCAGTAACCGAACCTTGACATTCACCGCCCATATCTTCTATAATCTTCTGCGCTTCACTGCGCTTAAAAGACGACAGCGTACCCGTCAAAACGACGAATTGCCCCGCGAATATGCCCGAAGTAACGCCTTTTTCCTTGACGGAAATGCGCACTTCTTTTAAAAGGGCGTCAAGCTCTTTTTTATTGTCTTCGTCCTTGAACCAACCGACGATGGCGTTAGCCGTAATCTCGCCCACGTCGTCGAGCGCAATCAACTCTTCCGCAGTTGCGTCCCTTAACGCGTCCATGCTCTTAAACCTTTTTGCGAGTGCCTTTGCGGCGACCTTGCCCACGCCGTCTATGCCTAAGGCAAAGATAAAGCTATCCAACTCTACCTGCCTGCTGTTTTCAATCGCGGTCAAAAGGTTTGCAATCTTTTTGTCCTTAAACCCGTCGAGCTTTGCAATATCTTCGGCGGTTAACGAGTAAATCTGAGAAGGGCTTTCAAGCTTTAATACGTCTATAAGCTGAGATGCAGTCATCTCGGAAAAGCCTTCTATATTCATAGCGCCCTTGCTTGCAAAATGCGCAAAAGTTGCCACGACTCTCGGTTTGCAATGCCTATTTACGCAGAAAAGGTTTGCGCCCACTTCCACGACTCCACCGCCGCAGAAAGGGCATTTATCAGGTTTTTTAACGTCGATACTTCCTTCGGTATGTTCGACGCACCCCAAAATCTCGGGAATGACTTCGTTTGAACGCCTTATAAGCACCCTTGAGTTGACCTTGACGCCCTTCTTTTTTATGTCGCCCAAATTGTTTAAAGTGGCTTTTCTAACCGTTGCGCCGCCCAAATCCACGGGCTCGACTTCGGCAAGCGGGGTCAGCTTACCCGTCCTGCCGACCTGCCAACGCACGTCTTTTACAACCGTTTCCGCTTCTTCCGCTTCGAACTTATAGGCGATTGCCCAACGGGGGAATTTATCGGTATAACCGATTGCTTCCCTTACCGTACTGTCGTTCAGCTTTATAACCGCACCGTCGGTGAGAACGTCGATTTTCTTCCTTTCAATCTCTATCTCTTCGATTGCGGAAATAACTTCTTCTTCACCTGAACATACCCTTAAAAACGGATAGACCTTGAACCCGTTTTTCTTTAAAAATTCAAAGTGTTCCTGCTGAGTTGAAAGCTCGCCTTCCGACATATAGTTTACGTTGTAAAAGAGTATTTCGGGCTTGCGCTCCGCCGTGACTTTGGGGTCTAAATTCCTTATAGCGCCTGCGGCGGCGTTGCGTGCGTTTTTAAGCGGCTCTTTCGCCGTTTGATTGTATTTTTCAAGCACGGAAAGGCGGATAACCGCTTCGCCCTGAACTTCTAACGTACCCTTATAATCTATATTCAAGGGGAAGCTTTTGATGGTTAGGCACTGTGCGGTGACGTCTTCGCCTTCCACGCCGTTACCCCTTGTGGTCGCCCTTACGAACTTGCCGTTATCGTAGGTTAAACACATAGTAAGCCCGTCGAACTTGTACTCGACGGTAAAGACGGGGTTTGGCACGCTCTTTTGAATTCGCGTGATAAACGCCGACAGCCTTTCGTACGTTACCGCCTTGTCAAGGCTGTAAAGCCTGTGAATATGTGCGTGCTTTTCAAAGCCCTTTATGGGCTCGCCACCGACGCGTCTCGTGGGGCTGTCGAATTCTACTTCGCCCGTCTCCTGCTCGATTTCTCTAAGCTCGTCGTAGAGCTTGTCGTACTCTCTGTCGGGCACGGAAGGGTTATCCAAGACGTAGTATTCGTACGCCCATTTGTTAAGCGTATCTATAAGATAGCGTACTCTTTGATTTTTCATAGTATTTCCAGCGGAGCGATTGCGGCGGAAAGCTCCTTAATTCCTTGATTTTCAAAGGCGATATTGACGACCGCACCGCCGTTTTTAAGCGACACCACCGTACCCACGCCGAACTTGGGGTGGCGCACCTTACAGCCCACTTGATACTTGCCGACCGCTTGAGTCGGGCGTTTTACGCCGCAACCGAAGGTCGACGCCGCAGAAAACTGCTTGGGCGCACTCGCGCTCTTTTTCGTCTGCGAGCCAAAAGACGGCGTATCGGGGACGTAGCCGCTATCCGAATACGGGCTGCGGCTTGAAGAGCTTTCCCAAAAATCTCCTTCGTAGCCGTCAGAGCCGTAGCCTGAATACTTATCGTTATACCTATCGTTTCTATAACCGTTCCTTGAAGAGCCGCCGTACGAGTTGCCGTACGAATTTCCGTACGAAGAGCCGTAGCCGTTTGACGAAGAGCCGTAGCCCGAATACGACGACGAAGAGCGGCGCTGAGAGCTTTCGTCCGCAGCCTGACTGACTGCGCCGTACATATCCTTTAAAAAGCGCGAAGGGCGGGTCATTTCCCTATTGCCGTAAAGATAGCGGCTTTTAGAGCGAGTAAGCCAGATACGCTTTTTTGCGCGGGTTACGGCAACGTAGACGAGCCTGCGCTCTTCTTCAAGCGCGGCGGGGTCGTCGCTTGCGCGCGAAGTCGGCAAAATGCCGTCTTCTAACCCGACTAAAAATACTTTTTTAAATTCCAAACCCTTGACCGAGTGAATGGTCGCAAGGGTGACGTAGTTGCCGTCGTTCATCTCGTCCAAATCGGACGCAAGGCTGACCTGATTTAAATATTCGTCGACGGTTGCGGTGGGATTAAGCTTTGCAAAGTCGTCCACGGCGGCGATAAATTCGTCTAAGTTGGCGAGCTTTACGTCCCCTTCGTCCGAGCCGTCGTCGTAGGCGGACTTCAAGTCCGCGTCTTCTATAACCGCACGCACGAGCTGGGTCAGGCTTTCGGACTGAGAGCAGAGCACGAACTTCTTTAAAAGGGCGCTAAACTGCGCAACCTTAGCTTTGGCAGACGCGGCTAAGGGCAAATCTTCGATATCGATGCAGGCGTCGTATAGAGAGAGTGAATTGCTCTTTGCGTATTCTTCCATAATCTCTAAGGTTCTCGCACCTATCCCCCTTTTGGGAACGTTGATAATTCGGGTAAACGCTTCGTCGTCGAACGGGTTGGAAATAAGTCTTAGGTAGGCGAGCACGTCTTTAATTTCCTTACGCTCGAAGAACTTGAAACCGCCGAACACCTTATATGGTATGCCGTACTTTGCAAATTCCGATTCGTACGAACGGGTCAGGGCGTTGATACGCATTAAAACGGCGTAGTCCGAGTATTTACCCCCCGAATATACTTCTGCGTTTATAGTTTTAGCGGCGAAAAGAGCTTCGTCCTTTTCTTCTTCCGCTTGAATGTATTCAGGCTTTTCGCCTTCTTCCGCTTCCGTCCACAGCGTCTTTTTATGCCTGTTGCCGTTCTTTGCGATTACGGCGTTGGCAAGCGCCAAAATCGATTTGGTAGAACGGTAATTTCTCTGCAGCTTGAACACCTTCGCCGCAGGATAGTCCTTATCGAACTTTAAAATATTTTCGATAACCGCACCGCGCCAACCGTAAATGGACTGGTCGTCGTCGCCAACTACGAAGAGATTTCCGTGCCCTTCCGCAAGCAGTTTAATTATGTTGTACTGCACGGCGTTAGTGTCCTGAAATTCGTCCACTAAAATATATTTGAACTTGTCCGAAAGATACTCCTTTGCTTCTCTATCCGCACGCAGAAGGCGCAGGGTCATAATGAGCAAATCGTCGAAGTCGAGAGAGTTACAGCTCTTCAGATACTGCTCGTACCTTTCGTACACTTCGACTATCGTCCTTATATTGTTTTCGTCCTTATACTGCACGGCGTATTGGTCGGGTGCGAGCCCTAAGGTCTTTGCGTTGGCAATGTGGAACTTTATATTCTTTAACTGCTTTTCGTCTACGCCGACTTCTTTACACGCCTTTTTTATTACGTTATTTCTCTCGCTTTCGGTATAGATTGAAAAGTTGGACTGCACGCCGATTGCCGAGCCGAAGCGGCGCAAAATGCGCACGCACATAGAGTGAATAGTGCAAATCCACATATCGCCCACGTCGCCGATAGCGGACTGCACCCTTTCCTTCATCTCGTTTGCTGCCTTGTTGGTAAAGGTTATGGCAAGTATTCCCGAAGGCGTGCTAAGGCGCTTTTCAAGTATGTAGGCAATGCGGGAAGTGAGCACTCTCGTCTTTCCGCTTCCTGCGCCTGCAAGCACTAAAACCTGACCTTCCGTATTTATTACGGGCTGAATTTGTTCTTCGTTAAGATTTTCCAAAATATCCGACATCGCAGTTTCTTCCGTGAATTACCGTGTATAATTGTTTACCTTATTATTATATAATAAAACCTTGTCATAAGCAAGAAAATAGCCGCCGTTAAAAAATTAATGGGGGCTAACTTCCTTTTCCTTGCGGTACTTTTCAAGCGCTTCTAAATACTTGGTGGAAAGCTCCATAGTATAGCGCTGCTTTTCCGAATAGGAAAGCGTGTCGAAATATTCCTTGTCGGTAAGCCTGCCTATCGCGTCGGACACTTCGCCGTATTCGTCCAACAGCTTTTTGACCTTTAAATAGAATTCGTCTTCCTTTTGACCGCGAATTGAATCCTTTACCTTGCCGTACAGGTGAGATTTCACCTTGCCTGCGTTTAGACCGCTTTCTTCCGCCTTTTTGGTCTTTAAATCCACGTCTTGCTTACACTGTTGCCAAAAGCCGCTTGAAAGCCTTTGCTTTGCCTTTCTTGCCAAAACCTTTAAATCGTTCATTTAATCACCTTAAACTATCCGCATTTACTTAATTTATCTGCCGACTTTAACCGACAAAATACGCTAAAAACCGACTTTTTTGAAAAGAAAAAGTCCTACTAAAACTCTCTTTAGTAGGACCTTAAATCTTTCTTAGTTCTTGCTTCTTTTTCTTGCGGCTTCGCTCTTTTTACGTCTCTTTACAGAAGGGGATTCGTAAAACTCTTTCTTACGAAGGTCGCCGATGATACCGTCGCGCGAGCACTTTCTCTTAAATCTTCTGAGTGCGCTTTCAACAGACTCGTTTTCACCAACCTTTATAGTGGACATCAAATTCACCTCCCCGTTCAAAGAATACTTAGAAATTATACAAAATGCAAAGCTCATTGTCAATCAATTTTCGCTTAGCTTTTATTTAAAAAATTATATAATTTTACAAACCTAACGCAAGCTGTAAAACGTTGATTAATATGCCCGCAAGCACTGCAATCGCGTAAATTGAAAACATTATAAGAAGATTGCGCTTAATCTTTTTGGTGTTCTTTAAAAGCACGACCATGCCCAAACCTGCGTTGGTGCACAGCCCTGCAACGCAGCTGCCGAAGGTTATGCCGCCGTTTACGAACGTTTCGGTGAGAACGGCAGACGACGCACAGTTGGGTATAAGCCCTACCGCCGCCGTGATAAAGGGCTGGTAGTACGTTCCGCCCATAAGCCAACCGCTTATTGCTTCTTCCCCGATAGAAGAAATTATTATGCCGAATACAAGGTTGACTATTAAAATATACGCCGTAACCTTTAATGAATGCAGCAAGGGGTGGACAAAATACAGCTCTATTGCAGAGTGTCCTTCGTGGTCGTGACCGCAGCTGTAGGCGTGTTCTTTACCTTCGCTTGAGTACAGCGGCTGTACTTCGTTGAGTTTATCCTTTACAATTGCGTTTACCAAATAGCCGACCGCCGTCGCAAGCAAGAGCTTTACGGCAATCAAGGGCAAAATAGCTTGAGCCGCGCCTATGCTTTGCGTGCTGTTTGCAAGCAGAATAATTAGCGCTTCGTCGCTCGTGGCGATAAAAACCGCCATAATCGTACCCGTGCGGATAAGCCCCGAATCGTACAGCTTTGCCGCCATAACCGAAAAGCCGCACTGCGGAATTATACCCGTTGCACTGCCGAACAGCGGCGCAAGCGGACCGCGAAGCGTCTTTCTCGTCTTTTCCGCCGTAGTGCCGCTTTCCAAAAACTCTATTAAAATATAGATTAGCAGTATAAACGGGAATACTAACGCAGTATCCTTTAACGCATCTAAAATAATTTCCAAATTATTACCTTAAAACCCTTTGTCAACGCTTTTTCTTCTTATCTTCGGGCTTAAGCTTAAGCTTGTTTTTAATCTCTTCTTCTTCCGCATAGGTAAGGGGAATTACGTCCGCTTCGGCGTACTCCGTCTTAACGTATCCGCTATCCCTTTCAAGCACGGTCAAACGAGTATCCGCGTCGAAGAGATATGCGTGGGTTAAATCGAACCCTACCGAAACGGTATCTTCCTTCTTAACGCCGTCCGCCTTAACTACGAAGGAGAGCTTGCCGGCGTCGCAGTCCGCATAGCCCGTACCGCAGATTTCCTGTGCGGCGGTGACCTTTGCAGAGATTACGCCGCCTTCGCCTACGAAAGCGTCTTCGGGGCGGAGACCTAAGATGACCTTTTTACCGCTTTCCGCATAGTCCGCAATGGTCGTAAATCTTTCAACGATATTTGCAGGAAGTATAAAGCGCACGCCGTCGGCTTCAACAGCATAGCCTTCGCCGTCCTTTATAACGACCGCGTTATTTACAAAGTTTATAGTGGGCGAACCGATAGTAAAGGCTACGAATGCGTTTGCAGGGTAGTCGTAGAGATTTGCAGGCGTATCAATCTGCTGAACGAATCCGTCCCTTAAAACGACTATACGCGTTGCCATAGTGATTGCTTCGTTTACGTTTTTGGTTGCGTAAATGAAAGTGCCCTTCATACGCATCTGTAAGTTTATAAGTACCGAACGAAGCTCGACTCTCGTTTCGGGTGAAAGACCTGAGATGGGGTCGTCTAAAAGATAGAGCTTGGGCTCTCTTACGATTGCCCTGCCGAATGCAACGAGCTGCTTTTGCGCCGCGGTGAGCATTTTGGGCTTACGGAATAAAATATCCGTTAAACCGAGCATCTCCGCAGCCGCCTTAACTCTCTGCTCTACGACCGCCTGAGAAGCCTTTCTTATTCTCAAGCCGTACGCCATATTCTCAAGCACGTTGAGCGAAGGATATAAGGTGTTGCCCTGAAAAATCATTGCGATATCCCTTTCTTTGGAATCGACTTTGGTAACGTCCTTACCGCCGACGATTATTTCGCCGCCCGTAACTTCTTCAAGCCCTGCAATGACCCTTAAAAGAGTTGATTTACCGCTCTTTTCACCGCCGACGACCGCGATAAACTCGCTGTCGGATAAAGAGAAATTTGCCTTGTAGAGCGCAAGCGCACCCGACGGATATATTTTACTTACCGAATTAAGCTGTAAATTAGCCATAATTAACCCCCTGTAAACGGTTTGGATATAAATACAGCTTTATTTTAACACGGAAGGCGGCAATTTAACAACCGCAATTGCCTTGATTTTTAAATTTTTTTAAAAAATATGCCGACCGCTTATAAAACCGCCATAATACCTGACCCTGCCTTTTTAAACCGCAAAGGCGCAAAGCGGCAAAACTTAGGCAAAGTATTGCATTTAAAAAATAGATTTGCTATAATAAATACGCAAACTATGAATAAAATCAACTACGACAAAGAGCAACTAAAAATAATTGCAGGTTTTGGCGAGAGCAAGCCCAAACTGCTTTTGCACGCCTGTTGCGCGCCCTGCTCTTCCGCCTGTTTAGAACGGCTTAAGGACAATTTTAAAATAACCGTCTTTTTCTACAACCCCAACATTGAAACGGAAGAATATCTCAAGCGCAAAAGTGAGCTTATCCGCTTTATCGACGAAACGGGTTGGGCAGATTATATCGACTGCGAGCACGACACCCACGCCTACTATAGTGCGGTCAAGGGATTAGAAAAGTGCGCCGAAGGCGGAGAAAGGTGTGAAAAGTGCTTTTCTCTGCGCCTTACGCGCACCGCAAAGGAAGCTAAAGAAGGCGGATACGATTACTTTACCACCACCCTGACCATAAGCCCGTTAAAGGACGAACAGCTGATAAATACTATCGGTTTGAATTTAGAAAAAGAATTTGCGGTAAAATGGCTGCCTTCCGATTTTAAAAAACACGACGGATATTTGAGAAGTATTGCCCTTTCCAAAGAGCATAACCTGTACCGCCAAAACTTTTGCGGCTGCATATATTCTATGCCAAAAGCTTGATTTGGCGCCGTGATTATGATAAAATAAAAATTGCTAAAGCCGAGAAAAGAGTGCTAAAATATTATTTTAAGCGAGTTTTTCGGCTAAGGAGTTTTATGGATATTAACAGATACACCCCACACTATTCTATAAATAAAAAGCATATGACCAAGCTTGCGGACTATTCCACTGAAGAGCTTTTTGAGCTGTTGTATGCAACAAGGCAGATGAAGGCGAAGTTTGCCGCCCACGAACAGACGACCCTTTTGCAGGGCGTTACTATTGCGCTTTTATTCGGCGACATATCCCTTCGTACCCGTTCCGCCCTGCAAATCGGCATTAAACAGCTCGGCGGCGACAGCATTGATTTGCCCTATAACGAAAACGACCTGCGCTACGGTGAAAACGTGGACGACTTGTTTAACGTACTCTACCGCTACGACATCGGCGCGCTCGTCACAAGGGGTATTCCGCAAAAAGATTTGGAAAGGTTTGAAAAGCTCGTGCCTATAACCATTATCAATTCTGCAAACGACGACTTCGTACCCATTCAGATTATAGGCGACTTGTACACTATTTGGGAAAAGAAAAAGAAGTTAGAAGGCTTAAAGCTTGCGTATATCGGCAAGGGCACCAACGTAGCTTCTTCGCTTATTATGGGTGCGGTCAAGTGCGGTATGCAGGTTTCAATCGCCACCCCCTACAGCTACCCCGTAAAGGCAGAGCATTTGGAAAGGGCAGAGCAGTACGGTACAATCGAAGTCACCGACGACCCTATGCTCGCAGCAAAGAATGCAGATATAATCTATACGGACAGCTACAACTACCACCACTTAACCGACCCGCAGGAAGCCGAAGCATTGTCGCCCTATAAAATCAACAACCGCTTAATGGCTCAGGCGAGTGGCACGGCGATGTTTATGCACCCCCTGCCTGCAAGAAGGGGCACGGAAGTCACCGCCGACGTTATCGACAGCAAACAGAGCATCGTCTACGACCAGGCAGAAAACAAACTGCATGCAATTAAGGCGATTATGGCGCTTTTAATAAAATAATTTAATCAAAGTAAAGTTTAAGCACACCGCAAACGCGGTGTGCTTTTTAGTTGGATTTATTCAGGTTGCGCCAAAAGCTCTTTATTCGGGTTGAGCCTGAGAGCGCCTAAATTCGACGACGACTATTTCGGGTCGATTGAAAAGCCTTATCGGGCACTGAGAATTGCCAAGCCCCCTGCTGATTATCTCGGTGGTATCGCCGCAGGTATGCACGCCCGACGTGTATTTGGGGAATAAGCCCTGACCGGGCGAATAGATACCGATTTCGGTAAACGGCACGCGCCACTGTCCGCCGTGTGCGTGACCGCACAAAACGCAGTCGTACCCTGCTAAGGCGTATTTTTGAATGTATTGCGGAAGGTGTGCAAGCAGTAATTTATATTCTTCGCACCCCTGCGCTATATGGAAAAATTTACCGCCTTTAATTTCCGCACAGTTGACGCCGCAGACCTTTATTCCGCAGGCGGAAACGGCTTCGTTTTCCAAGACGATAGCGCCTGCAATTGCAAGGCGCGCCTTTAGCACCCTATACCTTTTATTGCGCATTTCGTGATTGCCGCTGACGTAGTAGACGGGGGCAATTTTGGAAAGGCGTTCCACCGCGTTCAACGCGACGGCGATATCCCTGTCCCTGTACTTGTGAATGATATCGCCCGTAATCGCGATAAAATCGGGCGACTGCTCCTTAACCTTTTCAAGAAGGCGGGCGTTGCCCTTGCCGAACGATTTGCCGTGCAAATCGGTAAGGTGTACGACCTTTACGCCTTCCGCCCTTATTTTTGGGCTTTCGACGCAGTACTTAGTAACGCCCAAAAGGTTGTTGGAAAGGTATATAAATAGGGCTATGCCGACAATTAAGATTGCCGCCCCTATGCAGATGAGTGCGATATATATGGGGTTCATTTCAGTTTTTCGCTATTATCCTGTATATATTTTTTCCGCAGGAAATAAACTTCTGCTCGTATTCGGTCACGATGTTTTCAGGGTCGGCAAGCGCGGCTAAATCTTCACAGCTTTCCAAAATTTCAAAGCCGCACTGCAAAAAGCTTTCAAGCGAGAAGAGATAGAAATTCCTATCGTCCGTCTTTTGAGAAATTATACCGCCCTTTGCAAGCAACAGCTTATACTCTTCCAAAAAACGGGGGTGGGTTAAGCGCTGTTTTGCGTAACCGAGCTTGGGCAGTGGCGTTGAAAAATTCAAATAAATTTTCTTTATAACGCCGTCGGGAATATATTTAGGCAAAATCTCTGCCGCACAGTTTAAGAAAAAGACGTTTTTAATCCCTTCCTTTTTCACCCTTTCCGCCGCAGACACCACGACGTTGGAAATTTTTTCCACCGCGATATAGTTTGTATCGGGGTTGCGTTTAGCCAGCTCGCAGATAAACGAGCCGAAGCCGCAGCCTATCTCAAGCTCGATAGCGTTTTCGTTGCCGAAAATTTGAGAAAAGTTTAAATATTCCTTTTCCTTAACGGCGTTTTTCATATTTTTATCGGTAATTTCGGGTACGAGTAAGATATCCGAACAGCTTAAAAGTCTTCTATCCAAATGGGGTTTTCTGTGCATTCTCATAGTAAAAATTTTAACATACGCCCCCGTTATATGCAAGTGAAAAAGTAACTGTTTAATTTTATTTTTATTTTTTGAATTTAAGTTTTATTACCGACTTTGCGATTTATATATAGGCGTACCGCTTATATATACGGCGGTTAAGTGAAAGCACAACAAGTTGAAAAATGCGAATAATTTGAAAGCAAGTCGGTTTTTTTGCGTCGGGTGGAAAGTATCCATAAAAACGCTTGACTAAATATAAGGAGATAAAAACGATGAGCATTTTTCAAATTATCGATGCTTTTGCCTTTTACGGGTTCGACGTCATACTGCTTGCGGCGTTGACTTCGATTACGGTGCAAATTTTGAAAAAGACCGTGCTTAAAAGGTGCAATAAAAAGGTATTTACCTTTCTGCCCTTTATCTTCGGTACTTTTTTCTACGCGGCGTATACGGCGGTAAGGCATTTAAGCCTTGAGTACCTTATTGAAAATTATATAACCGTTTTGGAATACGGTTTTTCAGTAGGCACTTTGGCAACCTTAACCTACGTCTGCTACGAGCAGTTTTTGCAAAATAAGAGCACCGTTTCCGCAACCGAAGGCGTTATTGCAACGCTTATATCGGGCTACGTTCCGAGCGACAGCGTAGAAAACGTTGCAAAGCTTATTGCGGAAGCTATCGGCAAGGACGTCTTAGGCGACGGCGCGAAAAAGACTGCGGAAATACTTACGGAAAATCAATCCGAAGGCGTTACCCAAAACGACGTTAAATTGCTTGCAAAACTCATAATAGAGACGCTTGCACATATCAACTCGTAAGCACTTTACGTAAAAGTTCGTAAAAGGCGGCGGGCGCAACCGAAACGGTTGCGCCCGTTTTCTTTACCCGTATTTTACTGCGTAATTTCTTTGCGCAATACGCCCAACCTTTCACCTTACCCTGCCGAGCGCAGCTTGACGTCGTACACGACGGTGAGCGTTTTAGTAATATTGTCCTTTAACGTTTCGTAGTATTTGTTCTGTTTTTTATAAAGCAAATCCTGCGCACCCAACACATCGCAGTGAATATCGCTGGTATATGCATACAAATCCCCCATATAAGCTTTTATAGTATCTTCGCACAGGCGTAAAACGTCCTGCGGCGTTTCGCTCTCGCCCCTTTGCCTATCGCGCCTAACTTTATCGTCCTGCACCTTTGCCGCCGCCGAAAAGGAGAGCTTTAGGACGGGTACGCCCTTTTCCACCTTTAATGAAATGCCGCCCTTGCAGTCGCGTACGCTGATTGTCGTGGCGTTATCCACTTCGCCGCAGGCAACGTAGGTTCGGCGTATATCGCCGTTTAAAAGGTTAAAGGCAAACGCCTGCTCTTTACTCAATATTCCCGCAAGCACGCCGCCGTTAAACACCGCCGTCTTACCGCAGAAAAACTCGATACTCTCCCCACTCTCTTTGCCCTGCGACCGCCCTTTTAAGCCGCCTTCGCCGCCCGTATCCTGCCCGTTTTCTTCGCCCGAACTATCGCCGCTTTCGCCGCCAGAAACTTCTATATAGGGCATATACGACGCTTTGCTCTTCGAGTAGTACCCCTGACCGAAGTCGTTCAAATTCGCGGTAGAAACGTTTGCAGATTTTTGCGCTTCGTCCGAAAGCAGTCTATCCACCGAGTCGGTTACCGAATCGCCGTAGGGAAGCTGCATAGAGAACAGGTCGCCCGCCTTGCCCTTGCAGGCGGCAATCTTGGGGGTAAGCCCCGAATATTCGTTAGAGAAAAAGTAGTTGAGCTGTGAATTTATATCCTTATCGAAACAACTTTCACCCACTATAATGAGCTTGCAAAACACGAGCTTGGGGTAAAAACCCGTCTTGACGTTTACGTCGTTTAACGCGTCCGCAACCGATTTACCCCTGCCCGTCACGACGGTGAATTGAGTGTTCTCACCGTTTTCGGCAGGCATCGGCACGGCGAGCTGAGCGGTTAAAACCATCTCGTCCTTTTCTTCAAAGTCGATTCCGACGCCGATTATAACCGAAGTCTTTCTCAGGTCCACGAGCCCGAAGTCGTTGGTGAAAAATAAGGCGGATAAAACTAAAATCAACAGGGCGATAAAAAGACCGCTAAGGCGTTTTAAAAGGCTCTCCTTCTTCATCTTTTGTCCCCCCTTTTCAACAGCCATGCACACGTCGGAATGACGTACGCAAATATTAACGCAGGGAGCCAGAACCACTTGGACGCGGCAAGGTAAAGCGGCGAAAACTTGTTGTTTACGACGAAGGTTATTACGATTAAAACGGCGTTTACAAATAGAGACAGCGCCGAGCGTTTATCCCACCCGAATGCGTAGCATAAGCAGTGCACGCTAGCCTGAATATGCAAAATTATCGCAAACAAAATTACGATATCTAAGGCATATAGCAGGGTCAAATCTATTCTGCCTACGTAGCTTATCGCAGGGAAAAAGACGGAAATTTCATTCAATAGAAAGGTGCGTGAAGGCGCCATCGCCCCGTACACGGCGTAGAAAATCGCAAGCAGGGCAATAACTATTAAACCGCCGAAT
>JBJEVB010000037.1:6574-12019 GCA_051884155.1 Candidatus Coproplasma sp. | reverse complement strand
CCCGTACACGGCGTAGAAAATCGCAAGCAGGGCAATAACTATTAAACCGCCGAATAAATACGACAAAGTAATTTTAGCCGCGTCCCCCTTTTTATAGCGGAAAGAGCCCATAAATATCAGCAAAAACGCACTGTCCGCATACTTGAACACCGCCGAAAGCGCACCGCCGGCAAGCGTAGAAGCCGAATGGGAAAACACGGGCAACAGGTTTGAATACTTCCCCTGCCCTGCCGACATAACTAAGATTGCGGCAATGCTTATTAAAAAGACGGGCAGACATATATCGGCGCACCTGCCTGCGTTGGTAAACGACTTTGCCCCTGCGTAGATTGAAAAGATGAAAAAGGGCAAAAAGACGTAGAGTGAAGGCACGGTGTCGTAGAATGCGGCGTGAACTAAAAGCTGCTGCTCGACCATAGGCACGATTGCGGCGAGAATAAAGTACAACGCAAACAGCGCGTAAACTATCCTTGCGACGACCTTGTTGAAGGTACTCTCTAAAAGCTGAAAAAAGCTCTTATCCGTACGCGACGACAGATATGCAATCGACCATATTATCACCGTCTGCACCGCAAGGTCGAAAAGGGCGGGAAAGATTAAATCGTTTCCGCTTGCCGACGCCGCCGCCGACGGATAGATAATTAGTTTTAGTGCGGCGTTATATGCAATTAAAATAAAGCAGACTTGCCGTACGGACATTCTCTCTTTCATCTTTTTTCCTTAAATCTTGTTTTATTCGGCGAGCCTAAAACCTTAGGGCGTTTGGGCAGAGCCGATAAGTTTGCCTTATATAAAGAATCCGCCATATCACGCGTTATCAAGGGCGCATACGGGGCGAGTAGCGGCACGCCGTAGTCCTGCTCGGTGCATAAGTAGCTAAGGATATACGCCGTTAAAAGCACTATGCCGAAGGTGCCTATACTGCCTGCAATAATCAAATACAAAAAGCGCAAAGTCGTAGTCGTCTCCACCATATCTGGCACGGTATAAAGACAGATTGCGGAAAAGGCAATGATGATTACCGCAGGGGTTGAAATTATACCCGACTTTACCGCCGTATCGCCCAAAACCAAAGCGCCGACCACCGAAAGGGCTAACCCGACGTATTTGGGCATACGCACGGACGCTTCGTTTAAAACTTCCAATACGAACAGCGTTAAAAAGATTTCCACGCTGGGAGATAAGGGAATTCCTGCAACCGAGCTTGCGATTTTAAAGAGCAGTTTTGCAGGAATTAGCTGAATTTTAAAAAGCTGTGCGCAGACGTAAAAGGCGGGCAAGCCCACCCCGACGAGCACCGACGCCACCCTTATAAAACGCAGAATGGTCGCCCTGTAGCTCACGGCGTAGTAATCTTCCGCCGACTGAAAATCTTCGGTTAAAATATATGGCACGGTTATAGCTATGGGCGAGCCGTCGACGATTATCCCCACCCTGCCTTCGCAGATTTTTGCGCAGAAAATATCGGGCTTTTCGCAGGTGGAATTGCGCCTGAACAGCGAGCGCGGACGCTTTGATATAAAGCCTGCAATATAGGACGAATCGGGGATTAAGTCAATCTCTTTGTTCAAGATTTTCTCTTCGACCTTTTTTGCAAGCCCCTGCGGACACACCCCGTCTAAATAGCAGAGTGCAACCGCCGTCTGGCTCTGCTTGCCGACGGTTATAGTTTTAATCTGTAATTTTTCGCTTTTAAGTCTCTTTCTCACAAGTCCTAAATTGACTTTGATATCTTCGGTAAACCCTTCTCTCGGACCCTTTATGGTTATCTGCGTAGGCGGTTCAGCGACGGCTCTTCCCGGCGGACTTTTAACGCCTATTATAAAAAGCTTGCTCTCGCCGTCGACAAGCAGGGCGGCGTTGCCGTCGGAAATAGCCTTAACCGCCTGAGCGTCCTTTTCTTCTTCCTTAACTTCAGGCGACGCGAGCAAAAGCTTAATCTCTTTTTCCCCGTCCCCTTCTTTGACCGCGCGAAGGGGTTTTACGATAAGCTCGCCTATCATATTTTTATCCACAATGCCGTCGGCGTAAATTACGGCAAACTTTTTGCCGTGCAGGGAATTGAACTCGAACACGAGAATATCCTGCGAAGGAAGCTTTTGTTTTATCGCCTTAATTCGGCTTTGCAAATCGCAAATCATATCTTAAATATTATTTGCAAAAATTTGCGTAAAATACGGGCTTTAAAAAGGCTTTTGCGCATTGATTAGTCAATTGACACGGGGCTTGGTCAAGTGATATAATTTGGGGCAAATGAATACTATATCTTACGAAAGCAAATTTTTTAACCCCACCGACACCTTAGAGTGCGGTCAGATTTTCCGCTTTGAAAGCTTTAAAAAGGGTTACAAGGTCATATCCCGTGACAAAGCCTGTTATATCTATTCGGAAGGCGACCTAACTTTTATAGAGAGCGACGATTGCGACTACTTTTATAATTTTTTCGATTTGGACAGAAATTACGGGGAAATAATTGAGAAAATGGAAGGCTTCGGCGTGCCCGTTTTATCTAAAGCGGCAAGTGCGGCAAAGGGCTTAAGGCTGTTAAATCAGGACCCCGAAGAGATGATTTTCTCCTTTATAATCTCTCAAAACAACAACATTCCCCGAATTAAAAAAATAATAGGCGGCATATGCAGCGAGCTTGGGGAAGAAAGAGAGTTTATGGGCGAGAAATATTTTACCTTTCCCACCGCCGCAAAAATGGCGCAAAAGGACGCCGCCTTTTTTAAGAGCTTAGGCGCAGGATACAGGGACGCCTTCCTATATGATACGGCTTGCCGCATAGAGATAGAAGGCGTTGAACGCTTGAAAAATCTATCGGCAGACGACTTGAGAAAAGAGCTTTTATCCTATAAGGGAATAGGTCCTAAGGTTGCCGACTGCATATCCCTTTTCGGCTTTAAAAAGACCGAAAGCTTCCCCGTGGATACCTGGATAGAAAAACTGTACAGGGAAGATTTTTCTGGCGAGCTTAAGGACAGAAATAAAATCTCGGCGTACTTTAAAAACGCGTTCGGGGAATATTCGGGGTACGTTCAGCAGTATTTATTCTATTTTAAAAGGCAAAACTAATAGCATGCCCGATTATTTTTCTCACGCGATTTGCGCACAAAAAATTTTAGAAAAATGCAATAAAAAAACACGTTCTTCAATTTGCGACAGCGCCTTATATTACTTAGGCGCTCAGGGCGGAGACGTGTTTTTTACTTATAAATTAAATTTAGGTCAAAACAATTTAGGCAGGCGGTTGCACGCAATTTCTGCGTATAATCTTTTTAACCGACTTATAGAGACAAACTTAAGCTACGCCTGCGGTTTTGCAACGCATTACGCGTTAGACAGCACTCTTCACCCTGCGGTATTCGCCTTTGAAAAGAGCTGCCGCACCCCCTTTGCGCACCTGCGCTTTGAGAGCGACTTGGGGCTTTATATAAGCCGCAAATATTGCGTTACCCGCCGCATATTGCCCTATGAAAAGGTAATTGGGGAAACCTTTAGGCTTTACGACAGCATCGTTAAAATCGAACCGCAAATTACCCTTACGGGCGTAGAACGGTGCCTTAAACGCTATTTTGCGCTAAGCCGAGAAATGCTTAAAAGAAAGCGCTTAACCTACGCCTTAAGCTACGATTTTTCGTCGCTGTCGGGCGCGGTCGACGACGCGGTGTCGTTTGGCGTATCCTGCGTGGAAGCGGTTGCGGAAGGAAATATTTCCAACGAGCTGTTTTCAAGCCCGTTCAACTCTAAATAACCGTCGAACACCCTATCGTACACGCTGTGACATAAAGCGGCGTCGTACAGTTCGTCCTGCGTAATCTCGTCCGCGACACCGCCGTTTGAAGATAGCTGTAGAACCAAATACCGCTTATCGTCTAACATCTTGAACGCCTGCAAAAAGGTAACGGAATTATCGCACAAGACGTACTTGACTTCTATCCCCCTTTTCAGCCGTCCGCCCGAAGAGAAGTTTATAAGGCTTGCTTTGGGCGGTTTTTCAAAGATTGAAAGCGCCAAAAAGGCGGCAAGCACCGCAAGCGAGATATTATAGCCCGTCAAAAAGAATGCAATAATCAGCCCGACTACGCAGAGTGCGGCAATGCTCTTGACCACGATTAGCGAAGTGCGTTCGCTTATATATCTGCGCAATAGACACCTAAGCGCCCTGCCGCCGTCTAAAGGATATGCAGGCAGTAGGTTGACTGCAAGCATTGCGATATTCGCCTTCATAACCGTGTCGGTGTAGCCGTAGCTTTCGGGGAAGAACCACCACAGCCCTGCTAAAAATACGCAAAGGCAGGCGTTTACGAAAGGACCTGCAAGGGCGAGAGCCATCTCTTCTTTCGGGCGGATACCTTCTATATCGTACACTGCGGCGGCGCCGTAGGGCATAATTTTAATCTCACTGCACGCATAGCCCGATTTTGCGGCGTAAAAGATATGACCGCACTCGTGTAAAAGGGCGGTCATAAGACATAGCAAAATATTAGTAAGTCCGCCAAACACTGCGCACAGCAGCATAACCAGCAAAAACAGCGGATGTATTTTTATTTTCACGAATTCCAGACGGGCACCGCCCCCGTAAGCGTGTAGCAATTAAGCAGCGTTTCGCCGTCGTACATACTTATTTTAACTTCGTTTTCGCCGTTGGAATAGGCAAAAGGCAGGTTGCCTTTAACTTCTTCCCCCACGCCCGAATAGACGGTGTTTAAACCCGTTACCACGCTGCAAAAGGACGAAGTATGTTCAATCTTTACGGTATAAGTGCCGCCGTTTTGGGTAATGCTTGCCACCTGACCGTCGCACAAAGGATAGACCGAAGTCTTTTCCGTAAAGTGCAACACGCCGTCAGCCGTTGCGGCGACCGTAGCTTCGGAAGTTTCGCTGACGGGCGAAGTCAACGTAAATTCGTTATAGGGCGTTTCCTTCGTCTCTACTGCGGAAAGTTTTCCGACGAAGGTATTAATCGCCGTGTTGGGCAAGAAGAAATTACATAAGAATATCCCCGTTGCAATAAGGCAGGCGAGCACCGCTTCACATATAATCACCGCGCCCAGCCTATCCTTCTTTTTTGCAGGATACGCAGGGGTAGATAGGTCTTCGGCGTAGGTAAAAGAGCCGTTTTCGCCCCCTTCCATAGTCCCTTCAAGCCTACTATTTACGCTTTCGATTGCGCTCGATTTCAAGTCGTCCTGCCCCTTCCCCTTACGCGCAAAAAGGCTCTTCTTCTTGACCACGTTTACGGTACTTACGGGTATTTCCAGCATTTGTGCGTATTCTAACCCTTCGTTGAATTGATTGGTTTGGTTCATTATTACTTGCTCCTTATCTCGTCGTTCAATCTAATATACGCAGCGGACAAGCAGTTAAGAACAAATAACCGAAATTACCCTTTGATAATTTCGGCTACGTTTTATATACCTTTTTTATTCTTTATTATTTATT
>JBJEVB010000037.1:0-6474 GCA_051884155.1 Candidatus Coproplasma sp. | reverse complement strand
TTTATTCTTTATTATTTATTGCGTTTGCAAGGGACGCAAACTGTTCGGGCGTTAGGCTTTCACCCCTTACGGTAAGGTCAAGCCCACAGCCCAAAACCAACTCTTCCGCCTGACCACGCGAGAGCGAGAAGCTGTTTATAAGGTTATTTACAAGCGTCTTTCTGCGTGAAGAGAAGGCGGCTTTTACAACTTTTTTATAGAGTTCTTCGTCCTTAACGTCAAGCCGTTTATCTTTTAAATCAATGCGCACGACCGCGCTATCCACGTTGGGGCTAGGGGTAAAGCGCTCTCTGCCCACCCTTTCCAAAACGGTACACTTTCCGCGAAGAGCGACGTTTGCCGTAATCGCGCCGTAGTCGGGAGTGTCCGCCTTTGCGCACAGCCTTAATGCGACTTCTTCCTGCACCATAACGGTGAGCGACTTGCACTTTTTAGACCGCTCTACAAACAGCATTATAAGGGGCGTAGTTATATAATAGGGCAGGTTGGCGACGACCAAGTACTCGCCTAATCCCCTTTCAATCTCGTCTAATCTCAAACGCAAAAAGTCTTTAAATATGATTTCTGCGTTATCCACCCCTGCAAGCGTACGCGCAAGCACGGGCTTTAACTGCGTATCTATCTCGTATCCGTACACGAACTTCGCCTTGTTTGCAATGGCTTTGGTCAAAGTGCCTGCGCCGCAACCGATTTCTATTACGGTGCTATCTTTAGTGACGCCTGCGCCGTCGACTATGCGGTTTAAAAGCTCTTCGTCGCCTATAAAGTTCTGCCCGAACTTCTTTTTAAAGGTAAAGCCTGTGCCGTCTATTGCAGAGCGCAACCCTTTTTCCATAAACTTCCTACCTTTCCGCCGCATACTAAAGCGGCAATGAACAATACTTATTTTAGTCCCGATTAGGACGGGTACAAAAGATTAATAAAGCCGAAGTATCTACTTCGGCTTTCGGTTTTTTAACCAAGCTTAACAAACAGCCTATGGGCGTTATCCCATACAGTCTTTGCCATCTCTTCCACCGTTACCCCCTTAATATCCGCCATGCAAGCGCATATTTCGGGAATGGATAGCGACGTGTTGGGGAACGTGCCGTACTTACTTTGCGGCGGCATATAGGGGCTGTCAGTCTCGGTTAAAAGCCTGTCCGCGCCTAAACCGCTAATCGTCCTTTTAGCCTTTTTTGCGCCCTTCCATGTGCTTGCGCCGCCAAAGGAAAAGCATAGACCCAGCTTTTCAAACTCTTTAGAAAGCTCGGCAGAATGTGAATAGCAATGCAAAAGAGCGCCGTGACTTAAAAGCTTTTTATGCTGCGATAAGATTTCAAGCATATCTTCGGCGCAGTCCCTTGAGTGAATCTGTACGGGCATTGACAGCCTGTCCGCAAGGGTCAACTGCCTTAAAAACAACTCGTGCTGCAAGCCCTTATCCGTGTCGGGATAGTGATAGTCAAGCCCTATCTCGCCCAAGGCTACGCACTTAGGGTGCGCGCACAGCCTTTCAATCTCGTCCAAATCGCCTTCTTTATATTTAGAAAGCTCGGTCGGGTGAAAGCCTGCGGTGAAATAGACGCCGTCGTATTTTTCTGCAATCTCTTTAGATAAATAAGAAGATTGCAAATCAAACCCAACGGTTATCACCTTTTTAACGCCGCATAAAGCAAAGCTTTCAATAAGGCTGTCTAAATCGCCGTAATTTTCAAAGTCCAAATGACTGTGTACGTCTATATACATTAAGATAAAATACTTCCGTCGGGGATATCCTTTTCGGGGCTGACGATAGAAAGAGTGCCGTCGGGAGCTTCCGCACAGACAATCATACCTTCGCTTTTAATGCCCTTCATCTCTCTGGGGGGAAGGTTGGTAACGACTATGACCTTTTTGCCCACCATCTCTTCGGGAGTGTAGTGCTTTGCAATGCCCGATAAAATGGATAAGGTCTTGTTGCCCACCTTGACCGTTTCGTGAAGAAGCTTGCTCTTTTTAACCGCTTCGCACGCAGTTACAAGCCCAACCTGCATCCTTACCTTTGCAAAGTCGTCAATCGTAATTTCAGGCACGCTCTCTTCTTCGGGTGCAAGGTTTGCTTCCGCCATCTGCTTTGCCGCAATCTCGTCAATCTTGCCCTTGATATCCGCAAAGTTTACCCTTTCAAACAGCGTTTCAGGCTCTGCCACAACCTTGTACTCTTGCTTTAAGCCAAACTTAGAGAGGTTAGAATATTCTCTCACTTCACCGCCGATTTGCTCGGCAATCTTTTGCGCCGTCTGGGGCATAAAGGGCATAATCATTGCGCCGCCGATTGCAATTGCTTCCAAAAGGTTGTACATAACCTGCTCAAGTCTCGGCATATCGGCTTCGCTCTTTGCAAGCACCCAAGGGGTGGTTTCGTCGATATACTTGTTCGCACGCCTAAATAGCGACCAAACGCTGTCTAACGCGTCTGCAATCTTAAACTCTTCCATTGCGCTTTCAAAGCCTTCGAACGCCGATTTAGCGCAAGATATAAGCTCGGCGTCGACTTCTGCACTCACGCCCGTAGGCTTAACGGTACCGCCAAAGTACTTGTTAGCCATTGCAACCGTACGCTTAACCAAGTTGCCCATAGTGTTTGCAAGGTCGGAATTAATTCTCTCGCAGGTGAGCTCCCAAGTTATTACGCCGTCCGAATTATAGGGCATTTCGTGCAGAACGAAGTAGCGCACCGCGTCCACGCCGAAAATCGACACAAGGTCGTCGGCATAGATTACGTTGCCCTTAGACTTAGACATCTTGTCGCCGCCCTGCAAAAGCCAGGTATGTCCGAACACCGTTTCGGGCAAGGGCTCGCCCAAAGCCATCAAAAAGATGGGCCAATAGATGGTGTGGAATCTTATTATATCCTTGCCGATAACGTGTACGTTTGCAGGCCAGAAATCTCTATATTCTTTAGCAGGGTTTTCCACGTCGTAGCCCAAGCCCGTTATATAGTTGGTGAGCGCGTCAAGCCAAACGTAGACGACGTGCCTGTTGTCAAAATCAACGGGAATACCCCATTTAAAGGAAGTACGCGAAACGCATAAATCCTGCAATTTGGTCTTTAAAGTACCGTCGTCGATTGCCTTTAACAGCTCTTCATCACTCTTTCCAACGAACTCGTCGGCAAGTAAGAAGTTATTGAACATCTCGTTCTTCCTTGCGGCGGGCTGAATGAATTTGGGGTGGGTTACGATATGCTTAACGAGCCTATCTGCATACTTGCCCATTTTAAAGAAGTACGCTTCTTCCTTTGCGGGCTTAACTTCCCTTCCGCAGTCGGGACACTTGCCGTCTACAAGCTGGCTGACCGTCCAAAAGCTTTCGCAAGGGGTGCAGTACATACCTTCGTAGGAAGATTTATAGATATCCCCCTGCTCGTAAAACTTTTTAAAAATTTTGGCAACCTGCTTTTCGTGATAGTCGTCGGTCGTGCGGATAAACTTATCGTAGGAGACGTTCATCATATCCCAGATTGACTTAATCTCGCCGGCAACTTCGTCTACGAACTGTTTGCAGGTCACGCCCTTTGCGGCGGCTTTTTGCTCCACCTTTTGACCGTGTTCGTCCGTACCCGTCTGGAATAAGACGTTATAGCCCTGCATACGCTTAAATCTTGCGATAGCGTCGCATAAAATCGCTTCGTACGTGTTGCCGATATGGGGTTTGCCCGACGTGTAAGTAATTGCAGAAGTTAAATAGTAATTTTTCATAGCTATAAAATATTACCACATAAGGGGCGAAATGTAAATTATTTTAAAGAATATTAAGCGCATATAACAAATATAATTAAGGTAAATATCTATATTTATCGGCTAATTGCCATTTGATTTTGACTTGCCGTCCCTTAAAAAACTATGAACGCTGTATTTATTACGATTTGCCTTATTTCCGCAATTATAATGCTTATATCATCGCCGACGCAGTTCTTACCCGCCGTGCTTGCAGGGGGCGAAAACGCGCTTAAATGCGCGGTTACGCTCTTTTGCATATACGCGTTCTGGATGGGGCTGTCCGCCGTCGCCGAAGAAGCGAAGATTACCCACTCTATCGCAAGACTGTTAAGCCCTGCGTGCAGAAAGCTGTTTAAAACTAAGGATACGGAAGCGGTTAAGAATATAGCTATGAATATAGGGTGCAACCTGCTTGGAATAGGCGGTGCGGCGACCCCTTACGCCGTAGCCGCGATAGGCAGGTTAGAAAAGGAAGAAAACTACTTTGCGCAGGACTTGCTGTTTATTATTAACGCAACGTCTATTCAGCTTATCCCTGCAACGGTCATAGCCTTACGGGCGGCGCAGGGAAGCGTAGCCCCGCACGATATAACCTTGCCGTCATTTATAGCTACACTCGTATCCACCGTGTGCGGCGCGGCAGGTTATATGTTGTATTGTAAGTTCAAGCGCAGATGAAGTACGTTATTTCCATAATTTTCATAGCCGTCCTTTTGATTGCAGCGTTTAAAAGGGTGAACGTGTTTTCGGCTTTCACCAAAGGAGCAGGCGACGCGGTGCAATTTATTTTATCGCTGTTGCCCTTACTTGCCTGCACTTTTATTATGTGCGAGCTGTTTGAACGCTCTACGCTTTCCCAAATGCTTGCTTCCTTTCTATCCCCCGTGTTTAACTTTTTAGGCGTACCGCCGCAGTTGACCAAGCTTATTTTGATTAAGCCCTTTTCGGGAAGCGGCTCGCTTGCCTATTTGACGCAGATATTAACAGAATACGGCGCGGACAGCTACGTAGGGCGGTGCGCAAGCGTGCTGTACGGGTCGAGCGAAACGGTGTTCTACATATCGGTAGTATACTTTGCCGCAAGCAAGCAAAAAAAGCGGCTCGTACCGATAATTATAATTTTATGCGCCACGTTAATTTCCACCGTCGTTTCCTGCCTTTTGTGTCGAATTATGTAAATTTTCAGTAATTGAAAGCAATATTCACACGCAAATATGTTAATTTGAGCGTTTTTTTCATAATATGTTATCACATATAAAATATCAATTTTTCAAAAAAATTTCGTCAAACAATTTACTTTACCCTGAATAAAAGTATAATTATTAGTGTAAGCAACAGTTGTGCTTACCTTAACACAGTTCATTCATTTTCCCCCTTATCATACGAAGATTGCGTTGACCTATGGTCGGCGCAATCTTTGTTTTATGGCGGGAGCGTAGCGACCGTTTCATAAATTTTGCGTTGACTTTTAGTCGGCGTCGCTTTTGTTTATGGACGAAGCGGTAAGCAAACACCGTCATTGCGAGACGGACGGAGCGACGGCTACGGACGGCGTGGCAATCTCGTCGGGTATGGGCGGAATGTTTATAATTAATTGCTACCATAGTTTAGCCTTCCCTGAAGAACAGGGAAGGTGTCTTGAGCATAGCGAAAGACGAAAGAGTTTGATATCTCGGCAGCTTAGATTATTTGAATAATCAAACTCTATCGTCACTCACTTTCGTTCGTGACACTTTCCCTATTCTTTAGGGAAAGCGAGATTAAGGAACCGATTATTAGGGAAGCCAAGTGGTTCACGGTTAGAACTTTGGGATTGCCGCGCCGACATAAAGTCGGCTCGCAATGACGCGCTTGGGATTCCGATATTAAAACTTAACGCGCCGTGCGGCTATCTGCCGCACGGCGCGTTAAGTTTTTATTCCATCGGTTTGATTTTTTTATCGTATACGCGTTTACACACGAAAACTGAAAAAATGCAGGTTATAACTTCCACTATGGGGAACGTCCACCACATAACGGCGCTTACACTTTCCGATAAGGTGAATAACCCTATGACGGGAAAGACGAGCACGACAAGGCGCAACGCCGAAATGATTAAAGGGTACAGCGAGTAGCGCAACGCCTGCAAAACGCCCTGCACGGCTATGCTTATACCCATAAACACGTAGCCGATTGAAGAGATGCGGATTGCGTTCACGACTACGGCGGTAATCTCTTCCCCACTCGCGCCGCTCGCCATACCGAACAGCTTAGCAAGCGGTACGGCAAGGCTTTCAAACAGCACCGTTATTGCAAGCGATACGATAACCGAATCGGCTATGCCCCACTTGATACACGCAACCGAACGCCGTTTATTATTCGTACCGTAGTTAAACGACAGCGCAGTAATTATCGTGTTGGACAGTCCGAAGCAAGCGAACAGCGCAAACTGCATTATCTTATAGTAAATACCGAAGCTGCCTTGCAAAAGTGCGGCGTTATCCTTGACCGTGCCCAAGATTAAATTTACGCCGAGCATCATCACCGACAACAGTCCCTGCATTATCGCCGCGGAAAAACCTATGTGATAGATTTCCTTAATAAGACCGCCTACGGGCTTGATGTATTTAGGGTGACCGCCTATCTCTTTATTTGCAAGATAGTGAAACAGCATTGCAACGATTAGTGAAACCGACTGCCCGATAACCGTAGCCCACGCCGCGCCCTGCACGCCCATATTCAGCGGATAGAT
>JBJEVB010000036.1:0-2660 GCA_051884155.1 Candidatus Coproplasma sp. | reverse complement strand
CCCTGAACCGTACCCTTAATCATCATTTGGGCGACGTTGGCACGGCTGTTGTCCGTCGCGGCGTTCATCTTTATTGCCGACCACATCATCGCCTTTTTTATGGGCGAAGGTTCCTTTAACTCTAACTGCATCGTCGCCGCAATTTGCGCCGCTTCCGAGCAAACCTTTTCGTACTCTTCGTGCTGACGGGTTAGCTCTTCCTTCATCTCTTCGTCGTCCACTTCGGGCAGAAGGTCGACTATAGAAGTCAGCCCGAGCTGTGCGTTGCGGTAGATTTCCGCAAGAATTTCGCTGTCGTTTTTAATGCTTTCCATAAAAATTCTCCTTATCGGTTGATTAAAAATAATTTGCTCAACCGCACGATTTATATTCCGTTTGCGCAAAAAAACGCTTGACTTGGGCTTTATTAATATGTTATATTAATTCCCGAGCCGTTCGGAACGGGCTTTTTAAGTGTGCAAAAAATATCAACCGCACCGCCTACGCCTTTGGCAATTAAGTATCCGACGAGACTGGTTAGAGGAGGACAAACCATGTACGCAATTTTTGATAACGGAAATAAGCAGTATAAAGTTTCCGTTGGCGACACCGTAAAGGTGGAAAAGCTTGCCGCAAACGTAGGCGACACCGTATCTTTCCCCGTTGTTTTAACGGCGGACGATGCTAAAGTTTCCGTTGGCAAGGAAGTAGAAAACGTGAAAGTAACCGCAGAGGTCGTTTCACAGGGTAAGGCAAAAAAGATTATCGTCTTCAAGTACAAGGCTAAGAAGAACGAGAGAAAGAAGCAGGGTCACAGACAGCCCTATACCGAAATCAAGGTAACGGCAATCGGCGAACCCGCAAAGAAGCGTGCAACGAAGAAAGCGGCTGCTAAGCCCGCTGAAACCGAAGCAGCTGCTGAATAATTTAAGGAGGACGAAGTAATGATATTCATTAAATTATTTGCACATAAAAAAGGCGGCGGTTCTACCGACAACGGCAGAGACAGTAACCCCAAATATCTTGGTATCAAGCGTGCTGACGGTCAGGCAGTTCTTGCAGGCAATATCCTTGTAAGACAGCGCGGCAGCAAGTTCAAGCCCGGCAACAACGTAGGTATCGGCAAAGACGACACTCTTTTCGCTCTTATCGACGGTACCGTTAAGTTTGAAAGGGTTGGCAAGGACGGTAAGCAGGTTTCCGTTTACCCCGTTGCTCAGT
Source organism: Candidatus Coproplasma sp. (assembly GCA_051884155.1). GTDB lineage: Bacteria > Bacillota > Clostridia > Christensenellales > Borkfalkiaceae > Coproplasma. The sequence continues at coordinate 1,460 of JBJEVB010000036.1, read as the reverse complement.
AATTTTTAAATCGCAAGGCATCTCACGAGAGATGCCTTTTGTTTTTAGGTGAAGTTATGTTAATAAGGGAAATTCAGGAGAAAGATTACGAGAAGTTTGAAGAGCTGTTTTGCGCCTACTATACGGAGCTTGGCTGCGAAGACGAGCCTTGCCACCTGTTCGACGAATACGTCTTACCCGACCTTAAGGAAGAATTATTTTCGGTCGCGGTTGCCATAGACGGCGACGAGCTTTGCGGTTTTATCGTCTACCAGACCGACCGCCCCGAAAACGAGTGGTGCTTTAGGGACGGCGACGGCGATATTAGGGAAATTTATGTAACGCCCACCCACCGAAATTGCGGCGTGGGCAAACAGCTTTTAGCGTTTTCTGAAAACAAGCTTAGCTTAGGCGGGGTCAAGAATATTTACTTATTGCCCACCGAAGAGAACGAAACCTTCTTTTTAGGCTGCGGCTATAGCGACTTAGGCGACTACTGCGCAGAGTTAGATAACAAGGTGTTTGAAAAGGCTATATAAAAATCGGCTATAGATATAGACAAAACGGTTTTTATATAGTATAATCGTGTTATGAACGAGATTGTCTTTGCCGATAAATATTCCGCCTTTGAAAGGGCAGGTGCGCAAAAATTCAATAAATGCCTTAAGGTGCTTGTCCCCGAACAGAACGGGGGTGGCGACCGCAGAATTACCTTCGGGCAGAATTTGGAAGAAAGTGCAAGCTTTGGCTGGGGTGAATACGTTATTATCCCCCCCTATTCGCACTATAATATTCAAAACCCGAACGGCGATGACTTGATTGTGTGCGTAGAACAACCCCTTTTACCCGCTTCGTTGCCCGTAAATATAGTTTGCAATACCGTAAGCTTTGGCATGCAAGGCGCCGTACAGGAAGCCGTCGGTTACTTCTATTCCGACGAGTATACAGACCGTGCCGACGGCATAGTTTCGGCGTTAGGGCAACTGATTGTCGCCTACGTTGCAAGCGACTATTCGGTCAGGTTGCACCCCGTAGTTATGACGCTTAAAGCCGATATGGAAAAGAATTTTACGGACAGCACCTATTCGGCGGAAACGGCGTTAAGGAAAATACCCTTGAACTACGACTACGTGAGAAAGCTGTTTAAAAAAGAGACGGGGGTTACCCCCCACGACTACTTAAACGGCATACGAATGGACAGAGCAAGGCAGTACATAGAAAACGGAATAACCAACAGCTATTCCAACTTTACCGTCTCACAAATCGCCGAAGCGTGCGGATTTGCAGAGCCCCTTTACTTTTCAAGAGTGTTTAAAAAGTACTTCGGCGTATCCCCTATGCAGTACACAAAGGGCGATTAAAAAGAATATAAATATATACGACAATTACCTGTACGTTTCTCTTGAGCTATGTAATTGAGTTGTGTTTGGCAAACCCCCAGCGCCGCAAAGATTTTCTTTGCGGCGCTGGGGGTTAACGTT
>JBJEVB010000035.1:0-12384 GCA_051884155.1 Candidatus Coproplasma sp. | reverse complement strand
CTCCTTTTATATTTAATCAAAGTAAACGATGGTTAGGCTGCACTACTTAAGCAACGAGTATTTTGCGCGCCAAAGCGCCGTCTAAACACAGCCTGCCTTCCTTAACCACCACGATAACCCCCGTGCTCGTGCCGGACACAAGCGTAATTTTTCCGCCTTCAATCACGCCGATTTCCCTAAGGTGACGTTTGGTCTTGTCGTCCACACTTATCTTTTTAATTTCAAATTCCGCATTCGCAGGTGCCATAATCAGGGGCATAATTCTTCTCCTTATTCACGGTCAAGAACTTTAAAATTCTTAACCATAGTTTAGTATTTGTATTATATGCCCACAATTTCAATTTGTCAACAAAATATTAACCTAAGTTTAGTTTTAAATAAATTTTTTCACCTTATTAGGGGTATGTTCCTTATTTATTAAAGAATAAAGAAAAAAGAATAAATGTGGTTAAATTATTAGAAACGTCAAACTCTATCGTCTTGCGCTTGAGCGCAATCCACTTTCCCTGTTCTTCAGAGAAAGCAAGGGGAAGTCCGCCCTTAAAAGTCTGGGATTGCCGCGCCGTCCCTTTCAGGTTCGGCTACTTCCGCTACGCTTCGTGCCACTGCAAGCAGTGGGGCGCAATGACGCGGTTTTTTCTTCACCTTATTCGGGTAAGAGTTTTGCACAAGAAACGAGTAAGAGCAGGAGAGCGCGGAAAACCTGAAGGAGTTTACTTATGCGTAAATGACTGAAGGTTGCCACAGCTCGACGAACTATTACGAAGTTTATTGTGCAAACGCAATTAAAAGATAATAAAAAGACGGCGCCGTTGCGCCGTCTTTTTATTATCTTATGTGATTAATATTTAGTGATTTTTACGGTTTTAATTACGATAGGCTTGCTCGCCATAGAGTAAGTTGCTTCGTTCTTGTTTGCACCTAAATATCTGTCTTCGTTGTCGACGTAGAGCTTAACCGACTTGGTGGAAATACGCGTGTCGGAAATAGCATCCTTCAAATCGTCTAACGCAGTGGTGTTTTTAAGCGTACCGAAGATACAGTATGCGGACAAGGAAGAAGGCGTTTGGGGATTAGAAGTGTAGATACGGAAAAGGCTGGTTGCGCTGTTGTAGGTGTAATCGCCCTGCACGCCGAAGTCCGAACCGTACTTGTCAAGGTATACCCTTACGTTCTTATCCTTACCATCTGCATCCTTTATGGTCTTGTTGGTGTAGTACATCGTAAGACAGCCGTAGGTCTGCTTGAGTGCGCCGTTGTCGATTTTGTGTTGGTTGGACGTAAACTCGCCGATAAGCGTATCCAAAGGGTCAACGTATTTGCCGTCTGCAATCGTGGTGTAAACGGAAGGGGTAATCTTGCCGTTTGCGGGATTTGCTAAGGTTGCGTATTGCTTTTCCTTAGATGCCGCTTCGTAATAGTCGAGCCTATCTTCGGAATCGTCGCTCTTATAAGCGGTGTCGTAATCGTTATCGCCGTCAACTATATAGTCGTAACCGCCGCCATAGAGATAGTTGGACTGGTAGTTGTGAATTATAGTACCGTCGTAGAAACCTTCTTTAGAAAGCTCGATAAAGTGCTGAACGGTCTGGGGATACATATTGCGGTATAACTTATAATTAAGAACGTAATCCTGCTCGTTAAAGCTAATGGTTATTTCCGCTTCGGGGTGAGCATTGCTGCAGCCTGCAATAACGGGCATACAAAACGCCGTACCTGCGATTAAAGCCGCACACGCGAAATGTGCTAATTTTTTCAACTTCATTACTAATACCTGTTAAATCGAAATGCTAATAAGCCGTAAAACTGCATTTTTTACGCAATCGTACGCCTATACTATTTTATTTTACTTATAAACTAAAAAGTAGTCAAGCAATTTTATATCGGCTAACGGAGAAATCCGCCTAACGCGGTTAAATACACGATAAAGAATAAATATGGTCAAATTTATTTTAAATAATCTTTACCTTATATGGGTAAACGGCTTTGCGGAGATACGAGTAAGAGCAGGAGCCTGCGGCTTTGGCGACGGGATTTTACATAGACGTAAATGACCGAGCCAAAACGTAAAGGCGACGAACTATTACGAAGTATATATGCAAAGCGCAACTTAAAAGTCGCAGTTTCTCGGCGTCCTGTAATAAGGAATAACGTCCCTTATGTTCGCCATACCCGTTACGTAAATTAAAAGCCTTTCAAAGCCCATACCGAAGCCTGAGTGAGTGCAACCGCCGAACCTGCGAAGGTTGCAGTACCAATACATTGAATCGGAAGAGATGTTAAGCTCCTTCATACGCGCCATAAGCTTGTCGTAGCGAGTCTCCCTTTGACTGCCGCCCATAAGCTCGCCTGCGTTGGGAACTAATAGGTCAACCGCGCCGACAGTCTTGCCGTCGTCGTTCTGGTACATATAGAAAGCCTTAAATTCCTTAGGCCAGTCGTAGACGAATACGGGTGCGTTAAACTTCTTTTCAGTGAGATATTTTTCGTGCTCTCTTGCAAGGTCGGAATCGTACTCGGGCTTGAACTCGAAGTTTTCGGTCTCGTCCGCTTCCTTTAATATCGTTATAGCGTCGTGGAAAGAAAGGCGGACGATTTGAGAGTTGATAAGCTGCTGCATACGCTGACGAAGGGGAAGCGAGTTAAACTTTTCCAAGAACTCTAATTCCTTATCGCACTTAGCTAAAATAGTGCTGAGAATATTTTTTAAGAAGTCTTCTTCCACGTCCATAAGTCCGTGCAGGTCGCAAAACGCCATTTCGGGTTCTATCATCCAGAACTCGGACGCGTGCGTTTTCGTGTTGGAATCTTCCGCCCTGAAAGTGGGTCCGAAGGTGTAGATTTTAGAGAACGCCATTGCAAACGTTTCGCCCTCTAACTGACCCGTCACCGCCAAAGATGCGTGGCGAGAGAAGAAATCGTTTGAATAATCCTTTTCCTTATTGTTCAAAGGGTCGTAGGTCGTAACGGTGAAGGTGTTGCCTGCGCCTTCCGCATCGTTTGCGGTGAGCAACGGGGTGTGAACGTAGATATAGTCACGGGATTGAAAATATTCGTGAATTGCCATCGACGCAATACTTCTTATGCGGAATACCGCCTGGAAAACTCTCGTACGGGGGCGAAGATACGCCTGCTCGCGCAAGAACTCAAGCGTGTGGCGCTTGGGCTGAATGGGGAAGTCGTCGTCGCAAGTGCCGAGCACGGTCACCTGAGAAAGCTCGATATCGACGGAATCGGTTCTCTCGTTTAAAACGACCTTACCTGAAACCTTAAGGCAAGCGCCTACCTTTACGTCCGCCGTGTCGACCTTGCCGATTTCATACACGAGCTGAACGGGGTTAAATACCGTGCCGTCGTAAAAGTCGATAAAGCCGATATTTTTTTGCTGTCTGTGGTTCCTTACCCAACCGTTGAGCTCCACTTCCCTGCCGACAAGCGACTGCTTTTCCGTCAATAACTGTTTGATATTCATTGTAATTTTCACCCGTTATATATTTAATATCGGCACGGACTACTGCACGTAATCCGTACCGATTGATATTTTAACACGCAAAACGCCCAAAATCAAGTAAAAATAAAAATTACTCAACGGCTATTACGTAATCGTATATAGGTTGATTGGTTTGAACGACGCTAATCTCTAAGAAAGGATAGTCGAAATTAATAAGCTCTTGCATCTGCTCGGTCACGTTATCGCAGCAGCCTTCGCCACAGAAGAGAGTTATAACGCATTTATCTTCCATATCCAAATGCGAAAGAGCGTCTTTAAATGCCGTAAGCAAATCGTCGTTTGCGGCGGCGACCTTGCCGTCCACAATGACCATAGTCTGCGACGCTTTTATGTCTACGCCGTCGCACTTAGCGTCGCGCACGGCGTGGGTTATCTCGGCGGAGATTACCGAAGATATTGCAGATTGCATATCGGAAAGCGTTACGGAAATATCTTCTTCGTTGTTGTATATGGACAGTGCGCTGTAGCCCTGAGCAACCGTCTTTGAAGGCAGGACGTGAACGTTGCCGCAAAATAGCTCCGCCGCCTGATTTGCCGCCATTAATACGTTTGAGTTGTTGGGCAAGACGATTATGTCGTTCGCGTTGACTTGCTCAAACGCCTTTAAAAAGTCGGATACGGACGGGTTCATACTCTGACCGCCGCTTACGACGCAGTCCGCGCCCATATCGTAGAATAAATCTTTAAAGCCGCCTTCGTCCGCAACGGCAACGAGAGCAACGCTCAACTTCTCTTTTTCACTCTTAGCCAAAGCCGCGCCGCTTTCAACGAGCTGTGAGTGTTGATAGGACATATTTTCAATTTTAATCGAGATGAACTCGCCGTACTGCTGAGCGATATTTAAGACGTCGCCGGGCGTTTGAACGTGGACGTGCACCTTGACGATATCGCCGTCCTTAAGCGCCACTATAGACTCGCCGCCTATACTCTCTAACCTTGCAACCAGCTCTTCTGTAGAAAAGCTTTGCTTATCGGCTGACAGCGAAATTAAAAATTCCGTGCAATAGCCGAATTCACCGTCTTTAGTTGCGGCTATCTCCGCCATATTAGCGGATGTAAACAGCTCTGCAAACGCCGAGCCGTAGTCGTTACCGTCGCCCGTGAAGTAGTTTAAATATCCCTGAAATATGCACAAAAGACCTGCGCCGCCCGAATCGACTACGCCTGCGTCCTTAAGCACGTCAAGCTGAAAGGGCGTGTTTTTGACGGCTGAAAGACAGCACGTTTCCACCCTTTCGAACAACTGCGGCAGGGAGTCTATTTTGCCCTTGCAGTCCGCGGCGCACTCACTGCACTCTCTGAATACGGTTAGCATAGTGCCTTCTACGGGTTTAACCACCGCCTTATAGCTCTTTTCCACGCCGCAGCTAAACGCGCGGATAACGTCGTCTGCAGCGGCGTTTTCACAGCCTTCCAAGCCCTGAGCAATGCCCTTGAATATCTGGGAAAGTATAACGCCAGAATTGCCCCTTGCGCCGAGCAGAGCGCCCTTAGCGAATACGTTTGCCGCTTCGCCGACGGTCTTTGCGCCGTTTTCCTTTAAAAGTTTAAGCCCCGACTCGTAAGTCATACGCATATTCTTGCCCGTATCTCCGTCGGGTACGGGGAATACGTTTAATCTGTTTACTTCTTCTTCCTTTGCACTAAGAACGGTAAAGCCTGCGGTGAGCATAGCCGTAAATTCCGCCCCATCCATTTTATTGACAAGACTTTGCATTTTCTCTCTCGTAAAATATGAATTTATTTTGAAGTTCGTTATAGTGATAATTTTTAGAAAGGGTAACGCACATATCCGATGAGATTGCCGCGCCGAGCCTTTTCAAGTCACGGCTCGCAATGACGCAGATTTAAAATAATCTTCACCTTATTCGGGTATGTTCCTTTGGAAAGAAACGAGCAAGACAAGGAAGGCGCGGAAAACCTGAAGGAGTTTACTAAGGCGTAAATGACTGAAGGTTGTCACAGCCTGACACAGTATTGCGACGTTTATTTTCAAAGCGTTAATTTAAAGCGTTAAACTTCAGCGTTAAACTTCAACTTCTACGCCCTTGCAGTAAATACCTACAGTTCCGGGACCTACCGACGCGCCGATAATCGGTCCTATGTAGTTGACGTACACTTCCTTGACATTAAGCTCGCTTTCAATTTTGCTCTTTAAATATTCGGCGTCCTTTACGCAGTCGGCGTGCACTACGGCTACCGTCTGGTTTTCGGGGTCGACTATGTTTGCCTTAAGCATAGTAACGAGTTCGTCAAGAGAGTTCTTTCTGCCCTTGACCTTTTTGACGGCTAAGTTTTCGCCCTGACGGTTGGAAATCAAAATGGGCTTTACGCCGAAAAGGTTTCCGAAGAACGCCGCCGAAGCCTTGACCCTGCCTGCACGCTTTAAATAGGTTAAATCGTCTACGGCTGCAAACTGCAAATACTTGAGCTTGTTGCTTTCGATATACTGCGCAACTTCTTCTGCGGACTTGCCGCCCTGACGCATTTTAGCCGCGTCCATTGCCATAAGCCCTTCGCCAAGACAGCTGCATAAGCTGTCGATAACGTAGATTTTGTTGTCGGGATATTTTTCGGCAAGCTCGTCGGCAACGACCTTACCCGTATTAACCGAGCCAGAAAGCGCAGACGAACAGCCGATATAAACGACGTCCTTGCCTTTCTCCATATATTTTATGAAAGCCGTGTTAAAGTTCTGCACGGGTACTTGGTTGGTGGTCACTCTCGTGCCGCCTCTCATAATATTGTAGAGCTCTGCAGGCGTGTATAAATCCCAATCGAGCGAAGCAGGCAATTCCTTGCCGTCGTACACGATGTTCATCTGCACATAGTCAATGCCTAACTTTTCCCTGACGTCCTTGCCCAAATCGGAACAAGAGTCTGTTAAAATAACGTAATCTTTCATAACGATTAATCCCCTTGATTGTCAGATGTTTTTATTACAAACACCATATTACCATTTTCGACAAATATTTTCAAGTTATAATAAGCTATTTTTATGTAAAAGTTTTGTGAAAACGCCGCTAGAACGACTATTACGGTTTTTGTTATTTTATAACGAATTATGTATATAGATTAGAAATTAACTTTGGTTTAATAAATATGCGTAAATGCGTTGCCAAGCTACTTAACGTATACTATAATAAAAGTGAATATGAGTACTTTTGCTTTGGTCGTTTTAATAACTACGGTTGCAGGCGTAGTCGGCACGGGGCTCGGCGGACTTATCGGCGCGCTCGTGCATAAAAATTCGGAAAAGGTCGTAAGCCTACTACTTAGCTTTGCCGCAGGCGTTATGCTGTGCGTCGTTTGCCTTGATTTGGTTTTAGACGCCATCGAGCAGGGTCGAACCGCAACGGGGGATATACCTGCCTGGCACGTTCTAATCGTTATAGGAATGATTATCGTCGGGTACGCTATGGTATACGCGCTTAATCATTACATAGACAGGCGCACCAACAAACAGGTTAAGCACATAGACGAAAAGCACCCCAAGACGGCGGACCAGCTTTCCGAGCTTATCCACAGCGACCACCTTGAAGTGCATAAGCACGACTACGAGCAGGAAAGCACTAAGACGAACAAGCGCGAACTCTTTGTGGCAGGGCTTGTAATGGCGTTTGCCATTGCCCTACACAACCTGCCGGAAGGTATGGTTATAGGTGCGTCCTACGTAGGTCAACAAGCAACCCTTGCCTTAAGCGGCGGACTTGCAATCGCCATAGTTATAGGTCTGCACAACATACCCGAAGGCATGTCCGTTTCCGTACCCTTGATTGCAGGCGGCACGGGCAAGGTCAAGGCGGTGCTTATAACTGCGGCGACGGGTATCCCTACCGTGTTGGGTGCTATGCTCGGCTACTTTTTGGGCACGGTTGGACCTATCTGGCTAACGATTTCCTTAAGCTTTGCAAGCGGCGCAATGCTGTACGTTGTGTTCGGCGAGCTGCTGCCCGAAGCAATCTTAATGTGGCGTTCCAAAGCACCCGGCTTTGCCATGCTTGTAGGCTTGCTCGTGGGTATCTTGATTTTGTTTATAGCCTGATTATTTGAACTAAAGGAAAGCGCCCTGCGCACCTTTTTTAAGGTGCGCAGGGCGCTTTATTTATTCTTTCTATATGGCGGCAAAAAGATTAGCGGGGCAACTATTGCCCCGCATATATGCTTAATATAAAAGATTTACTGCTTTTCTTCGTCTGCCGAAGTTTGTGCGTTTTCTTCGCTTGCTTCCGCTGCAACCTGCTCTTGCTCTTGAGTTGCACTCTGTTCAAGTTGAGTTGCTTGGTCAGGTTGTACCGATTGGTCAGGCTGTGTTGCCTGTTCCGCAGGTTTATTCAAATTCATGTAAGCCGCAGCACCCGGAATCGGTCTGGCAAGCAAAGAGCGAATGCTATTAATTTCCTGCTCGGTCAGATTTCTCTTATCCACCGAAACGGCGGTTACTCTCGTGTTGTATATAAATATGTAGTTCTTAGTTTCCCTGACTTTAACGATACGGTTATAGTAAATTTTTGCCGTAGCGAGATGTTCGCCGTTGACGTACTCTCGGGATATGAAATAGCCTTGGAAAAACTCGTTCTCTTCCGCCTTTGAATTTACGCCGTTGAGTTTGTTTATGTTCTTTGCGGAAATGATAATAGTTATGCCTAATATCAACAGTATCGTACCTAACGCAACCCAAAGTAAAAGTAAGTCGTTTTCAGGGGTCAAAATATAGAGTAATAAGCCGGCAATCAACATTATTCCGCCAAAAACCGTGTACAGGATTGCTAAAATAATATTAGTTCTATTCAGCTCTTTATACATGTTTTCGTTGTGTTCGGTCGTAACCTTTATACTTCCCTTTTCAGTAATCATATTTTTCTCCTGTCGAACGTTTTATACCTTATTGGGGTAAGTTTCTTTTTATTAAAGAAAAAAAGAATAAAGAATAAATGTGGTTAAAATTATTTTAAATAATCTTCACCTTATTCGGGTAAACGGCTTTGCGGAGATACGAGTAAGAGCAGAAGCCTGCGGCTTTGGCGACGGGAGTTTACACAGACGTAAATGACCGAGCCAAAACGTAAAGGCGACGAACTATTACGAAGTATATACGCAAAGCGCTATTACATTAAATGCTTACGAATAGCCTTTATAGCCACGTTAGCTATAAGGTTCGACCCCTTAAACGTGGGGTGAACGCCGTCGTCGGAATAATCGGTGTAAGGGCGCGATTCGCACAAGCCGTTAAACATTTCGTCGTACGCAACGAACTCGTCGCACGTTTCTACGCAGACGCGGTGGATAATCTCTAATTCCTTATCGAATACCGAACGCATACGCTTTTTGTCGGGCGCAGGAAGAAGGAACGGCTCTAAGAAAATTACGACGATACCCGCATCCTTCAGTTTTTTAATTAATGTAACCAAATCGTTTTCAAAGAGCTTATAGTTTAATTCCTTGCCGTATTTAAAGCGGTGTATGGTATTGTTTATACCTATCATCATAACTACGGCGTCGGGCTTTAGGTCGATAACGTCCCTTTGAACCCTTGCAAGCAAATCACACACTTCGTTGCCCGAAATACCTTTATTGAATAACTCAATATCCATATCGGGGTATATGGGGCGGAGCTTATCCGCAAGCACTTTGACGTAGCCGTTGCCAAGCGAAGTTTCGTCGGTACGGTCTCTGTCGCAATCAGTTATAGAATCCCCAAAAAATACTATTCTCATTATCTCGCCTCTTTCTTATTATTTAATTTTAGCATATTATGTTTAGATAAGCAAGCGCCGACACAAAATTTTGTAAATCATAATTTTTAAAAACTCGAATAATGCTTTGACAAATAGTTTTATTTGTGTTATATTAACTTACGCTGAAGGCAAACTTTCATTAACATAATTAAAAAAAAGGCTCCTGCAAAAGATTTGCTTGCAAAGATTTTGTGGGAAGAGGAGAGGCAAACGCCAAAAGAGCGGCGTTTTACTTAACTAAATAAGGACTTCCAAAAATATGCGTCAGCAGATTTTTGGGAAAAGGAGACACAATATAGCAAAAGTTGCTGTTTGTGCTTCAATAAATAGGGCTCCCGAAAAGATTTGATTTAGCAAAGATTTTTGGGAAAAGGAGACACAACGGAGCGAAGTTTCCGTTTGCGTTTAAATTAATAGGGCTCCCGCAAAAGATTTGCTTGCAAAGATTTTGTGGGAAGAGGAGAGGCAAACGCCAAAAGAGCGGCGTTGCCTTTGCTTGAAAAGGCGACGCACTAAAACGGCGTTTTGCCTCGACGAGCGGACGTACCCAAGTGGCTCAAGGGGCTCCCCTGCTAAGGGAGTAGTGCGGGAAACTGCAGCGAGGGTTCAAATCCCTCCGTCCGCGCCAGAAATACCGTAACGGTTTTTACCGTTACGGTATTTTTGTTTGTGGTTGGAAGGTAAGCAGAAAACTCGTGGGATTTCACCCCACCGCTTGCGTCCTTATTTTTTTACATTATATTTATTCTTGATTTTGTTTAAATAAATATGTTCCAAATTTAATATTCAACCCATTCGACATTCTTTGGACTTAATTTTCATTTTTTCTCGCCTGGTATTTTTCCCAGATGATACCGTCAAGCCGCCTGATAGTTAATTTCGGGTAGTCAATATTTAAAATTTTTATTGCATCAGAAAATAATTGCTGACATTCAATAGCAGACAAATCCATTCCGCAAGCATCTTTTACGCAATGATGAATATGTACATCGGGTTTACAACGATTTTGGTCGCCTGCAAGCATAAAAAGATAATTTACTCCTGCTACTCCAACACCCTTTATAGAATATAATGTGGCTTCTAATTCTTTCGTGTCGCTGTAATTTTTAAAGTCGTCAATAGAATTTATATCTAGTTGCAAAAGTTTTTGCGCGACCTCATAACATATTTCTGCTTTAAATCTTCTGCTTATTTTTTGGCGATTATTTAAAATCGTTATCGCAAAATTTTCATAACCGCCTACGCTGTCAATATGCGTAATTAAATCTTTACAATTTATATTACTTTTAAATTTGTCGTTATCCATAAACGATTTTGCATATCGTTCGACAACAGGAACAGTAACTAAAAAATATTTAGCTCTTAATGAATAAAAGCAATCTATTATGCACACCGCTAACGAGTTATAAAGCTCAGTATAAAGGCTACTTTCCAAATTTAAATTAACACGGCAATATTCAACAAATTTATCAACTAATTCATCTTTCATTTTGTGTGTCCCCATTAAATTTTAAATCTGTTCATTACAAGTTTTTTCTTCACAATATTGCCGGGTCAAACGCTTAGTCGAACTCTATCTTTGCAAGCAAAAGCTGTGCGGCGTCTAACTTCTCCGACTTTATATTCGTTCGCTCCAACAAAAAGAAGTCTATGCTCTCCCACATAGTGAACGACGCCGCTACGGTGAAAATTTCGTTAAGCCCCCAAAGCAAATCAAAACGGGAAACTAAGACCGCGCAACCGAAAAATATAAAACCCAAAACAAGCAGCACTATTGCCTTGATATAGCAAATTCTTAAATCAAGGCATTTATCGTTGAATTTCAACTCGAAATACTTATTATACGCAGCCTTTACGTTTACCCTTTCTTCTTCGGGAACGGAAGAAAAGCTTATCGTCAAGGGGCGGTCTATGGGTATATTATACGCCGTGCTTTCGATATAATCGAGCATACCCGTATCCAAATCTCTTTTATCGGAATAGGGGGAATAAAGTCCGCCGTCCGCATTCACCCTTATCCTTACACTGCCGTCTTCACATATTTCCGAGTATTTGTCGGAAAAATTCCTGTTAGCTCTGCTTCTCTTCGTGTATTCCTTTAACGACGAGAAAAAATTTCTACGCCTTTGTTTTCTGTATTCATTACCGTCTTTATTTGACATATTAAGCCCCCACCTGAACAAACTTTACGATTATATTATAACAGGCTTGTACGCCAATGTAAACGCAATAATTAAAATTTACCCTTTATTATCTTGGGTCAGGTGATTAGCTTTTTCTTGCAATATTAGCAATTTAGTACTATAATAAAAATTGATAAAGCTGTTGGTGAGAATATGAAGTTCTTAAAAAAATTAACAGATTGGAAGACATGGCTTTTCACGATATTGCCCATTGCCTTGATTGTAGCACATTTTTCTATAATATTTAGCATTTTGGCGAGCAATAAATATACTACCGCTCTCGTTATTATTGCAATGGCGTTGCTCACTGTAGCTTTATTATTAATGTCTGGTAGTCAAATCTTTCTGCGCATAAGAGAAAAACATTATCTTCGCCCGATTATAGCTGTTGTATTTTTGCTTTTGTCTTTAGGTCTGCAAATCACTGCTATTGTTAGGGTACCTGACCTAATTGAAAAGGAACAGGAAAAACAGCGTTTACATCAAATTTTGGAAGATACCCCTTATGATGACCCCGAATATCGGGAACGGTTTGACGCTTGGGGCGACGCAGTCGACAGAGCTCATGATGCAAGTACTACTCTAAATTGGATAACGTGGGGAAGTTATGCTTCTTGGGTTTTCGTAGCTTTATCCGCACATACAGGCAAGCACGAAACCGACGAAGATAAAGACAAAAAGGAAGAAAATCAAGAATAAGGTGACCAGCGCAGCAGACTGCACGTTTGTGCAGTCTGCTGCGCTGAATTATTTTATACCCACAATAAATATAAAATTTTTTTTAACACCTACGCAAAATTGCTTGTAATTTTTTTATTCGTCTTATATAATAGTTAGGCAATCAGGCGGAAAGCTTTGGTTGCAACAACTAAAAATTGGGGTGTCGCCAAGCGGTAAGGCAACGGACTCTGACTCCGTCATTCGTTGGTTCAAATCCAGCTACCCCAGCCAG
>JBJEVB010000034.1:10783-12492 GCA_051884155.1 Candidatus Coproplasma sp. | reverse complement strand
AATATCTTCGCCGTGACCGTTCATATTAAAGGTTACGGTGTATTCCGTTGCAGGGGTGACGTCCGCCGCTTCTACCGTTACCGCACAAGTTGCGGTATGGTTGCCGTCTGCGGTGGTTACGGTTATAGTCGCAGTACCGTCTTTAAGCGCCGTTACCACGCCGTTTGCTACGGTTGCTACTGCCGTATCAGACGACGACCAAGTAACGTTCTTATTAGTTGCGTTAGAAGGTGCTACCGTTGCAACTAAGGTTGCAGTTACCGTTGCGCCCATTTTAAGGGTTACTGCGGTTTTGTCAAGCGATACGCCCGTTACGGCAATAGTCACCTGTCTCTCATAGCCGCAGACGTTACAAGTTGCGTCGCTATCGTTATCGTACTCGTGCGCACCCAAGTCAAGCTGTTCGCCGTCGTTAGCCGTACAATTGTGCCAGTGATTGGTTTCGTCCGACTGCCATTCGGAAGCGGCAGAATGCTTATGACCGCAACCTGCCAGACCTAATGCCGAGCCTGTACCTATTGCACCTGCAATAATAAACACGGACAATAGCTTAGTAAGTTTCTTGTTCATTTTTCCTCCTTATAAAAACACGTTTGTTTTATTTTCGAAAGTATTACAAATAGATGTGTCTGTTCCGTGTTTTTAACACGGAACAGGGGCGGCGCCGCCCCTAACTACACTATTCTATTGTACTTTATTCTATCACTAAAAACAACCCGTGTCAACATAAGACGGATATAAATTAACGGAATTTGTTATCATTTAACACTCTCTAAACGGTTTTTAATAATCGCAAACAACCGAATTTATAAAAAATAACATTTTACGTTGAGCTTGCCCTACGTTCGACCCAGCTAAACGGGCTAACTGCACCCAAGTTTGACGGGGCTAAAAGGAAAAAGCACTTCAAAAGAAGTGCCTTTAGTTTATAAGTCTGCGTATCCGCCTGACATTTCGTTATTTAATTAATTCACGGTAGAGTGTGAATAGATATAAAACTCTTCCTGGCTGGGTAAAGTCTTTTTTTCTTTATAGGGGAATAGCTTATCATATTCTTCCGCATCGCTAATCTCTATTTGACAGACTTCACTCTCTTCGAACGTCCATCTTCTTCCGTCAAACGCGCCGTCGACTAATTCTTTGACGAGCATTGCGCAAGGGAAAATACCGTCTCCTACGCACACGTTGAACCTTTTACAGCTTTTAAATCCCCTTGCCACGTAGTTGGAAGGGTGTCCGAAGATAACTATGCTTTCATAGCCGAGCGCCTTTGCCTTTTCAACGGTATACTCTATAAGGGCTTTGCCTATGCCCTTTCTTTGGTGTTCGGGGGCTACGGCTATCGGACCGAAGGACAGACACTCTTTTTCCACCCCGTTTTCATCGCAGAGCTTGCCGATTGTATACATTATACTGCCAACGATTTTGCCGTCGACTTCCGCCACCATATCAAGCTCGGCTACGAAATCCTTATGCTCTCTCATAACGTGCGCCAAATAGTGTTCTGCCGCGCCGGGCGTGTGAACGTTCCAAAACGCATCGCGGATTAAATTTTCGACTACGTTATAGTCAGTTTCTGTTTCTTTTCTTATTATCATAGTTTTCCCCTTTACAATACTTACCTGTATTATAGCATAAAGGTTTAAGCATTACAAGATGAACGTTAAATTTTCGTCTTTCGTTTGGTTAAAACACACCTGCTTGACCGG
>JBJEVB010000034.1:0-10683 GCA_051884155.1 Candidatus Coproplasma sp. | reverse complement strand
GGTCGGTCAAGTGTATAGCAGTTAAGATACCCTGCTGCAGGTCACACCTGCAAAAAAAGAACTCTCCGTTTGGAGAGTTCGTATTTTTTATCTCTTTGAGAACTGAGGTGCGCTCGTCAGAATCGGCTTTGCTCTATGCCGTTTGCGTTTCACACAAACGGCAACTTTCGCGCCGCCGTTCTTCCTCTTCCCACAAAAACATTTTTTTGTGGGAACCCTGTTTTTTTAAAGCTCGTCGCGCACGCTTTTCGAAATATAAAAATAAACTCCCCGTTTGGGGAGTTCGTATTTTTTATCTCTTTGAGAACTGAGGTGCGCGACGAGCTTTCTTTAAGCCGTACTTCTTTCTTTCCTTTGCACGAGGGTCGCGGGTTAAGAAGCCTTCCTTCTTTAAAGCGGGTCTGCAATCAGGTTCTGCCTGAAGAAGCGCACGAGCGATACCAAGGCGGATTGCACCAGCCTGACCGGTATAGCCGCCGCCGTATACGTTAACCATAACGTCGTACTTAGCGGTTACGCCCAAAAGCTCTAAGGGCTGCTTTACCTGATACTGAATTAAGCCCTGAGGGAAGTAGTCTTCGAAAGCCCTGTCGTTAATAACGATAGTGCCGCTGCCTGCAGGTATAAGACGGACACGGGCGATTGCCTTCTTTCTTCTGCCCGTACCCCAAAACTGTAACTTTTTCTTTACGGTTGCTTTTGCCATAATTTTCTACCTCTCCCCTTAAAATAACTTAAGCTCTTCGGGCTTCTGTGCAGCCTGATTGTGTTCTGCACCCTTGTATACTCTAAGCTTCTTAATCATATCTCTGCCAAGGGAATTCTTGGGGAGCATACCCCTTACTGCTTCGTAAACAGCAAGGTCGCTCTTTTCAGCAATCATCTTCTTATAAGAAGTCTCTTTAAGACCGCCGATATAGCCGGTGTGATAACGATAGAACTTGTCTTCTAACTTCTTACCGGTTAAAACAATCTTATCGGTATTTATGATAATCACAAAGTCGCCGCAATCTACGTTGGGCGTAAACGTGGGTTTATTTTTGCCCCTAAGCACTGCCGCAACCTTAGATGCAAGCCTGCCTAAAGGAACGCCTGCCGCGTCAACGACATACCACTTTCTTTCAACTGTCTGGGCGTTTGCCATGTAGGTTTTCATTTCTATCTCCTGACTCGGTTGCCTTACCGCAAACCGATGTTTTTTAACCTTTTTTTTACTATTTCCGTCAATGTAAAACTATTTTATTATTAAATGACACTTATGTCAAGCCGTTTTGCGTCGGGTTGAAAAAGTTTTTTAAAAATTTGAAAATATTTTTTTTAACGCTTTTTATTTAATTTTTTTCAGCGTTTTGACCGCGAAATCAACCCTTTTTTATCATATCGTTATAGAGTGAATTATATTGATGCGTAACGTCACGCCAGTCGGCGTAAACCTTTTCCGCCGCACCCTTACCTGCAATTTTAGCAAGGGCAGGATTGTTTATAAGGTTGATAACGTTTTCCACCCAAACGTCTTCGTCGTTTTCCCAAACGAAACCGCTTTCCTTATCTACAAGTCTTTCGGCAGAGCAGCTGTCTTTTATTGCCGCAGTAGGCAGTCCGTTTGCAGCCGCTTCCAACATTGCGATACTCGCGTTGTCGAATATGGAAGGGAACAAAAGCGTCTGGCAAGCGGAATAATAGCATGCAAGCTGTTCTCTGTCCGTAACCTTACCTGCAAAGACAACTTCGTTCTCAAGCGAGAGCTTTTCGGTGAGCTTTTTCAATTCCTTTGCGTACTCGCCGTCGCCGACTATGACGTATTTGAAATTCGTGTAGCCCTTGTCCTTGACCTTCTTTAAAACGTTCAGGCTGAACTGCACGTTTTTAACGGGCATTAATCTGCCTACGAAAAGGAATGTAAACTTGCCTTCTAACCCCAACTCTGCCCTAAGCTTTTCGGTCTGTTCTTTATCGGCGCCGAAACGGGGCATATCGGAAGCGTTTATGATAACTTTTACGTCGTCCGTGCGCTTACTGCCGTAGTTTTTCAACACGTCCACCATTCCCTTAGAAACGGAAGTTATGGCGTCGCAGCCGTCTATACATTTAATTATATAGCGCGTTAAAAAGTTGACTAAGAACTTGCACTTTACGCGTTTTTCAAATTCGTCCCTGAACTTGGTATGTACGGTTATGACTACGGGAATTTTATATTTTTTAGCGAGCTTAACCGCGTATCTTGACACGGTGAACGGGCTTTGAAGGTGAATTACGTCGTATCCGCCGTTCTTGATAAGCTTTTTAACCTTACGGCTAAAAAACGGCAACCCTGCACGGTAATCCTGACCGGGCACGCCGATTGAAAAACAGCGGTGTATAGTAAGTCCTTCTACGTCCACCTTTTCGGGGTAGGAAGGCACGAGCAATTCCGCACAGCCCAACCCTTCTTGATTAAAGGTCTTAGCCACGTTGACCATAACGTTAATCGGTCCGTCTACGTTGGGGTAAAAACAATCTGAAACTTGTAAAACTTTAATAACGGTTACCCCCTTTCCCTTTGCAGGAATAGGATATTATATATAATGTGGTAAAGAATAAAGAAAAAAGAATAAATTTGGTTAAATTTATTAGAAAAAGTCCGCCCTTAAAAGTCTGGGATTGCCGCGCCGACTTGCAGTCGGCTACTTCCGCTACGCTTCGTGCCACTGCAAGCAGTGGGGCGCAATGACGCGGTTTATTCTTCACCTTATCTGGGTATGTACCTTTGAAAAGAAACGAGTAAGAGCAGGAGAGCGCGGAAAACCTGAAGGAGCTTACTTAAGCGTAAGTGACTGAAGGTTGCCACAGCTCGACGAACTATTACGAAGTTTATTTTCAAAGCGCCAATTATTTAACTAAAATAGCTTTAATACGCTTCACGCCGGCAGAAACGTTCTCCTGCTTAGCAATCTTAAACGTGCCTAAAAGACCCGTGCGTTCGGCGTGGGGTCCGCCGCAGATTTCCTTAGAGAATTCGCCGATAGAATAGGTCTTTACGACTTCGCCGTACTTGCTTTCGAACAAGCCCGTAAAGCCTTCTGCCTTAGCCTGTTCGATGGGCATTTCCTTCATAACGACGGGAATATCCTGAGCGATTACGTCGTTAATCATGTCTTCTACCGCCTTAACTTCTTCGGGGGTGAGCTTGCGCGCAAAGTTAAAGTCGAAACGCAGTCTCTCTTCGGTTATGTTAGAGCCCTTTTGGCAGATATCGGGCGAGCAGACCTTTCTTAACGCCGCATGCAGCAAGTGGGTTGCGGTATGAAGGCAGGTCGTCTCTTCCTTGTGGTCTGCAAGACCGCAGGCGAACTTCTGCTCGCTGCCTGCCCTGGACTTTTCCTGATGCTCTGCATAAGCCTTATTGTAGCCGTCAACGTCCACCTTAACGCCCTTTTCGCTCGCCATTTCTACGGTGATTTCTACGGGGAAGCCGTAGGTGTCGTACAAGTGGAAGGCGGTCACGCCGTCGATTTCGCCGTTTTCGGGCAGAGTGGATACTACCTTTTCAAATTCCTTAATGCCCTGAGCGAGCGTCTTTAAGAACTTAGCTTCTTCCTTGTTGAGCTCTTCTTCAATCTTTGCAGAATTTGCAACAAGCTCGGGATAGACCTGCGCATACTTTTCAATTATAGTCTTGCTTACGAGGTTTAACGCACCTTGGGGAAGGTTGATATTTCTGCCGAAGCGAACGGCTCTTCTTATTATTCTTCTCAAGATATAGCCCTGGTCGGTGTTGGAAGGCACGATGCCCTTAACGTCGCCGAGCATAAAGGTTGCGGTACGGACGTGGTCGAGTATTACTCTGAACGCCTTAGTGGACTGTTCGTCCTGACCGTACTTAATCCCCGTAAGCTCTTCAAGCTTTGCAATGGCGTTTTCAAAGATGTCCGTCTCGTAAACGCTTTCTTTGCCGTTTAAAATGCACAGCGTTCTCTCTAAGCCCATACCCGTATCGACGTTGCGCTGAGCAAGGGGTTCGTACTTGCCCTGCTCGTTCTTGTTGTACTGCATAAACACGTCGTTCCAAATCTCAAGGAAGGTGCCCTTAGGCGCGTCATCGAATTGGTCGGAAGAAAGCTTGTCCGCTTCTGCGTGGTTGCGGATAATGTGCATTTCGGTGTCGGGACCGCAAGGACCGGTCGTTCCTGCAGGACCCCACCAGTTACCGCTTTTAGGTAAGAAGTAGATATTTTGGGGTAAGATACCGCACTCAAGCCACTTATTTGCGCTTTCTGTATCCTTAGGGCAGTCGTCGTCGCCTGCAAAACAGGTGATTGCAATATCTTCAACGGGAATACCTAAATATTTTTCCGAAGTCAAAAATTCGAACGACCAGGGAATCATCTCGTCCTTAAAGTAGTCGCCTAAAGACCAATTCCCGAGCATTTCGAAGAAGGTGCAGTGAGAGCTGTCGCCCACTTCGTCGATATCGCCCGTACGCACGCACTTCTGCACGTCGGTTAAACGCTTGCCGGCAGGGTGCTTTTCGCCCAAAAGGTAGGGCACTAAGGGGTGCATACCCGCCGTAGTGAAAAGTACGGTAGGGTCGTTTTCGGGAATGAGCGACGCCGAAGGAATTACGGCGTGCCCCTTGCTCGCAAAGAAGTCCAAATACATTTTTCTTAAGCTTTCGCTCGTCAACTGTTTCATATTATATATTAACCTCTGTTTTTACTCAGCTTTTTCTCTTTCGAAGGTAATTGAAAGACCTACTTTCCAGTGATACCAAAATGCGGTAGACACGACTTCCCAACCTTCTTTGGCAAGTTCGTTCATAATCTCTTCCGCTTTTTCCAAGTTTTTTGCAAGTTCGACTTTGTATTCTTTCATAACTCAACCTTACTTCTTGATAATTTCGTAACTCTCTTTAGAGTCTTTAATTATATAACCTAACTTATCAATCTCTGCGCGCAAGCTATCCGCTTCCGCCCAATTTCTGTCCTTTTTAGCCTGCCATCTCTTTTCGGCAAGCTCTACAATTTGAGCAGGAATTTCCTGCTTGCCGCCCGAAAGCGTTTCAACTTCCTTAAGGTAGCTACCTGCATCCGTCTTGAACAAGCCTAACAGCGAATAGGTCTTTTTAATCTGCGCAACGTCGTCGGCGCAGGTTTTATCGCCTGCGGAAAGCTTTTTGGATATGCTCTTGAAATAACCGTACAGATAGGAGAGCGCAAGCGCGGTGTTGAAGTCGTCGTCCATGCACTTATCGAACGCGCCGTCTATCTCTGCATTGCCGCCTGCACCTTTACCGAACTTGTCTTCCACCGCCTTTATAACGCGGTAAAATTCGGTCAGGTGCCTTTCAGCTTCGGGGAAAAGGTCGTCGGTTATATTGATGTCGTTGTGATAGTTGGTCTGCAAAAGTGCAAACTTAATGGCTTCGTTAGTGTACTTTTCAAGCAGCTCTTCCAAAAGCAAGCTGTTGCCTAAAGACTTGGACATCTTCTGCCCGTTGACCTTGATTAGACCGTTGTGCGTCCAATATTTAACGAAGCGCTTGCCCGTTAAGCTCTCGGTCTGCGCAATCTCGTTTTCGTGGTGGGGGAAGATTAAATCTCTGCCGCCGCCGTGAATATCAATCTGTTCGCCGAACGCCGCCCTGTTCATTGCCGAGCACTCTATATGCCAGCCCGGTCTGCCTTTACCCCAAGGGCTGTCCCAACAAATCTCGCCTTCCTTTGCCGCCTTCCAAAGCGCAAAGTCGGCGGGGTTTTTCTTCTCTTCGCCGTTTTCAATTCTAACGCCGTCGAGCATATCTTCTACGGTTCTGTTGGAAAGACAGCCGTAGCCGGGAAAGCTCGTCACGTCGAAGTAGACGTCGCCGCAGGGTACTGCGTATGCGTGACCGCTTGCAATCAACGCGGACACGAAGTCGATAATATTGTCGATATTCTCGGTTGCCTTAAGCCATACGGAAGGGTCGTCGATGTCCATTTTGCGCATGACGTCGTCGATACGCGCAATCATCATCTTAGCGTAGTCGTCGGCAGGTATGCCCGTCTCTTTCGACTTTGCAATAATCTTATCGTCTACGTCGGTATAGTTACGGGCGTAGGTTACGTCGTATCCCTTTTTCTCGAGATATTTGCGCATAATATCGTAGATTAAAGCTTGATAGCCGTGACCGATATGCGCTTCGCCCGAAACGGTTATACCGCAGGCGTACATCTTGACCTTGCCCTCTTCAAGGGGGATAAACTCTTCTTTAGTCCTCGTCAGAGTGTTGTAAATTCTCATCTATTTTTGCCTCGTATTTAATGCCTATTTGCTCTTCAAGCGCGAATACTCTCTCTCTTAAAGCGCACAGCTCGGTAAGCATAGGGTCTGCCTTTTCCTGATACAAATCCACGCCTTCCTTGCTTCCGCCTATGCGCACGACGTGACCGGGCACGCCGACGACCGTTGCGTGTGCAGGTACGTCCCTTAAAACCACCGCGCCTGCGCCTACCTTTGCGTAGTCGCCTACGGTAATGTTGCCAAGCACTTTAGCGCCTGCGGAAATTACGCAGTTTTCACCCACCGTGGGGTGACGCTTTCCGCTTTCCTTACCCGTACCGCCCAAGGTACAGCCCTGATACAGCACCGTGCCCGTACCCACTTGAGCCGTCTCGCCTATTACAACGCCGTCGCCGTGGTCGATAAATACACCGGGTGCTATCTTGGCGGCAGGGTGAATTTCTATACCCGTAATCCTTCTCGTGCGTTGACTGACTATTCTCGCCCACAGCTTAAAGCCGTGCCTGAACAGCCAATTTGCCCACCTGTGGTGGCGCAGAGCCTTGACCGACGGATAGGTCAGCCATATTTCAAATTTATTGCGTGCGGCAGGGTCGTTGCGCATTGCCGCATCTATATCCATCTTTAACTTTTTAAACAATTAATTCTCCCTTAAGGCGGCAAGTTAAATCTTTGCGGACATCTTGAACACGTCCTGAGATTTGCCCATAACGAAGATATGGTCGTCTGCCTCGAAAACGAAGTCGGGCATAGGAGCAGGGTCAAGCTTGCCGTCCCTTTTTATTGCGATTATATTGAGCTTAAACTTTTTACGAACGTCCAATTCCATAATGGACTTACCCACCCACTGCTTTATAATGGGCACTTCGAATATTGCGTAGCCGTCGGTGAGTGCTACGTAGTCGAAAATGTTGTTGCCGTTGTGCCTTATGGCAAGCTTATCGGCAGTTTCGCCGTCGGCGTAGATTATCTCGTCCGCACCGATTTTCTTGAGAATTTCGCATTGGATTTCGTCCCTTGCACGGGAAGCGACGTACTTTGCGCCGAGCTGCTTTAAATTTACGGTGGTCAAAATAGAAGCTTCTAAATTGTCGCCCACGGTGACGAAACATATATCGAACGAAGGTATATCTAATGCGGCGAGCACGTCTTTACGCGTATATTCGGCAATACGGGCGTCTGAAAAGCGGGATACGAGCCCTGCAATTTTCTGTTCCCTGTTGTCGAGTATCATTACGTCGTGACCCAAATCCTGCATCTTTTCGGCAAGATGAGTGCCAAGTCTGCCCATACCGATTATTAAAACCGACTTTTTCATATTTATATGATTCCCCCCTGATATAAGGTGCTTTTATAATTTAGTAAAAATTCAGACCTAAAGCTCTTTAGCCGATAATCATCTTTTCGGCTACCCTTGAGATAGCTACGGGCTTTTTATCCCCTGCAAAGATGAGTATAAGCGTAAAGCCGCCCACCCTGCCGAAGAACATTAAAAAGATTAATACTAATTTAGAGAATACGCTAAGGCTTTCCGTAATGCCCTTGGATAGACCTACCGTACCGATTGCCGAAACGACTTCGAACGCGGTGTTTTCTAAATTGACCGCCGTATTGTTTACTTCTAACGCGCTGATTAAAACAACGCTTACTATCGTTACGAAAAGATATATGCAGATGACCGAGCTTGCCTGTTGGCTTGCTTCGCCTTCGAACCGCCTTTTGTAAAGGTGAATTTCGTCGTAACGCTTTGCGTTTGCCACGAACGATAAGAAGAATACCGCTAAGGTCACGGTTTTGATACCGCCCGCCGTAGAGCCGGGACTGCCGCCTATAAACATATAGATTATTGTCAGCGCGCTCGTCGCGCTCGTAACGGAAGAATATTCTACCGTGTTAAAGCCCGCCGTCCTTGGCGTGACCGAAAGGAAGAGCGACGCTAAAATTTTCGTACCTGCGCTCTCGTTCCCGATTGTTGCAGGGTTATTCCACTCGAAAATGGCGAAAAGAACCCAGCCTAAGATTATCAGCGCGCCCGTAGTCGTAAGCACTATCTTTGAGTGCAACGTGTACTTTTTAAGGTGAATCCCGTGATGGACGACGTCGCCCCACACGAAAAAGCCTATGCCGCCGACAATTATAAGAACGACAACGACGAGCGTAACTAACGGATTGCCGACGAAGCACATTAAAGACGACTTGCCTTCCACCACGCCCGTTATGGTAAAGCCTGCGTTGCAAAACGCCGAAACGGACGTAAATACCGCCTGCCAGATGCCCTGTCCCCAGCCGTAGACGGGGACGAACGCGAACGACAGGGCAAACGCGCCGACGAATTCAAAAGCGAAAGTGCCGATAAGAATAATCTTTATAAGCCCCTTAATTCCGCCCAAATCCACACTGCCGGCAGACTGCATTGCAATCTTGCGCTGGGATAGGGTGATGTGGCGTTTTGCGTACAGCGTAAACAGCGAAACGAAGGTTATAAAGCCCAAGCCGCCCACTTGAATTAAGAGCAAGATTACGGCTTGACCGAACCCCGACCAGTACGCAAAGGTATCCTGAACTATAAGCCCCGTTACGCAAGACGCGCTCGTCGCAGTGAAAAACGAAGTCATAAAGTCGATTTTACCGCTCTTTGTAGCAAACGGCATCGTAAGCATTGCAGTCCCGAATAAAATCATTATAACGAAACTGAGAACGACGACCGCCGACGCGGGGAATTTAAATTTTCTTAATTTGAATTTACCCATAGAATAAAGCGCTGTCGTTTGGCAGATATAATTTTTTGCCGTCAAACGATATGCACCCACGATATAATTGACATAAATTATATATCTTTTATCCGAAAAAATCAACCATATTTCACCCCTACCCCGTTTTATAGAGTCAGCTTTAAGGTTTTGAAAAAATTTAACAAAATAACACGATTTACTTTAGTAAAAGCGTCTGGAATTGTTGACATTTTGATAAGCACAGTGCTATAATAATGTTAATTTCTGAGAAATGTGTTATTTTTTAACAAGAGGCTATAAGTATGAAAAAGGAAAGAATTGAAGAAATTGCTGAAATTTTAGACAAACGCGGCAAAATGACGCTTGAACAGTTGGAAAAGGAATTCCCCAACGTTTCGCAGATGACCCTGCGCCGTGACTTATACAAGCTTGAAGAAGACGGCAGAATTATCCGCGTGCGCGGCGGCGCAATGTCCGTTAAGGAAGTACAGAAGGTTTCAGGCGAGGCGTACACCAAAAAGACGACGATTAACACCGACGCTAAAATCATAATCGCACAGAAGGCGGCTACTCTTATAGATGAAGATAGCTGTATCTTCTTAGACGGCGGCACTACCGCAATGTACCTTGCAAAGGAAATTTCCGATATAAAGTGCAACATCTTCACCAACGGTATCGCCGTTGCAATGGAGCTTGCACAGAAAAAGAACGTCAATATCACCATCGTCGGCGGTCAGCTTATGAAGGATAACCTTTCAACCTCTTCCCCTGCCGCAAAGGACTACTTCGCGTCCAGCAATTTTGAGTTGGCAATCGTATCCGCAACTGCGTTCACGCCTGAAAACGGCTTCTCCTGCAGCAGCCAGATGGAAAGCGAACTATTAAAGATGGTATTCCAGAAGGCAAGGCACGTTTATATGATGCTTGACAGTTCTAAAATCGGCAAGATTAATCCCTACACGTTTGCGCATATCAGCGACATCGACGTGCTTATCACCGACGACAAATTCCCCCGCGAATATAAGGCGCTTTTAGAGCAGGAAAACGTCGTAGTAATGTAAAACCTTTAAATCAAAATTAACGCCTGTACGAACTCAGTACAGGCGATTTTTTATCCAAAGATTATTTAAAGACTTAAGCAATCAGTCTTGACACAGATACTTTTCAACGAGCAACGCACATTGATAAATCTTGTCCGCGCAGGGGCGGCGTTTATAATAATCGGGCGTGCGCGCTTCGGGCTGAGCAGAATTATCCTTAGGCAGCGCCGCACCCAACAGCTCTGCACAGATGACAGAGCCGTTATTCTCCTTAAATTCCCCCGCCATCTTTTGAATAACCGCATATATCTCGCCGCGAAGCTTTAAATCGCCCGGCTCGCCGGAGCTTAACTTCATAGACGCAAGCGTGGACATAGCCGCAACCGCACCGCAGGTCAATCTCATTCTGCCCATACCGCCGCCTAAGCCTTCGGCAAATTTCATAGCGGTTACGTTGTCAAAGCCGAACAGGTCGGCAAACGCGCCGACCACCGCCTGACTGCAATTATATCCTTGTAAAAACATCTCCCTTGCCTTATCTGCCCTGACGCCCATAGTCGTTACCACCTTTTTTATATTATATCACCGCAAATAAAGTTAGGCAAGCAAACGGCGTTATTTTCCAACTGCAAACGGCAACGGTACAAAAAATG
>JBJEVB010000033.1:0-12576 GCA_051884155.1 Candidatus Coproplasma sp. | reverse complement strand
GATTTGTTTGATTCTTTTTTATCCAAGTGTTGCACTTGATTTGACAATTCACCTTTTGACGAACTATTACGAAGTATATACGCAAAGCGCTAAGGAAGATTAATATACTCCGTCAAACACACACAACGGGCGTCGAGCTTATGTATCATATATTCCCTTAATAGCTTTAACGCACGTTTTTTACCTTCTTCGTCGGCAGTACCCACTCTCTTCCCTTCCGCAATTAAAAGCGCCTTAAAGGTCTTTGACCCCACGCCTGCAAAATTCGAGCAGTCCCAACAGGAAAAGGAGCCGCTGCGCAAATCGAAGCGAAGCTTTTCCGCATTATCTATTCGGTTGCCGCAGACGGGACAGAACGCACTTACGCTTATGCCGTAGCCGCACGCCTTTAACGCGCCTAAAAGAAAGGACATTAACGCGATTTTTTGGTCGGAAACGCACATATCCCTTAAAGCCTTTATGCACAGAGAAAAAATTTCACCGCCGCCGTCCCCTTCTGCGGTCAGATTTATCGCCGTCTCGCACACGGCGCAAGCGGCGTAATATTTATCGACGTCGGTGCGAAGCTCGTAAAAGCTTTCGCACTCGCTCGCCTGAGTTACGGTGTATCTGCCGCCGCGTTCGGCTAAGATATATTCGGCAAAACAAAAGGGCTGTGCGGCAAACTTTAGTTTTGCGTTTGCCTTTTTCACACCCTTTATGCCTGCCGTTATCCTGCCCCTTTCGGCGGATAAAAGCGTCAATATTTTGTCGTTTTCCTGATAATCTACCGCCCGCAACATAAGTGCGTTGACTTTGATTTCTGCCAAAATTATTTCCCTTTGAGTTCTTTATATAACATATAATAGCTGACCGAACCCGTCTTTTCAAACATCTTCCAGGCGAGCTCTGCCGCGTCGTTATCCCTAACTTTCATCTGCCCCTCCTATTTCTTAGGTTGGGCAAATACAGGCGTTTTATGAATTAATTTTTTCCGCCGTCAGTTCTTTTTGCCGTAGCCGAAGGTCTGCATTAAAGAAGGTCTGTCGCGCCAATCTTCCTTGACCTTGACGTAGGTAGTCAAAAAGACCTTTGCGCCCAAAAACTTTTCCATATCCTGCCTTGCAAACGAGCTTACTTCCTTGATTGCCGCGCCCTGCTTGCCGATTAAAATCGCCTTATGGTTGGCTTTTTCGCAGACGATATCCAAGTTTATATCGTACACGCCGTTTTCGTTTTTGGTAAATTCGTTTATGACTATTGCTATGCCGTGTGGGATTTCCTTATCGAATTTAAGGAGAATTTTTTCTCTCATAATTTCGGAAATCATAAACCTTTCGCTCTTGTCGGAGACGATATCGTCTTCAATAACCCTATCCCCTTCGGGAAGAAGTTTTACTATGCCGTCAATAAGATTTTTCAAGTTTATGCCCTTGCGTGCAGAGACGGGGTAAACGTCGCAATCAATCCCTGCTTCGTACAGCTTTTTAACGTTTTCGCGGATATTCTCTTTGGGCATAATATCTATCTTCGTATGTGCGATTAACATAGGGATATTGCCCGACGAATAGCGTTTTATCAGCTCGATATCGCTATCGGAAATCCCTTCGTGACCGTCTAAAACGAACACGATTGCGTCCACGCCTTTAGAAGTCGTTTCAGTCGTCTTTTCCATCACCTGAGACAGGGCGTTTTTCGCCTTATAAATGCCCGGAGTGTCGATGAATACAATTTGATAATCTTCGCCGTTGATGACGCCCATGATTGCGTCTCTCGTCGTCTGCGGCTTGGGTGAAACGATTGCCACCTTTTCACCGACAAGCACGTTTACGAGCGTCGATTTACCTGCGTTTGCCTTTCCTATTAATGCTACATATCCGCTTTTCATAAATTCTTTTTAAACCCTTTCTAATCCGAGCTTCGACATTACTCTCTCTTCCTTAGCTCTCATCTCTTGCTTATCTTCTTCGGTCATGTGGTCGTAACCTAAAAGGTGGCATACGCCGTGAGTTGCAAGGTAGTAAAATTCTCTCTCTTCACTGTGACCGTACTCTTCCGCCTGCTCTTTTGCTACTTCTTCGCAGATGGCAATCGAGCCCAAAAATAGAGTGCCTTCTCCGTCGGTATCCAAAGGATAGTCGGCAAGTATTAGCTTTTTGCCGCGTATATTATCAAGCGTGGGGAATGACAGAACGTCCGTAACCTTATCAATACTGCGGAAACGGGAATTCAAGTCCTTGATGGTTGTCTTATCGACTATTACGACTTCGATAGAGAGCTCGCAATCCGACGAGTATTCCCCTTCAAACGCCACTTCCAAAGCTGAAAAATCTTTATCTTCACAGACGACGTGTAACATATTTTTTTAACCTTTTTTACCTATTTTGAGCTTGGGGTAGGATATACGGTTGTGGTATACGCCCGAGAGCGACTGCGCTATCGTACGGCTTATAACCGTTAAATCACGCAAGGTTATATTGCAGTTTACAAACTGTTCTAAGTTCATTCTCTCTTCGATTAAACTGCCTGCAAGCTTTTCAATATTTGCCGCACTTCTGTCTGCAATCGAACGCGTTGCCGCTTCCACCGCGTCGGCAATCATTATTATTGCCGCAATGCGCGTTGCAGGCACGGGACCGGGATACGAGAAGTTTGCCAAAGGCACTTCGCCGTCGCTCATTTTAAGCGCCTTTGCATAGAAATATTTAATAGGCAGCGTGCCGTGATGCTGTACCGCTACGTCGGCAAGAAATTCGGGCAGGTGATAGCTTTTAATAATCTTTGCGCCGTCCCTTGTGTGAGAGCGAATGATTTCTGCCGAAAGCTCGGGCGGAAGCTCGTTATGGATATTCTTATCCGACTGATTTTCGGTGAACATTTCGGGGTTTTTGAGCTTGCCCATATCGTGATATAAGGCAGCCGCCCTTGCGAGTTCGCCGTCTTCGCCGATTGCAATCGCACACGCTTCGGTCAGCTGAGCAACTACGACTGAATGGTTGTAGGTGCCGGGCGCTTCGTTTTTTAGCTTTTTCATAAGACGGGCGTTGGGCGCGGTTATTTCACGCAGACGGAAGGTCGTAAGCTCGGAGAAAATAAGCTCGAACACGGGCAACAAAATCATATACAACAGCGTGGAGAACACTGCGCCGATTGCGCCGTACGCAAGCAAAATCCACTCCGACGTCCTGCCGCCGAAGAGTATTTCCATAACTACGATAATTATTTCGATAGGAATTAAGAATACGAAGAAGAGCAAAACGCTCTGCAATCTCGTCTTAATCATATGCGCGAAGAATATTACCATAGTACCTGCACAGAACGACATAAGCATACACGAGCAGTACTGAAGTATCTCTACCGACTCGACTGCCGAAGGGTTGATGTTTATATCCATTATAAATATAATAAGTGCGTTTATGACGTTTAAAAATATAGCCTGCTTTCTTCCCATTAGCGTTGCGCACATTATGGCGAAAAAGCCGAAGGGGCGCGCGTTGGGGTCGTTAAGCAGATAGGTTACTACAAAACTAAATACGAACGATAGGTCTAAAAGGACGAAAATTTCTATCTGCTTAGAGACTTTTGCTAAAACTTCGCGGCCTTCAAAATACAAGAACCAAAAGGTTATAACGAACAAAAACAGCACGCCCGATAGCACGAATACCGCCTTTCCGACGTTTTCCGAAAAGAACGAGAGCGTGTTATCCTTTTGTTTTACCGCAAGCATTGCAAACGCAATTGCAAGCATTATCGCGAAGTTTAAAACGAAGTTAAAAACCGCGATAAGATATTGTTTTTTAGTCAGCTTTGTTTCCACTTTCATTTCTCCCGACGCCTTGGTTTGCGTATGCGCGAACAATCCGCATAACCAGCGTATTACGCACGACGTCTTTATCCGTAAGGTTTATAAGTGAGATTCCTTCTACGTTTTGTAAAAGATGCGCGGCGTGAATTAATCCGCTTTGCTTTCCTTCGGGCAAGTCAATCTGCGTTGCGTCGCCCGTGATTACCATTTTAGACCCGTCGCCTAAACGGGTTAAAAACATCTTCATCTGTTCCCGTGTGGTGTTCTGCGCTTCGTCTAAGATTATAAACGAATTAGACAGCGTTCTGCCGCGCATATATGCAAGGGGTGCAATCTCTATTACCCCCCTTTCCATAAGCTTTGTGTACGCTTCTATGCCGAGCATTTCCTGCAAGGCGTCGTACAAGGGGCGAAGATAAGGGTCTACCTTAGTCTGCAAATCGCCTGGCAGAAAGCCGAGCTTTTCGCCCGCTTCGACGGCAGGACGGGTTAAAATTATCCTGTCCACCTGCTTTTGCTTGAACGCTTGAACGGCAAGGCAGACGGCAAGGTAGGTTTTACCCGTACCTGCAGGACCTATGCCGAAAACTATCTGGTTCTTTCTTATTGCGTCTACGTACGCCTTTTGACCGACGGTTTTGCACTTTACGGGCTTGCCCTTAAAGGTTACGCCGACGGTGCCTGAAGAGAGCTTGCAGATATCCGACGCCCTGCCGTCCTTTGCAAGCTCTATGCAATAGACAGCCATGCCGTTATCCACCTTTTCGCCGTTTTCCGCAAGTACGATAAGGTTTTCAAGCACTTCTAAAGCCGTATGAACGTTCTCTTCGTTGCCTTCGACTATTATATTAACGCCTTCCACACGGCATAAAACGTGCAATTCCCTTGAAACGGCGTTTAAGTTTTCGTCGAACGAGCCGAGTACCTTTGCAAGGCAATCGACGTTGCCTGCACTAATCTTTCTTTCCATATTATATATTATAACCTATCTAAGTAATATTCCACGCCTGCGTGTGCAGATAGGTAAATTCAACGTTGTAGTAAAAGCCGCCGTCGCACGGCGTGACTTTAAGCGACTTTGCCGTAACGTTATCCGAATAGAGCGAAGGCGCGGAAAGCGCTTGCCTTTCATATTCTTCGCTTCTGCCTTCATAGAAAAGCGAGAGTGAACCTATAACTTCAATTTCCGCATAGCCTGCGGCAAGGCACTTGACCCTTTCCCCGTCAACATTCGTCTCGTAATTATCAATTATGACGTCGCCGACAGCAACCTTATCGCCAACCGACTTTTGCGCAGTGCCGCAAATGGCTGTAAGCTTTGTGATGGTACCTGCCCTTTCCGCCTTTAAAGGCGAATAATTGACCTTGATATTTTCTTGGGGCTGTGCGTGCACGTCGATTATAAGCGCCCAACCCTTTCTCGTTACCGAGCAGAATTCAACGTTTTCAAGCGCGGTCACGCGAGACGATAAAAGGGGCTTATCCAACGTTTTGCAGGAAGAAAACTGCTTTACCCCGCACTGCGATGCAATAGATAAAACCTGTTCGGTAAGATAGGGTGCGTTGCCCGTAACGGATACCTTGAGTACAAGCGACTGTGAAGCTATGCACGTTGCAAGAAAGACTAAGCCGCCAAATATTAAGCCGAACCGCCTTTTTAAAAAGTCTTCTAAACGCATTTTTGCGCTTTTACGCCTTATAACAGTATTATAGCACGGGTGTTTGAAAATTGCAAAAACTTTTTGTATATATTCCCTATTTGTGCCAAAGCGTACCTTTGCGCCGTCTATTTTGACAGCGCCTATAGGTATCTGCGCCTTAGCAAGTTTTTTAAGCGCAACTTCGGCACGAGCGGTTACTTCGAATTGCACTTTGTTATTCAATAGTAACCCCCGTTATATTGCCCTTGACGGCTAAGTCCTGCATAAAATACTTGTCTATTACAAGGTTTTCGCCCGAAATTACCACCCTGCGCTTATAGGCGGATAATACTATTTTTTGCGGAGTATACTCTTCCACGCGCTTAACCGCCGAAAAATAACCGCCGAATTGCGGCACAATCGTGACCGCACCTGCCATATCCGCCCCTGCTTCTTTTATAAGCTGCTGCAAAATTTTCATATTTTAGTTTATGCTTTTATCTCAAGGAATATTAAATAATACGGAAAAGAGCGAGACTTGTAATAAGCCTCGCTCTTTATAATGATTTTATCAGTAACTCAAAGTTACGGATAGATTGTCTGTAATATTCGCCGTTCCGTTTATGTCGGAAGAAATATCACGCATACTTCCGTCAGTACCCTTCCAAGTAACTTCATATACGTAAATGGTATACGTTATATCGTTGGTAACAATCGTAAGTTGCTTATCAGCTACAATAAACGTCGCATCACCTTCATAAATATTAATGCTTGTTACGTCAGTAGTAGCTTTGGTGGGTAATCCGTGTCCGTTTATTTTTGTCGTAGATTTATCAGTTCCATTTTCTTTAATGTAAACTCTATTCGTGTCATAACCGCCCCTATTAAGTTTTACAGTCAACGTAAATATACTTCTCGTATAAACGATTAAGTTATCAGTAGAAAGCTGCGTTACTTCGTTCCAGCTATTATCGTACCACTTACCGTTGCCGGAATTTGTAGTAGGAAGCGCAGTACCGGAAGTTGCAGCCGTAGCCACTACGGCGTTGCCTACCTTGCTTGCGCCCCAAATTGCGTAATACGTTGCACTTGCGTCGTATTCAGCCGTTTCACCTATGAAGGTAAGCACGCCGTTGTAAACACGCGCCCAACCTAAGAATGTATAACCGCTTGCTACGGGGTTGTAGAGCAATACGTTATCACCGCTCTTTACTACGTTTAACGCGCTACTGCCTGCGCTAATCTGCTGGACGTTTTCGCCGAGAGTATAGCTGAACGCCACGTCGCTCTTTACGATTATTTTTGCAGGAACGTTTAAGGAAACGTTTACGGTTATTGTTAAGTCGCCGTAAGAATTAGTGACGCTTACGTTGACTATATACTTGTTTTCGCCTACGTCGTTTTTATAGGTTGAAAGCAGGGTCGAAAGCTCGCTGCCTAAGGTATCTCCGTTTGACTGGGTATAAACTTCGTTGCTTATACCTTCCGTAACCCTTGATGCAACTGCGGCTTTGAAATCAATCTCTTCAACGCAATCTGCTCCGTTGAGCGCAACCGTAATATAGCTCCACTGACCTTCGGAATAGAGCGCGCCGCCGCCGTTCTTATCGTAATCGACTACTGCAGTATTTCTAGGGTCGCAACCTATATAATAGCGCTTGTAGATTGCGCCCGAACCGCTGCGACGGAATCTCGTCCAGAGCAGGTTGGTTGAAGAACCTTCGTATACTACGCTGTTGTAGTAAACGCTCATATTGGTCGAAGTGCCGTCCGTCGTTGCCGAGCAGCCGTAGAAAGGCGTCGTATTGCCGCCTTCGCCTTCGCTGAACGAACCGAGCATAGTCACTTGGGGTGCAAG
The DNA here is from genome assembly GCA_051884155.1 of Candidatus Coproplasma sp. GTDB lineage: Bacteria > Bacillota > Clostridia > Christensenellales > Borkfalkiaceae > Coproplasma. Next base: position 5,294 of record JBJEVB010000033.1, on the reverse strand, counting down.
GAATACCGCGCATTCCATACCCACGTTATCCAAGAACGCCTTTTCGCCGATAGTTGCAATATTTGAAGGAACGACTACGCTTCTCAATGCGTGACCGTCGAGATTTGCAAACGCTTCTGCCGCAATTTCCTTTACGGGATAGCCGCCGATTTCGTTGAGAAGTACTAACGTCTTGCCGTTTGAACCGCAGTATACCGTATGGTCGAAGCTTGCCGCCTTACCTGCCACTACGTAGTAACCGGAATTGGTATCGTTATCGTAGTGGAACTCGTAATTTACGCCATCCACTTCAACTAAGCTTTCTACGAATACGCCGCTGAGCTTAATGCTGTTTGCGCCGTTTAACAGCTCTTCGGTGATGTAGTCGTTTGCACTAACCTGAGTTCCGTCTTCGTACGTAACTGCGCCTATGGTCTCGCGTCCCTTTACCGCAGTGGGAACTCTATCGCCTACGAACGAAGTTACGACGTACTGCTCGCTGCCGCTCGTCATAATTACGTTTACAGCCTTTGCCCTTAACGCGTATACGGTTAAATCGCTATTCATTACGACCGAAGTTACGCCGATTACGCCTTCTTCTAAGGTGTAGAGCAACCTGAACTCTTTTGTTTCGTCCGTATAAGCAGGCGAATTATTGTCGTACATATAGATTGTCGAACCCTGACGAACAAGCCTTGATTCGGTAGTGCCGTCGAGATTTACGATTGTAAGCGTATGCTGATATAAGATATTAGAGTAGTTGTACGAATAGTCGTAGAGACCCGTGTCGCCGTTGTAGGTTAAATTCAAGCAGCCGAACGTTTCGTCGTATCCGCTTGCTTCGTTCTTTACGAAGTGGTCGTAGTCAACGACTATACCCTGTGCGTCGATGATTGCGTTTGCCTTAGCGAACATAGAAGGTGCGGTAACACCCCTTGCCAAAGTCGTGCCGAATACGTATTCTTCGGTTGCGCCTTCGTCGTATTCAAGACTTGCGGCAAAGGTAACGTAGGAATCAATTGCACCGCTTGCCTTGACTGCGCTTATGCCGTTATCGTCCCTTATAATCGCCGCGTAGAGCTTGGTGAGCACGTCGCCCGTGACTTTCCTTGCGTTGAGTGAGAAGCCGTAATAGTTATCGTATATGCCGAACTCTTTTTCAAGGGCGGACATATCGCCGAAGGACGCGTACTCGGTGCCGTTTACCATAACCTTTAACGCTTCTACGTAGTCGTACATAGAGATTAACTGAGTTTCACCCTTCTTGGACTGGTCGTACAGGTAGATATCTTCAGGCGTGGTCAAGCCGGAGCTTACGTTCAAATCGCCTGCCGCCGAGTTGATAATGCTTATTACCGTATCCCAACCGCTTACGTTTAACCACCACTTAAGCACGCAGTCGTTTGCGCTCTTTACGAGCATATGGTCCATAAAGTAGTCCATAGTCATTATGCGGTACTCGGGGGTTGAAGTATTTAAGCCCCTTGCAAGCGTTAAGTAACCGCCGTGGAAGGAAATACCTACCGTACTTTCGGGTATGGTCACAAGACCTAAAGCCGACATTTTCTTGACGTGAAGCACGCCTGAGAAGTAGAAGTCGTTATCCGCCATTGAAATCGTGAGAGTGGACACGTCGATATTGATATTGAACATACTTACGATGTTTGCCGTAATCGAACCGCTTAAGGTAAACTTTTCGTACATATTGCCGTTATCGTCGGTCGCAAACTTAACGATATCTTCGAGCATTATGGGAAGGAATTCTATGTTGAGATAATCTTCTCTCTTAAAGTCGCTATAGCTGCGCTTTTCCGTCTTTGCGGAAGAGAGCGAAATCCATTCCCTATCTTCCTTAGTGCCGTCTGCATTGGTTATCGTTGCCACGCCGCTCGTCGTCATAGAGTGGTCGTTGTGGTTAATCTTAACTGCAAGACTGCCGAGCGTGCCTACGTTTACGCCGAGCTGACCTAAGAGATTGTCAAGGTTAATATCAGCGTACTGCACGCCGTCAATTTCGTATGCGTTGACCGCTTCGGAGAAGTTGAGATTTAAAAGTCTTTCTAAAATTGAAGCAACCTTATCTAAGGTACCTTCCGTTACCTGCTCGCTTTCGCCGCTTGCAGGCTGTTCCTGCTCTACGCTTTCACTCGTGCCGCCTGCAGGAAGAAGCTTTGATACTACGTCTAATACGTTGGTATCGTTAAGCGTATTGAAGAGCACCTTGAACGTTTCGTACAAGCTGTCCTGCGATGCTTCCATCTTCAAGTCGGGAAGAAGGATATCTGCAACCCTGTTAAGATTGATAAAGAACTTAGCCTTGCCGAAATCGTCGTATTCGGTTATAACGTGCAAGTTGATTGCTACGCCTGCAACGTCGAGAACTAAAAGCCCTTCGGCAAGCTTGCCGTTGTTAATCGAAACTTCGTCGGTAACGTATATTTCTGCCTTGACGTATACGTCCTTAAGCTCTGCAACTTCGGTGTTTGCACCGTTAAGCTCGAACTTAACTTCATAGGTATTACTGCCGAGAATGTTTTCAACGGAAATTGAGTGAATACTCTCGAACAGGAAGTTGTATGCAAGGCGAATAAATTCGGTTTCGCCGTCCTTTGACGACGCCATATTGCATTCGGCAAAGCTTACTGCAAGGGGTTCTGCCTTTGCAGCCGTAACCGTGATAAGTCCGCCGAGCGAGAACCTTTCGCCGAACGCGCCGTCGTATGCAATGGAAAGTCCGCCGTCGGTATTAATAGTTACGTTCGCCTTGTTATCATCGGTCAGGTAGCCAAGCACGACGGCTTTACCGTTGCAGGTTGCCGTGAAATTGTTGAGTTCGTTTACCCAATCTTCGCTTGCAAGTAAGTTAAAGATTACGGCGAGCAGTTTATCGGCAGAGCCTAAGCCGTTTGACGATTGAGTTGTCTCGGTTGTCGTTGCGGTCTGCTCGTTTGCGGTCTGCTCGGTTGCCGAACCCGTTGCAATGGGCTTAAAGCCGAACACGCTTGCAAGCTTGTTATAGATTTCGATAAAGCCGTTCGTTACGCTTTCGATATCTTCGTTATAGATTGTCAAGCCGACGTTGTTGAGAGCAAGCTTTACTATAGGGTCGGAATTCTTGTCGTATATAAGCTTTAAGGTCGTTACGTCCGTACCCGTTTCGCTTATCGACATACCTAAATCAAGCGCTACGCGCTCTGCACCCTTTGCCCAGCTTATTTCACCCTTGCCCCAAACCTGAACGCGAATGCCGTCTAAATACAGATAGGTTGCAGGGGTATTATCGTCTGTAACTCTTGCAATTTCAAAGTACAGCTTGCCGTCTTCTTTAATGGTGTTAATCTGGCTGATTGCACTATTTACAACATCCAAAAGCTGGGTCAAGTCTAAGCAATCGTCCGTTGCAGGGGTGCTGAACGAAACGTTCGTAGGATTGATTGAAAGCGCAACGCCGAAGTTATCTACCCTTGCAGAGAGCATATCAACTATTTCGCCTTCTTGAGCGTGCCTGTATTCTAAGGTTACGTCGCCGATTGATATACCTAAATCAAGGTCGAAGAGATTTAAGATTTCGTCAACGTTTACGGTGAGATTTAAAAGGTTTGACTTTGCACTGATACCCTTTAAAATCAAGTTAATATCTGCATTGATGAGCTTGTCGAGCACGCTAGCCGCCGTTTGCGTTGCACCGTCTACCGCCGTCTCTTCCTTAGAATCGACCGTTTCATTCTTGGGCGAAACGTAAGATAGAAGGGCCTCAATCGCCGTCTTGAGCTCGCTTACGTTGCAGCAGACCTTGACGGAAGTTTCCACGCCGTTAATCGAGTCGAGAACTACGATTACGTCGCCGATTGATGCCTTGTCGTAGTTGAAGTAAACCTTAATAGATGCGGAAATCGAAGTGTTTTCGTCAACCTTATACGCTACGTTCGCACCAACGTAAGCAGCTATGCCGCTATTTAAATCTGCATAGATTGTTGCAGTTGCCGTAAGGTCTGCAAGTTCGGGGATTGAAGTGAATTTTGCACCGTTAAAGGTAAGGGCAACTGCCAACTTTTTAGAATTAAGTATTGCGTTTACGTCGTCTAATACGTCCTTAAGGTTTAAAGCGTCTGCAGTAGTTGCTTCTTCAAGGTTAGCGTTGTAAGGGTTAACCGTTGCAAATAAGCCAAAGTTGGGTACGTTGAGTGAGAGTAAATTCTCGCCGCCGTGAGTGTAGTTGAGCGCTACTTCGCCTACGCTTAGGTTGCCTAAGTCTACGCCCAGAAGCTTTAACACTTCGTCTACGTTTACGCTTAAGTTGAGTACGTTTGCCTTTGCTTCAAGGTTGGGGATAAGCGCGTTGATGTCTGCAGTTAAAAGGCTTGCTATTACTGCGTTAAGGTCTAAGCCGCTGTTGGTAGTTTCGGTGGTTGCGCTTTCGGTTGAGCCGAAGTAGTTGAGTAAGGTCTTTACGCCGTCTATTACTTCGTTAATCTGGCAGTAAACTTTAACTTCCCTTTCTTCGCCGCAGAGCTCGTTTAAAGTAAGTACTACAGTACCATAAGTAGTCTTGTCATAGATGTAGTCTGCGGTAATCTTAGCCGTGATATTGCCGTATGCAACTTCTGCCACTACCTTTGCCGCAATTCCGCTATTTAAGTCTGCATAGATTGTTGCATTAGCGGTAAGGTCTGCAAGCTCGGGGATTGAAGTGAATGCCGAACCGTTGAAGCTGAGCGCAACTGCCAACTTCTTGGAATTGAGTATTGCGTTTACGTCGTCTAAGACGTCTTTAAGGTTGAGTGCGTCTGCCGTAGTTGCTTCTTCAAGGTTGCCGTTGTACGGGTTAACGGTTGCAACTAAACCGAAGTTAGGAACATTGAGTGAGAGTAAATTTTCACCGCCGTGAGTGTAGTTGAGCGCTACTTCGCCTACGCTTAAGTTGCCTAAATCTACGCCCAGAAGCTTTAACACTTCGTCTACGTTTACGCTTAGGTTGAGTACGTTCGCCTTAGCTTCAAGGTTGGGGATAAGCGCGTTGATGTCTGCAGTTAAAAGGCTTGCTATTACTGCGTTAAGGTCTAAGCCGCTGTTGGTAGTTTCGGTGGTTGCGCTTTCGGTTGAGCCGAAGTAGTTGAGTAAGGTCTTTACGCCGTCTATTACTTCGTTAATCTGGCAGTAAACTTTAACTTCCCTTTCTTCGCCGCAGAGCTCGTTTAAAGTAAGTACTACAGTACCATAAGTAGTCTTGTCATAGATGTAGTCTGCGGTAATCTTAGCCGTGATATTGCCGTATGCGACTTCCGCTATTACCTTTGCAGCAATGCCGCTGTTAA
>JBJEVB010000032.1:60269-61438 GCA_051884155.1 Candidatus Coproplasma sp. | reverse complement strand
ATTTATTTTATAAAATCAAAATTCTTTATAAAATGGTTTGACATTATTTAAGATTTTCAATATAATAATCAAGTAAGTTGAATTTACGGGTTGCTGCTGTGGCTCAGTCGGTAGAGCACATCCTTGGTAAGGATGAGGTCGGCAGTTCAAGTCTGCTCAGCAGCTCCACAAAAAATGCAGTTTTGCCTTTGCAAAATTGCATTTTTTTGTTACCTTTTTAAAAATTTACGGCGGCTATTTTTTTAATAGCCGCCACTTCAATTTTGAATTTATTTAAATATTAATAGCTCACTTTCAAGCAAATTTCGCCCATTGCCGCACGAGTGCCAACACCGAAGTTTTCGTTATTTAACGTATTTTCAAGCTTAACCAATAATATAGCATTAGCATCAAACGGCTGCTCACCACCGGTTGCGTGCCACGAAAAACCGTCCGTATATGCCGAACCGCTTGCCGTAAAAGGATTAGGGTCGTCAGTTGTTGAGCCTTTTATTACCTTGCTCGATTCAGACTGTTGATATATACAGTTGATTAATTGATAATAACCTTTATTTACTGATACGCCGTCAACCGTAATCGCCGAATCGTTATTTTTAATCAGCGTCTGGATTCCCCTGAAAATGCAATTTTCAGCCATCAAGCTTGCACCGTTGCTTACGAGCATACACTGCGAAACGAGTGCGCATTTCCAATTTAAACGAGTTACTGCGGAAGCATATGCAGTAAGCTTACTTCTATACGAATAATACTGAAAATTATCAACAACGTTGTTGTAGAAATAACAGTTACCGCCCCTAAGCTTAGGTATTCTGTCTTCAATGTTTTTAAAATAGCAATTTGCAATGGAAATTTTTAAATTGCGGTTGAAATAATAATCTTGTTTATTATCGCCGGAGTCGCCGCAAAGGAAGGCTTTCTTTTGGGGTATTGCAAGTCCGTACAAGATATTTTCAAAACTGCACCCTTCATCCCTTAACGCTTTATAATAGAGATTCTTGCACACTACAGAGCTATCAACCAAATTAGCTTGATAGTTCTGCTCTATCTCTTCCATCATTTTATAGATGTAGCCGTCTTTATCGTCGCTGCCGCCTTTGAAGTTGCACCAGGAAATGTGCACGCCCCTTTCGTCCCTAAGCCCGTAAGGCGCACGGTTACTGTTAGCCATA
>JBJEVB010000032.1:33088-60169 GCA_051884155.1 Candidatus Coproplasma sp. | reverse complement strand
ATTTTAGCGCCGTTTTTAGAGTACACCAAAAGGTCGTTCATATTCTGGAACTTTAATACGGACATACCGTACTCTTCCACCATAGAAGACATCGTATAGATAGGAATCTTGTTGCCGTTTCCGTCGTCTATGGTACTAACTCTAACATTATTATCAATTACGCCGCTGCTTTTTGCCGTGTCGCTGATTTTATTATATCCAAGGTCAATATCCTGTGTTATTTCAATAACGTGTACTTTTCCCCTGAAATTCTCTTCAGTATAGCCGTCTTCAGGAACCTGAGTTATCGTACCGTCGCTCTCGTTCCAAATAGTCTTATAATGCCAGACGGCGTCTTTAACTGCGGCAGTAAGCTCGTCCGCGTTAGAAACCTTCCTATATGCGTCCGTACCTTCATATACGGAAAAATCTGTAATATTTCCCTTTACGTATCCGTCGGCAGATAAATTAGCTTTAATATTTTCATCGGCATTAACCAACCAGTCGGGTACCGTTTCTTCATCTTTATTATCGTCTTTATTATCGTCGGGATTTTCTATTTCGCCGCCGTTGTCGCCCGTATTATCAGGCGGCGTTGTCGTTTGCGAGCACCCTGAAAATATCGAAAAACACATTATTAAAGAAACTAAAAATATTAAAAATTTTTTCATAAATCCCCCAAAAGAAAAACAAAACCCGAAGTCACAATCTTGTAACGTCGGGTAAAATTATTTTAAACCTTTTTTCTTGCAATGGCTATCCTTATTTTTTTACCAGAAGTCTTTATGGTAGTTTCTTCTTTCTTTTCTTCTTCTACCGCAACGGGTTCTGCAACGGGCTCTACGGCAGGTTCGGAAGCGTAAGCAACTTTTTCAATCTCAACCTCCAAGCCCTTTTGTTGCATCATCTTAACGTATGCAACGGCGCAAGGATATTTTACGGCTTTAATACAGGTTTCGCAAAAAGGCGCGTAACTGCCGCACAAATCACCACCCTGCTGAATACTGTTTAAATATTTATCCTTATCAATAACTTCTTGAATTTTGCAAAGATTTTCAATCGTTAATACTTTAGGCATTTCTTTCAAAAGTTCTAAAGGAGCGTTTTCATCCCACATAATGCACCGCCTTAAAAAAATAATTTATTTAACCTGATTTTACGGTTAAACTTAATATAAACCTAATTTAATTATAATATAAAAATAATAAAAATCAAGTCTATTTTTAAATTTCTTTCACGCTTAGAGTATAAAAAATCTCTTCGTATTTAGTTTTCACGAAAGAAATACTTTCAGAAGAAGTTACGGACGCCGTACCTGCCGCAACGCCGCAACGCAAAATTTCTTCTAAATTCTCACCGCCGACAAGCGCTTTCGTTGCCGCCGCCAACATTGCGTCGCCTGCACCTGCCGTTGAATTCATCGCAACGTTTAACGACGTGCAATAGAGCATTTTCTCGCCGTCGAAAATAACGGCGCCCTTTTTGCCAAGCGACAAAAGCACCTTTTTTGCCCCTGCTTTAACAACCGATTTACAAGCCGTTTTCATAGAGTCTAAATCGGTTATCTTAATTTGCAGAGCTTCTTGCATTTCTTCTAAATTCGGCTTGACCAAATCAACGCCGTGTTTAATAAGTTTATTTAACTCTTTACCCTTCGTATCAACGATTTTTAAGGCGTTATCATCTATTGCACAGATAAGCCTTTCCATATAATCATCGCCTAAACCTTCAGGGCAAATACCTGAAATAACCACAGCACTGCATTGTTTGGAAAGAGCAGATACAGTATTAATAAGCTCGTCTGCGTTTTCTTTTGAAATCGGAGAAGCAATATCGTCAATCTCGGTGAGCATTGAGCGACTGTCAACGAGCTTATATACTTCCCTAACTCTGCCCTTATTCCAAATAAATTTGTAGGTTACTCCTTCTTTATGTAATTCCTGTTCGAACATTCTGCCGTTTTCTTCATACATAAATCCGGTAGCAAACGCGTCGCCGCCGAGCCTTGCTATTCCCGTTGCAACGTTTAAGGCGTTACCCGTCATAAAGGCACGCTTGCTGATAACCTTGTTTACCTTCCCTATGCCCAAATTTTCAACTTCCATGTTGTATTCAATGCAAGGGCTTAGGCTTACACATAAAATCATGCTGTTTTATTCCTAAAAATTATTATTTCCCACAAAAAAACCGCTTCACAGCGGTTTTTTATGCAAAAAACTTTTTAATTACATTGAAATCATCTGTAAGGTTTCATAGAGTTCATAGTTGAATTTCTTCTTCATACTAACCGCTTCTATGATATCCATATCGATAATTTCATTTTTACGAATACCGACAACCCTGTTGCCGATACCATCTTTTAAAAGCCTTACGGCTTTATTGCCAAACTGCGCTGCCAACATTCTGTCAGCCATAGACGGCGAACCGCCGCGCTGAATATGACCGATAGTCGTAGGACGAACCGAATAAGTCGTAACGGCCTGCAACTGCTTTGCAAATTCTTCTGCAGTGCAAACGCCTTCTGCAACGACGACTATGTTAGAGTGTTTGCCGTTAGCACGGGAACGATTGATTTTCATTACGATATCGTCCAAGTCGAACACAACTTCAGGCACGACGATTATTTCAGCGCCGCTTGCAATACCTGCATACAAAGCGATATCGCCGCAACGCCTGCCCATAACTTCTACAACGGAAATTCTTTCGTGAGAAGTCATAGTGTCGCGAAGCTTATTAATAACGTCAATACAAGTATTAACGGCAGTATCGAAACCGAGCGTATAATCCGTATATTCAAGGTCGTTATCAATCGTGCCGGGAATGCCGATTGTGGGAATGCCGTACTCTTCGGAAAGGCATTTAGCGCCCCTGAACGAGCCGTCGCCACCGATTACTACCAAACCTTCTATACCCCTTTCTTCAAGGGTCTTAACAGCCTTCTTCTGACCTTCTTTCGTCAACATTTCAAGGCATCTTGCAGTACGAAGTTTGGTACCGCCACGCTGAACGATATCTGAAACGGAACGCATTTCCATAGATACCATATCGTTATCGATAAGACCTTGATACCCGCGTTCAACGCCGTAAACTTCCATACCGTAGTAAAGCGCAGTTCTGACTACCGCCCTTATACATGCGTTCATACCGGGGGCATCACCACCGCTTGTGAGTAAACCTATTCTCTTCATGATTTCTCCTCCGATTTCCCGTACGGACGGGTTACCCCGTCTGCCCCCTTAAAATTTACGCACGGAAAGCCGTATTTATTCATCGCTATAATTATAACAAAGTTAAAAATTAATTACAACTTATTTGAACAACAAATATTTAATAATTATTCAACGTATTTTATGTCTTCTTCTAATATAAAGGTGCTTAATTCGCCTAAAAGCCCCTTGCAATAATTAACCCCGTGCGGAAGCTTATATTTCTTTCCGCCCCTTACGATTGCGCATAAAGTCTTACCTTCGTAATTTGAAAGCATGGTAACCATCTCGTCGAAGTCTTCGTCGGAGAGTTTATTTGCGTTAAGCCATAAAATCGCAGGTTTTTTAACCTGAACGGGTTGCCCTTCTTTAACGGGATTAATTTCAAATTCTTCTACGTTATCCAAAATTATGCTGGGCTCGTCTTCCTTAGATAGGTCAAGCTTGCCCTTAATTTTAACTATCTTATCGTTTGCCAAAACCGATTTAATCCTTTCAAACGCCGAAGGGAAAGCTACGCAGTCTATAGAGCCGTACACGTCTTCAACCGTAACGAACGCCATTGAAGCACCCGTACTCTTAGTAGTCGTACGCCTGATTGCAGAAATAATACCGCCCATCGTTATTTGCATTCCGTCGGATATTCGGTTATAGGTACGGTTTCCGTCTTCATCTTCCATATAGTCGGATAAATAAGAGCAGTTAAACGAACAATCGTTAAAAGCCGACATATATTTCTCGAACGGGTGACCGCTGACGTACACGCCTAAAACGAGCTTCTCCTTTGAAAGCTTATCCATAAGCTCGAATTCAGGTATATCGGGATAGGTTACGTCAAGCTTAGTCTCTTCGATAATATCGCCGAAAAGACTGAGCTGAGCACCGCTTTTTTGCTTGTTTATCGACGCCGCCCTATTGTATAGCTCGTCATAAACAGCGTAGAGTTTTGAACGCGCTACGCCCATTTCGTCGAATGCGCCTGCAAGTATCAAGCCTTCGATAATACGCTTATTGACTACGCCTGCACACCTTAACAAAAAGTCGGGGAAATCGGTAAATTCACCGTGCGCAGTTCTCTCTTTTATAACTTCGTCAATAGCCGCCTGACCAGAGCCCTTAAGCGCAGAAAGTCCAAACCTTATGCCGTCAGCTTCAACCGAAAAGGCGGTCTTTGACTTGTTTATGCTGGGCGGAAATACCTTCATACCCTTATCTTTAAGGTATATGACGTATTTGGTAATTTCGTCGATTTTATTAAGACGGTTGTTTAAAAGTGCGCAAATAAATTCTTTGCAGTAGTACTTTTTAAGCCAAGCCGTTTGGTAGGCTAGCGTTGCATAAGCCGCTGCGTGCGACTTGTTAAATGCATATGATGCAAAGCCTTCCATATGCGAGAATATCTTCGCAGCAACTTCTGCGGAAATTCCGTTAGCGACACAGCCTTCGATTTTACTGCCGTTAGTATCGCTTATACCGCCGTAGATAAATTTTTCCTTCTGCGCCATAAGCGTTTTTTTATCTTTTTTACCCATTGCACGGCGCACAAGGTCTGCTTCGCCGAGCGAAAAGCCTGCAAGATATTGGAAAATCTGCATAACCTGTTCCTGATAAACGGGAACGCCGTAGGTGACTTTAAGGATTTTTTCTTCCTGCGGACAGTCGTAGGTTATAGGCTCTTCACCGTGTTTTCTGCGGCAGAAGCTGTCGATAAACTGCATAGGTCCGGGTCGATAGAGCGAGACGCCTGCGATTAAATCTTCAAGGCAGTCGGGGCGAAGCTGTTTCATAAACCTTTTCATACCGCCTGCTTCAAGCTGGAACACGCCGTCAGTATCGCCTTCGGAAATAAGCCCGTATGCGCCTGCGTCGGTGTAGCCGATTTTGGTAAAGTCTACTTCAACCCCCGTATCTTCCTTTATATAGTCGCAACACTTTTTAATATCGGTAAGCGTAACTAAGGCAAGGAAGTCCATCTTGAGCATGCCGAGCGCTTCGATTTCCTTTGCCACAAACTGCGTGGTTATATCTTCGCCGTTTCTGGAAAGCGGTACGTTATCGGCAATCTTCTTACGGCAAATAACGACGCCTGCTGCGTGCATACCCGTTTGTCTAGGCATACCTTCTAACTGCAACGCCATATCTATGACTTTCTTTAGGGTCTGGTCTTCTTCGTACATTGCGCAAAATTCCGAATTTCTGGCAATTTTAAGCTCGTTTAGCTTATCTTCTAAAGACTTTTTCTTATCGGGGTCGGTCTCTTCGTTCATCTTCTTTTCGGTCGACTGCAGCCTTCTGCCGAGCAGGTCGCCTATAGAAGTTTTACCGTCCATTATCTTGGTGAGTCGGTCGGTTTCCGAATAGGGAACTCTCATTACTCGTCCGACGTCTTTTATGGCGTTCTTAGCCGCCATCGTTCCAAAGGTTACTATTTGGCAGACGTTTTCGGGATGATACTTCTCGCGAACGTACTCGATAGTCCTGTAGCGGTTATCCGTGCAGAAGTCGATATCGAAGTCGGGCATAGATACACGGTCTGGGTTTAAAAATCTTTCAAACAGTAAATCGTACTGCAAGGGTTCTACGTCGGTTATACCTATTGAATAGGCAACGATGGAGCTAACGCCCGACCCCCTGCCGGGTCCGACGGGGATATCGTGTTCTTTCGACCAATTTATAAAGTCCCACACGATTAAATAATATTCGGCGTAACCCATACGGCATATGGTGTTAAGCTCGTAATCCGCCCTTTCTCTCTGCACGGTCGTAACCGTGACGTATCGCCTTATAAGACCTTCGTCCGTAAGCTTTCTTAAATACTCTTCAGGCGTAGAACCGTCGGGCGGCTCGTAGCCTGGAATTAACGACATATCCCTTATAGGATAACCTTTTTTGTCGAGATTAAACGCAGGTTCAGTCACCTTATCGGCAATAACTTTAGTATTTTTTATAGCCTGCGGAAGGTTGGGAAATAACGCCTTCATTTCGTCGGCGGTTTTAAAATAGAATTCCTGAGAGCTGAATTTTAATCTCTTAGGGTCGTCGAGCGTCTTTTTCGTCTGTATGCACAAAAGCACGTCTTGCATTTCTGCATCTTCTTTTTTCAGGTAATGCACGTCGTTAGTTGCCACGAGTTCTACGCCGATTTCGTTTGCAAGCTTGACCAAAAGGGGCAAAACCCTTCTCTCTTCTTCTATACCGTGGTCCTGAATTTCAATATAAAAATCTTCGCCGAAAATCTCTTTCAGGTTTAACGCCATCTCACGCGCACCGTCGTAATCGCCTGCAAGCAATCTTTTAGGGATACCGCCTGCAATACATGCAGAAAGACAGATAACGCCTTCGTTATGCTCTCTTAAAACCTTATAGTCAATCTTCGGTTTATAGTGGAAACCGTCAACGAACGCCATTGAATCGAGCTGAACGAGATTTTTATAACCTGCCTTGTTTTTTGCAAGCAAAATAAGGTGTTCCGCAGTGTTGCCTTCGTGCACCTTCATGTCCTTCGTCATATAAAACTCACAGCCGATTATATATTTAATACCAGCCGCCGCCGCTTTTTCGGCGAAATGCAGAGTGCCGTACATATTTCCGTGGTCGGTCATACATACGGTATCGATATCGTTTGCCTTGCAGTAATCAATCAGGTTATCGATTTTGCAAGCACCGTCTAAAAGTGAATATTCGGTATGTAAATGTAAATGAACGAAATCAGTTGCCATTATTAAACCTATGTAAAAAATATACTTAAATAAGCCGTACTTAAATTAATTGTGAAGCAATTGCCATTATTTTGCGCATTCTGTGGTTTAAACAGCTTTTGGAAACGCCAAGCCTGTTTGCAAGTTCCTGAATAGACGCCTTAGGGTCGGCAAGTCTCGCTTCCGCCACTTCAAACAGGTTAGGCGCAAGGCTCTGTAAACCCATCGTCTGCGAAATAACTTCGATTGCCTTAATCTGCGCAACCGACGCCGTTACCGTTTTATCTATATTCGATACCGAACAATTGCTTACCCTGTTTGCATTATTGCTTAAGTCCTTGACTTCTACAATTTTATTTAGCTTTTTAAGGCTCTTATATGCCTGCATCAAATTTAAAAGGTCGGAAATAACTTCCTTACTCTTGACGTAAACCACTGCACTGTCCTTTCTTGAAACGCATTTAGCCAAAATCTCAAACTCACATAAAAGTTCACAAAAATCGTTTGCCGCAACCCTGTTAGAGAATACGATTTCGTAATGATATCCCGTGCGGCTGTATGTTTGTTCTTCGGGCAGAGTACAACTACCGCCGCCCAAGAATGCACTTTTAATATACGATAGCTTGCAACAGTCCGACTTAATCACCTTAGAATCAATGCCGAAAACCAAAGAAAAATCATCGCCGTGCACTTTAACTAAACCGAGCTTTGCTAAAATAGGTAACGCCTGCTCGCCTACGTACACAAGCTTATACTTGTCCCTACCGCTTTTGGAATCGAATTGTACGCCGTTTAAAATGAGTTCAACGCCAAAATAATTATAAAATAGCGTTTTAACGTAGAGCGCAGTGCCGTCGTTCTCGGTAACGATTTCAAAGCCGTACACGCCGTCTTTGGTGATAAAACTTCCTGCAACGCGAACGAAAGCAGATAAAAACGCAATACGGCAACAATCTTTATCTACGTCTGCACTTAATATTTCTTTTTTTATGTCTTCGGTAAAATTAGCCATAATTAACGATTTCAATTAAAGATGTTTTTGTTTGTATTCTGCAAATCTAAATTTAGGCAGTCTTCCTTCAATATTGTCAATTTGAGATAGCGGAAAAGTAAAGTCGTTTAAAAGTTCTTCAGCAATTTTCGTATCGCCAACCCTGTCGGCAGAATGCGCGTCGGAATCAATGACGAACCTGACCCCGCATGACGACATCATATTCAACTCTTCGGGCGAAATATGCCGTTTTTTAGTGTTAATCTCTATATAAGTGCCGTAATCCGCACAGACCTTTGCCACTTCTTTCAAGTCGCAACAGCATTTATAGTTAACGTGAGTTAATATATCAATCGGATTATTTTTAACCGCTTCGACGTATGCCTTAGTGGTCAAATCTATTACCTTTTGAGACGGCTTTTTGCCCATCTTATAGGCGGTATAATTCTTGACCATAATGGTATAAAAATCGGAGAAACGCTTATATCGCAAAACTTCGTGAATTCCTGCAAGGTATAAATCGAAATTAACCAAATCGCTCTTCTTCATATCGGTGTCGCCGTCCACCGAAATAAGGTTGCTCTCCATACCCATCAATACTTTTACGCCCGTCAATCGCTGTGCTTCGTCAATTTCATTTCTTAAATCAACGAGCTTTTTACGCTTTAAACCGAACAAAAGGTGATTAAAACCGTGGTCGGTTATACCAATTTGTTGAAGCCCTAATTTTTTTGCCGCAACGGCATTTTCCAAAACGGTATTTTTACCGTGCGAATACGGCGTATGAGTATGAAAATCTGCAGTAAGTTCCATTTTTTCTCCTATGCACAAATAATTATGCATACTAAAATTCACCTATGTAAACGACTTCTTCAATAAGCTGAACGCCGAATTTAAGCTTTACGACGTATTTTACGAGTTCAATAAGCTCTTTTACGTCGCTTGCGCAGTTGCCTTTCAATAAAATAAAGTTTGCGTGAGTATTACTAACGACGGCAGAGCCGCACTTAATTCCTTTCATACCGGCTTTATCAATAAGCTCTCCGGCAGAATATCCTTCACCGTTTTTAAAGACGCAGCCGCAGCTTCTACCTTTCGGCAAATGCTGCCTAAGACTTGAATAATACCTTAAACTCTCATCAATTTGTTTCGTTGGTTTAGGTTCAAGTTTAAGCACGACAGCCAAAATTAAGCAATTTATGTTACGCATAGTACTGTGTTTATACGCAAAATTGCATTGATTTTGGTTAAAATAACGTTTTTTATCGGTATAAACTAAAACCTTTTCAACGCTATTGCCTACGTATTTTCCTGCCGCGCCTGCGTTCATATACGCCGCACCGCCCACTGTTGCAGGTATTTTTACAAGATATTCTACCCCGCCTAAGCAGTGTCGTTTACAATAATTTAGTAGAGCTGAAATAGGCGTTCCTGCAAGGCAGAATAATCTGTTATTTTTAAGGCGTATAATTCCCCTTAAATATTTTGTACTTATTACCGCGCCGTCAAAACCTTTATCCGACGCAAGCACGTTAGAGCCGTTGCCTATTACAAAGGTTTTTAGCCCCTTATCCTTGCATTCTTCAAAAGCATTTATAGCTTGACAGATGTTTTGCGGAAAGTAAGCAACCTTCGCATTACCGCCTAATTTATAAGTTGTATTATCCGCAAAGCAAAAATTAGTTTGCTCTTTTAGCTTTAGCGAACTAGATAACCCTTTCTTATATAATAACATTTTTAAAGCGTTTTTACAACCTACAGCAAGGTTGTTTTTAATTTTTTATTTGCCGATTTACTTTTTGTACATAAAATGCACCATTCGGCATAATATATGTTATTATATTTTTTATGAATTAATTCATAAAAGGGATATTCTTTTTATTAGAATACCCCTTTTGCCGCATATCTTGCGGCTATAAATTAAGCGGATAACCGCTTGTAAAATTATCTTGTGCAAAGTTTTGCGTTTTATTCCTGCAAATTTACATAATAATCATTACAAATAAAAGATGCGTAATTAATTTGCTGCTCTGCACTCTTAACTTGTTGTTATGTAAATTTTGCTCTATTTTTATTGCTTCTATTTATTCTTTTGATTAAACTTTTTATATGCTCTTTCCAGAGTATTTCCATTTTCTATGAAATACGCAATACAGATTATCTTTTTGCCATTTTTATAAAAATACCACTTTGCACCTTTGGAATGCATTTTATATTCTAAGTCCGCAAAATTATATTTACGCTTTACGCCAAAATAATTTCTGTAAATAAATCCATCTTGTAAAATTTCAACTTTCCATAAAGACCAACAAATAAAAAATATTAGCGAAGGCAAGGCAAAGAAACCGTCTAAAATAATTAAGTACGGCCATTCATCAATTTGAAATATTAAAGCATAAATACTAATGATTATGCAAAATATTAGTAAAAATAAAAATACCAATCTATAAAATGTTGGAACGCGTAATATCTGCTTATTCATAATTTAATTTACTATATGTATTTTTTATTGGACCACATTTTTGCTTTGATGTTGAGATTTTTCAGGAAAAATGAAGATTTTTTTGAGTTCTCTTCTCACGTCATTATATGCTTTATCGCCTGTACCGCTATTTGTTTTATTTACCTTAATCTTATTATTCGCCTTATCATAAACGCAGAATACTTTCGTATCCCATAATGAGTTGTATTCAGGTGCATACATTATTTCGTGAAGATAATTCGATTTTTCTTCCTCAATAAAGATTACTATCAGCGTATGATTGATAACGTTTTCCGTAAGCTCGGGAATCTGATTCATAAAGCTTACAAACCAATCTTCACTGAATAGAGAGTCAACATACATTACGGCAATAACGACGACTTCTTCATCTTTGTGATATGAGCTGTAAAAATCTTTGTTATTATCCGTACTGTGAGTCACACCTTCATAGAGCAACTCCATTCTGCTTTCAAGCTCATCTTCCAACAAGCAATCATAATTTTTTATCTTATAATCTTTATTATCCGTCTCTTCTTTAAATGTTGAACCAATAATAAATATTGCTGCAATAGACACAAAACCTAAACCCATACCACCTATAATTCCTATAGCTGCTATTGTTGGATTATTGTCGCCAAATATGATGCATAAGGCAATTCCACCGACTAAAACCACAGCACCAAATACTATTAAGCTTTTTATAATAACTTCTTTAACCGTATTTGAACTTATTTTTTTCTTTTTCATAAACCGTTATCTTAAATTTTTTAATTGTCCTATTGCTCTTATCTTACCATTTTTTGCTATAACTGTCAATATTAAATAATTACTCTCCATATAATTATCTAGATAGAAAAAGGCGTAGCTTTTTAGCCACGCCTTAATTTTATTGCAATTATATTACTCTTCTTCGTCGTCTTCGGGAAGTTCAACGTTGTGGTAAACGTTCTGAACGTCATCAAGCTCGTCAAGTTTATCAAGCATTTTGATGAACGTTGCAAGCTTATCTTCGGGAAGGGTTATGGTCGTTTGGGGAACCATCTTAATTTCAGCTTCAAGGAAGCTTACGCCTTTATCTTCAAAGTACTTACGAACTGTTGAAAAGTTTTCAGGCGAGGTATAAACTTCGTACACGTCTTCTTCAACCGAATAATCTTCTGCTTCAGCTTCAAGGCAGTATTCCATCATCGTGTCTTCATCAAGCTTAACCGTCTTTTCAATTACGATAACGCCCTTGTTGTCAAACTGATAGCTTACGCAACCGGGCTTGCCCATCTGACCGCCGCAACGCGACATCGTAGCGCTTATATCGCCGCTCGTCCTGTTTACGTTGTCGGTAAGCGTTTTAATGATTACCGCAGAGCCTGCAACACCGTAACCTTCGTAGGTAAGCTCCTTATAGTCCTTGCCTGAAAGTTCGCCTGCCGCCTTAGCGATTGACCTTTTAATGTTGTCGTTGGGCATATTAGCCGCTTTTGCCTTAGCAATAACGTCGGCAAGCTTGCTGTTCGTATCGGGGTTAGGGTTAATCTTTGCAGCAACCGCAAGTTCCCTGCCGAGCTTGGTGAAAATTGCGCCCCTTGCGGCGTCCGTCTTACCTTTCTTTGCCTGTATATTATGCCATTTAGAATGTCCTGACATTACAAAATTATCTCCTTTGATTATTTTTAAGGGCATACATTGCAATTGCCGCTGAAATTGCGGCATTTAAACTCTCGCAACTATCCCTCATCGGAATTTTGACCGTATTATTTGAACGGGCAATCACTTCGTCACAAAGACCGTTACCTTCATTCCCCACGCAAAGACAAACTTTATCTTCAGGGGTGAAGTCAAACACGTCCTGCCCGTCCATATCCGCACTTAAAACCTGAACGCCTTTAAGCGCGCAAAAGATTTCGTCTAAACTTCCTTCGTGCAGATTGACGTTAAACACGCCGCCCATACTTGCCCTAATTGCCTTAGGTGAATAAGCGTCGGTGCAGTTAAAAAGATATATATCTTCATAACCAGCCGCATTTGCCGTTCGGATTATCGTACCAAGATTTCCCGGGTCCTGCAATCTGTCTAATAAAAGGCAGTTACCTTTGGGCGCACACATTATATTTTCAGGCGTATTCACAACGGCAAGCACGCCCTGCGGCGACTTTTCAGTCGAAATTTTGGAAAATACTGCGTCGGTCACGACCTGCGCATCAGGATAATTTATCGCAAGGTTTTGGGTACAGATAATCGTATCTATATCCATACCTGCTTTCACGCACTCACCCACAGCTTTAACGCTTTCAACGATAAATTGACCGTATTGCTTACGGTACTTTCTGTCGCTCAGCGAGCTAACCTTTTTAATTAGTGCGTTGTCCTTAGACGAAATAATCATTTTTATTCGGTCAAAAATTATTTAAAATTGTAAAAATAAAGCTTATAGGGTAGCAAAAACTTTCGCTACCCTTTAAAAACTTTTTATTAAACAGCAGCCTTAGCCTTTTCTGCAAGAGCAGCAAAAGCAACTGCGTCGTTTACAGCTAAATCAGCCAAAACCTTTCTGTTAAGGTTGATGCCTGCAACTTTAAGTCCGTGCATAAACTTGGAATAGGAAAGTCCGTTAATCCTTGCTGCCGCATTGATACGGGCAATCCAAAGCTGACGCATATCACGCTTTCTAAGCCTTCTGCCTACGTAAGCGTAATTTAAGGACTTCATAACAGCTTCGCGAGCTATTCTGTAGTTCTTTGATTTGCAACCAAAATAACCTTTTGCAAGGCGTAAAATTTTTCTACGTTTCTTTAATGCATTAACTGACCTTTTAATACGCATAACTATTACCTCCTATTAACCCTTGTAAGGAATCATAGACTTTACGGTAGATTCCTGTGTGGTGGAAACAAGCGTATTCTGACGCAAATTTCTCTTTCTCTTTCTGTTCTTGGTTTCAGCCTTGTGGTTCTTGCCGCCGTGAGGTCTCTGAACCTTACCGCTTGCAGTCAGCCAGAAGCGCTTCTTGGAACCGCTATGTGATTTCTGTTTAGGCATTTTATTTATCCTCCGATGATATTTTCTAATTTATTGTTTTGCAGGCGAAAGCATCATAGTAATCATTCTGCCTTCAGCCGCAGGCTTTTTGTCGAGCACAGCCTTACCGCCTAAGCCTTCAAAAAAGTCTTCCATAACTTTTACGCCCTGAAAAGCCCTTGCGTTTTCTCTACCTTTCATTCTTATGGAAACCTTAACTTTGTTTCCTGCTTCAAGGAATTTTAAACACTGCTTGGTTTTTACAGCTATGTCGCCAACGTCAATGGTCATTGAAAGGCGAATTTCCTTAATTTCGATGACCGTCTGGTTTTTACGGTTTTCCTTATCCTTTTTTGCCTGTTCATACTTAAACTTGGAATAATCCATAATTTTGCAAACGGGCGGGTTAGCCGTAGGAGAAATTTTGACAAGGTCCAAATCTGCTTCGATAGCAAGCTTAAGCGCCTGAGACGACGACATAATGCCAACCATCTGTCCATCTTCGCCGATGAGCCTAACTTCTTTGTCCCTTATAGCGTCGTTAACCTGATACAAGTCTTTAATAGCCATATACCTCTCTTCAAAAATAAAACGGGCTACGCAAAGTAACCCGTTAAAATTCTTACAGTTTTTTACTGTTAAAAACTTTATTAGCCGAAACGCTATTGCGAATGGCGAAAGGGGTTAACCTTTGCTTGCTTAGTTATAATACAATACTTAATTGCCGTTTGTCAAACGATTTTCATTAAAAAGCAATTTTTTCTTTAATATCGTTGCATACGAGCGCAGCAAACTCGTCTACGGTCAAGGACTGCTTCTCTTCTACGTCGCGTTTATTTACGTTAACCGTGCCGTTTGCCTGTTCCTGGTCGCCAACGACGAGTATATAGGGTACTTTTTCAAGCTTAGCTTCACGGATTTTATAGCCCACCTTTTCACTTCTGTCGTCTAAGGTTGCGCGAACGCCGAGTGCTGAAAGCTTTTTGCAAATACTTTCAGCATAATCGTGGTTTCTATCCGTAATCGGCAAAATCTTAACCTGATTAGGCGCAAGCCATACGGGGAATTTACCAGCAAAGTGCTCAATTAAGATACCGATAAATCTTTCGATTGAACCAAAGATTGCACGGTGAATCATAATAGGACGGTGCTTTTTACCGTCTTCGCCTACGTACTCAAGCTCAAAGCGCTGGGGCATCTGGAAATCAAGCTGAATGGTGCCGCACTGCCAAGTCCTTCCAATACTGTCTTGAAGATGGAAGTCAATCTTAGGTCCGTAGAACGCACCGTCGCCTTCGTTGATTTCGTATTCGATATTCATTTCATCGAGCGCTTTCTTCAATGAAGAAGTTGCAAGCTCCCAATCTTCTTCGCTACCCATACTGTTTTCGGGACGGGTAGAAAGCTCTACTTTATACTTAAAGCCAAACTGCTTGTAGATGCTGTCGGTAAGTCTTACTACACCCTTAATTTCGTCGGTAATCTGTTCGGGCAACATAAAGATATGCGCATCGTCCTGAGTGAAGCAACGAACCCTGAACAAACCGTGAAGCTGACCGCTCTTTTCGTGACGGTGAACCAAACCCATTTCCGCAACGCGTAAAGGTAAATCCTTATAGCTGTGGGGTTCAAGCTTATATACGAGCATACCGCCGGGGCAGTTCATGGGCTTAACCGCACAATCTTCGCCGTCGATTTTGGTGGTATACATATTGTCCTTATAGTGGTCCCAATGTCCCGAATTTTCCCAAAGCGTACGGGTTAAAATTATGGGCGTCTGGATTTCAACGTAGCCTTCCTTGCGGTGTAAATCTCTCCAATAATCGACTAAAGCGTTTTTAAGCACCATACCGTTTGGAAGGAAGAAAGGAAAACCTTTACCTTCGTTTAAAAGAGCAAAGAGCTTTAAGTCCTTACCGAGCTTAATGTGGTCACGCTTTTTAGCTTCTTCCATCATCTCGAAGTAAGCCTTCATCTCGTCTTTTGTAGCAAAAGCGGTTGCGTAAATTCTGGTGAGCATCTTATTCTTCTCGTCACCGCGCCAATACGCACCTGCAATAGAAGTGAGCTTAAACGCCTTAATCTTACCCGTTGAAGGTAAGTGCGGTCCACGGCAAAGGTCGGTGAACGAACCCTGCTTATAGAAGGAAATCGTGCTGTCTTCAGGCAGGTCGTTTATAAGCTCAACCTTGTACTTTTCATCGTACTTAGTCATAAGCTCTAAAGCCTTTTCACGGGGAAGTTCTATACGTTCGATTGTATAGTTAGATTTAATAATCTTAGCCATTTCGGCTTCGATTTGCTCAAAATCGTCCTGAGTGATGGGCGTTTTGAAATCAATATCATAGTAAAAACCGTTATCGATTACGGGACCGATTGCAAGGTTGCAGGTGGGATAAATGGTCTTAACAGCCTGAGCAAGCACGTGCGAGCAGGTGTGACGATAAACTTCCAAACCTTCCTTATCCTTTAAGGTTACGATTTCAACCTTATCGCCATCCTTTACAGGGCTGGATAAATCGACGAGCACGCCGTTGATTTTAGCGGCAACAGCTGCACGAGCAAGTCCTTCGGAAATAGCCTTCGCAACGGTTAAGCAGGTTGCATTCTCTTCTACGGAAAGATTATTTCCGTCAGGTAAAATAACGTTCATATAAACTCCTTATATCCGAAAATACGGAATTAATTTAAAATAAAAAACGCCCTTAAACTCAAAAAATAAGTTTAAGGACGCAAACAATCAAATTTTGCGTGGTTCCACCTTAATTGTCTAAAAGACCACTTTTAAAAAGACGGATATAGCGTAAGTGGTTTCCCTTCCCCTTTCAAAATACGCACTTCCAGCAAACGTGCGCTCTCTGTAATTTCTCAAGGCGGTACTTGTCTTACAACCCGATTAAATTTAACTGTATCTAATTTTAGTACTTAATTTGACTTTTGTCAACGAGTTTGATTAAGAATTTACAACGAATTTATTTGCCAAACGATTATCAAATATGTATAATTAATAACAATTATTAAATTTTTTAAGGGAAAGAAAAATGCCTTATACTGATTTTACTGAAATTGAAAAGAAATGGGCGGAATATTGGGATAAAAACAAGACGTTCCACACAGACCTTCACGATTTTTCCAAACCTAAGTACTACGTACTCGATATGTTCCCCTACCCTTCTGGCGCAGGCTTGCACGTAGGACACCCCGAAGGCTATACTGCAACCGATATAATTGCAAGAATGAAGCGCATGCAAGGCTATAACGTATTACACCCCATCGGCTTCGACAGCTTCGGTTTGCCTGCTGAGCAGTACGCAATTAAGACGGGTAATCACCCCGGCGGCTTTACCGAAAAGAACATAGAAAACTTTACCCGTCAGCTTAAAATGCTCGGTCTTTCCTACGACTGGGACCAAACCGTCTCCACCTGCGACCCTTCTTACTACAAATGGACACAGTGGATTTTTGAACAGCTTTGCAAAGCTGGGCTTGCAAGGTACGTTGATACGCCCGTAAATTGGTGTGAAGAACTCGGCACGGTGCTTGCCAACGACGAAATTATCGACGGCAAGAGCGAAAGGGGCGGCTACCCCGTCGTTCGTAAGAATATGAAGCAATGGGTAATCGACATCAATAAATATGCAGAAAGGCTTTTGGAAGGACTTGAAGAGCTTGACTGGCCCGAAGCTTCTAAAGTAGCTCAGCGAAATTGGATAGGCAAGTCTGTCGGTGCAAAGGTCGATTTTAAGGTTGACGGCACGGACTATAAATTCACCGTGTTTACCACACGTTGCGATACGCTGTTCGGCGCAACCTACTGCGTTTTAGCACCTGAACATACGTTAATCGATAAGATTACCACCCCTGCTCAAAGGGAAGAAATCGAAGCGTATAAGGCGGTTTGCGCAAGCAAGTCAGAGCTTGAAAGAACCGACCTTAACAAGGAAAAGACGGGGGCATTTACGGGCGCTTATGCGATTAACCCCGTAAACGGCAATAAAATTCCCGTGTTTATATCCGACTACGTTTTAACGTCTTACGGCACGGGCGCGATTATGGCTGTACCTGCTCACGACACCCGCGACTGGGAATTTGCAAAGAAGTTCAACCTTCCCATTATCCCCGTACTCGAAGGCGGCGACGTTGAAAAAGAAGCCTACACCGCAGACGGCGTTCATATCAACTCAGATTTTATCAACGGTATGAACAAGCAGGACGCAATTGACACTATGGCTGCTTGGCTCAAAGAGCACGGTTGCGGAGAAAAAGCCGTAAGCTATAAGCTTAGAGAGTGGATTTTCGCCCGTCAGCGTTACTGGGGCGAACCCCTTCCCGTCGTTCACCTTGAAAACGGTGAAGACGTTCTCTTATCCGAAAACGAACTTCCCCTTATCCTTCCCGAAATGGACGACTATAAAGGGCACGGCGGTAACGCACCTTTAGAGAACGCTAAAGACTGGGTCAACGTTGAAATAAACGGCGTTAAGGGCAAGAGAGAAACAACGACCATGCCTGGCTCTGCCGGGTCAAGCTGGTACTTCCTTAGGTACTGCGACCCCCATAATGATAAAGCGTTTGCAGATTACGACCTGTTAAAGTATTGGATGCCCGTCGACTTCTATTGCGGCGGTAAGGAACACTTAGTAGGTCACCTGCTCTACTCCCGTTTCTGGACAAATTTCTTATACGA
Source organism: Candidatus Coproplasma sp. (assembly GCA_051884155.1). Lineage (GTDB taxonomy): Bacteria > Bacillota > Clostridia > Christensenellales > Borkfalkiaceae > Coproplasma. Next base: position 42,114 of record JBJEVB010000032.1, on the reverse strand, counting down.
TAACGGCTACTGCCCCTGCAAAGAACCGTTCAAAAAGCTCTTCCATCAGGGTATGATTTTGGGCGAAGACAACAACAAAATGTCTAAATCTCTCGGCAACGTAATCAATCCCGACGACGTTGTTAAAGAATACGGCGCAGACACCTTGAGAATGTACGAGATGTTTATGGGTCCCGTTGCAGACACTAAGCCTTGGAACACGGCAAACATTGAAGGCGTTAAGAAGTTCATCGACAGAATTTACAGGCTTTATATGGAAAGCGACGTAATCTCGCCCGAACCCAATAAGAACCTTGAAAAGATTTATCACCAGACGGTTAAAAAGGTCGGCGAAGATTATATGGCAATGAAGGTCAACACCGCAATTTCGCAGATGATGATTTTCGTAAACGCTATATATAAAGAGATTGCGGCAGGCAATAAATTCCCCACCGAATACGCAGAAGGCTTGATAAAGCTTTTAAACCCCGTTATCCCCTTCATTACCGAAGAAATCTGGAACACTGCGTTAGGGCATAGCGGCACGATTGCCTACGAGACTTGGCCCGTTTACGACGAAGCTAAGTGCGGCGAAGATTGCTTTGAATACGCCGTACAGATAAATAATAAGATTAAGGCAAAGATTTCACTTCCTTCCGACATGTCCAAAGAAGATATTGAAAAGGTAGTTATGGAACACGAAGAAATCGCACCCCTTCTCGAAGGTAAACAGATAAAGAAATTTATAATTGTGCCTAAGAGATTAATTAATATTATAATGTAAATAGTTTTAGCAGCATTGCCCCGACGAAGTTTCGTCGGGGCAATACTGCAACTTAAAGTTTATTAATCGCAACCTGCGGTTAATTGTAATTTTCGCTTTAATAAATTATAATAAGTCTAGCGTTTAATTAAGGAGTAGCGTAATGACTACGGGAGAGAAAATTTATTCATTGAGAAAAGAAGCTCGGATAACGCAGGAAGAGTTTGCCGAAAAGCTTGAAGTTTCAAGGCAGGCAGTTTCCAAATGGGAATCGGACTTATCCTACCCCGAAACGGAAAAATTAATTAAAATTACGCAGATGTTCGGCGTGACGTGCGACTATCTGTTAAACGACGTTCCCCGTTATGAAAGCGATTTAGTCGACAAGAGAAACAGAGAGTTTTTAACTATGATGGTTTCCTTTTCAATCGCCTGTGTTTTAGTCGGGTTAATCGTCGCATACGTATGTTATTGGGCAATTAGCGACTGGTACAGTCCGCTTATCGGGCTTGGCGTATTTGCCGCATTTCTACTCACTGCGTTCGTGCTATGGTCGGTAGGCAGATATAAATTTTTATCGGCTTGCAATTATTCCGAAGCGGACAAATCACACCTGATAAAGCAAACTAAAATATTATTATTTACTGTAGTTATAGCAGTTTTTGCTTATCTTCCGCCCATTTCATTCATTTGGTTAGAACAAGTTGTTGACTTACAATTGACTAGGGTTACGGTATCAAGAAAACTGTCGTTCTTATCCTATATATTATGCATGGCAACTTATGTTCCAACAGGAATCACTGTTGCAAAAATACTCTCTACCATACACGACAAGATTTCAGGCAAAGAAATTACACGCCTTAAACTATTCGATTTGATTTGCGTTGCGTTGATTGCAATTACATTAACCGCAACAGCTTTCAATTTTATGGCGTATATCTATGACCAATATGTCAATGCTGAAATATTATCAGGTAATAGCTATGATATTTATGTATATGTGCCAACAGTTCTATTTGTCGTTTTTTCCCTGACATCTGTCATTCTTTTAGCAAACGCAATAGTACATAAAAAATACGAAAATACCACTACCGCAGTTTTCATACTGCAAATATGTTGTGCCGTTCTCTTGCTTGCAAATATAATCTGCTTTTACTGCACTTTTATTAATTATGAGAACATTTATCAATATTTCAACTATGCCTTTGGGGCATTACTTACCGTTGCAGCAATCGCATTAATAATGATTTCGGCGTTGCAGGCTAAACGCAATAACAATACACCTTTAAATCAATTAAGGATATTTGTTCCCGTCTGCCTGTTTGCATTAATTCAGTTGCAGCCACTTATAGGAGACAGCGTAGGCATAATTATATGGATAATTATGCAATACCCTGTATTCGTCCTGCCTAATATAATTAAGAATAAATAACGTTTATATAGGTTGAAAAGCTACCGCCGACGGCGGTGGCTTTATTCTTTTATCTTTTAAATTCCATAGGAATATATTTAATTCCGCTATCGCACTTGACTTCGTCAACTTCTTTAAAACCAAGCTTTTTGTAGACTTCTACGGCAAATAAAGACGAATGAACGGTAATTTTATCAGCAGAACTCTCTTCAAGCACTTTTTGCCATAGCTTTCGCCCGATACCGAGATTATGATAGGCGCCGTCAACAAAAAATAGCGCAATATGCCGCACATCGCACCTTGTAGCTATAATTCCTAATAGGCAATCATTTTCATACGCACCGTAAACTGTAAGCGACTTTAAATAGTCTTGGGAATGAATAGCGTCATAGAACGCCTGCTTACCGCTTTCGGGATAATTGCTTGACTCATATTCACAAAAGACCTTCCACACCAGCGGTAACGCGGCATATATTTCATTTAAATTGAGTTTTTTAATAGTCATACGCATTAAACCAAAAAATAATTATAGCTTGCACACAAATCTACATAAAAATTTAAACATACTCAAATTATAATCTAACAAACTAAAAATGCCCGACTTTAGGGTAAAACCGCTAAATTCGGGCATTTTTTGGTGCACTCAACAGGAGTTGAACCTGCATGAATTGCTTCACAAGATCCTTAGTCTTGCGCGTCTGCCAATTCCGCCATGAGTGCGTTCTCAAAAGCATAGTTATTCTATAACATTTACCACCTTTAAGTCAAGCAAAAATATTGTTATTTTGGTGATTTTTAATTATTTTTTTAATTATTTAATCTGTTGTGAATTTTGACAAATATTTTATTATTTTAGCCTTTAAATCGTCAATATTGCCGTCATTATGTATGACATAGTACTTTGCAAAGTCGGCAATATCGTAATTAAATTGTTTATTTAAACGATTAATTACTTCTTCTTCCTTTAAGCCATCACGCTTAGTCACCCACTCTATTCTCTGCCTTCTATCCCTTAAAACAACTAAAACGTCGTCAAACAAATTTTGGTATTCGCCTTCGAATAAAAGCGGCACTTCATAAAATACTACCCCACTATCGCTTTCCGAAATTGAAAACATTTTTTCAAAAATTTTCGGGTGAGTAATTTTATTTAATGTGTCTAATTTTTTTTCGTCGTTAAAAACAATGGCTGAAAGTGCAGACCTATTCAAACTTCCGTCTGCGTTCAAAATCTGACTTCCAAACTTTTTTTCAAGCTCATTTACCGTCTGCCTGTCCTGCAAAACAGACTTATAAACTTCGTCACAAGAATAGACAGGGTAGCCCGCTTCGCTTATTATTTTACAAACGGTGGACTTGCCGCTGCCTATACCGCCCGTCACCGCAATTTTATTTTTATTTTGCTTCATACCAATTTTCACCACTATGAACATCCACCGTTAAAGGCACTTTCAATTGAACGGCGTTTTCCATTTCTTCTTTTAAAATCTTCGTTGCAATCTCTTCTTCCGTTTTAGGCGCGTCTAATACAAGCTCGTCATGCACCTGCAAAATAAGTTTAGTCTTTAATCCTTCTTTTTTAAGGCGATTATAAATATTTACCATAGCAATTTTTATAATGTCCGCACTTGAGCCCTGCAAGGGCATATTCATTGCCGCCCTTTCGCCAAACTGTCTAAGGTTGTAGTTAGTAGAATTAATCTCTTTGATATAGCGCTTTCTACCCGTCAACGTTGCAACGTAGCCGTGTTTTTTAGCAAATTCAACGTTGCTGTCCATATATTCTTTAACAGCCGTATAGCGTTTAAAGTAGGTTGCAATGTAGTCTCTTGCAGTTTTAACGTCAACGCCGATATTCTTTGCAAGACCAAACTCACTAATGCCGTAAATAATGCCGAAGTTTACAGCCTTAGCCTGCCTACGCATATGGGGCGTTACGTCTTTTAAATCTACGCCAAACACCTGAGATGCAGTAACCGAATGCACGTCTTCATTTGCGGCATAAGCTTCAATAAGCTCTTTACAACCTGAAAAATGCGCCAAAAGCCTTAATTCTATCTGCGAGTAGTCGGCGTCAATCAAAACGTTTCCGTCTTTTGGAATAAAAAGTTTTCTTAATTCCCTTCCTTCTTCTTCGCGTATGGGGATATTTTGAAGGTTAGGGTTTGCACTTGAGAGCCTGCCCGTCGTAGTAAACGTCTGCTTATAGGTCGTATGCACGAGATTAGTCTTTTTTTCAATAAGCGGTTTAATACCTTCAATATACGTCGAATATAGCTTTTGATACAGCCTGTATTTTAAAATCAGCCTAACTACTTCGCTCTCGTCTGCAAGCGTTTCCAACACTTCTGCATTTGTCGAATACTTGCCTGATTTATTCTTTTTACCGGATTTAAGCCCAAGCTTAGTAAACAATACTTCGCCGAGCTGTGACGGTGAATTAAGGTTAAATTTACAGCCGCACAGCTCGTAAATCTTATCACTTAAATCTTTAATGTTGTCTGAATATTTCTTGCCGAGAGTCTCAAGCTGGGTTAAATCAACCTGCACGCCGCTATCTTCCATGTAATAAAGCACTTTAACAAGCGGTCTTTCAATGTCGTAATACAGCTTTTCAAGCCCGTCATTTTTTATCGTTTGAATATACTCGTCGTAAATTCTGCTCATTGCGAATGCGCTATACGAGTAATCATAGCCCTTTTCCTTGCACAACTCTTCTAAGCTTGACGCCGTACTGAAATAATCGGCAACGTAATTCATTACCGACAGGTCGTCAACTTCGCAATTGCAGACTACGTCAAACGCTTTAAAGCGGTGCAACAGCCCTTTAAAATCGTACACGATAACCTTGTTTTTGCCATTCTCAAAAATCTTACCTATGCACTCTACAGCTTGGTCAGGTGAGAACGTACAAAACAGGTCTAAGGCTTCACAAACGACCTTGTAGAACTTATTCTCGTGAAAAACTGTCGCTCCGTTTTCCGATAAATCAATAAAAAATTGACCATCCTTTTTCGTTAAAGCCTGTAATTCGGTTACGTTATAAATTTCTATTACTTCGGGGTATTCAATTTCGCTTGCGCTAATCTCTTGATTTTCTTCACCTAAAAGACTTATAAGCGACTTAAACTCGAAGTCAACGAACATTTCCCTGACTTCCTGAGAGAACTCAGTAGGCGTTTTGCAGTCGTCCAAGTTAATTTCAACGTCGCAGTTGCGGTCTATTGTTGCAAGCTTATATGAAAGGTATGCACTTTCCCTTCCTTCTTCAAGCTTTTTTCTAAGCGCTGGCGATTTAATCTCGCTAATATGCTCGTATACGCCGTCGAGCGTTTGATATTCGGCAATAAGCTTTTTAGCGGTAGTTTCGCCCACCCCTGCAACACCTGGGATATTGTCCGATTTATCTCCCATTAATGCCTTAAGGTCGATAACCTGCGAAGGCTTATAGCCCATTTCGTTTTCAAAATTTTCGTTCGTGAGTTTAAAAAGGTCGGTTATTCCGCGCTTGGTATAGTAAATATCCGTTTTTTCGTCAACGAGTTGGTATGAATCCCTATCACCCGTATAGATATAACTGTGCACGTCAAACTTTTTTGAAAGCGTACCCAACAAATCGTCGGCTTCCAACCCTTCTTTCTGACAGATTGCTATATTCATTGCGGATAAAAGCGACTTTAACGGCTGAACCTGTGCGGCAAGCTCGGCAGGCATAGGCGAACGCGTAGCCTTATAACCGTCAAACATTTTATGCCTGAACGTAGGTGCGTGCATATCGAAGGTTACGATTATATAGTCAGGCTTGTTCTCGTTCATTATTTTGAACAGCAATTTAGTAAATCCGAATATGGCGTTAGTGGGTCTACCGTCTTTTGTAGAAAAGATCTGCGTAGCATAGAATACACGGTTTAAAAGACTGTTGCCGTCAATTAGTACAAGTGATTGCATAAATTTTAATCCTTAAAAGAAAATAGCTTGATTTTTTTAAAATGGCGTACTATAATATAAAAGTAAGTTGCCGGTGTGGTGGAATTGGCAGACGCGCGGGACTCAAAATCCCGTGGTAGTGATACCGTATCGGTTCGACCCCGATCACCGGCACCAGTTAGAGACGCTAAGTGAAGACTTAGCGTCTTCTTTTATGTGCGGTGCTCGGATTAACGAATTAACGTGACGCGATTGGCGTACTGCAACAATCGCAATTTAAGCCGCTTTCGCTCCTTACGCCCCCTTACCCGGCACCATTTGAGAAGCATTAAGCGAAAGCTTAATGCTTTCTTTTTTTTACGAAAAGCTGTTTATTTATTCAACTCGCTTAATTCGTCGTTCAATTGTTTTATAAAGTGTCTAAAATACGTTTGGTCAAATGATTTTTCAAACTTCAAAGTCCAATCACCCCAATTATTAAACACTCCGTTGATAATAAAATTGCCCATGCCGTCAGAGTTGAATTATAAATTATTTTGGTCGGGTTCGTAATCACTTATTCCCGCAACGCCAATATTCAGGGTATCGTATAGCTCTGTGAGTCGTTTAACGAAATCGATGTATTCCTCTTTACTAATAGCAAATTCAGTATTACCTGAATAATCAAAACATTTAACAATAATTCGAACACTGTAATTATTAATAATACAATTAAATAATTTTTCTTTTTTATAATATATAAAATTTACTTCAAGCGTAAAACCTTCTGCATTAAACGTTGCCATATGCTACCTGAACTTGCTTAATAATTGTATTAACTTCTAAAATATAAATTAGTCAAGTTAAATAAACTGAATTTTAAGCTTTTAAATATACATATCCCCGACAACACTAGAATTTTAGCATTGTCGGGGTTAAATTTAGTTAAATTATTTAGCGTACTCTACCGCACGGGATTCACGAATAACGTTGACCTTAATCTGTCCGGGATATTCAAGCTCGGACTCGATTTTCTTTGCGATATCCTTAGCAAGGAACATTGCCTGAGCGTCGTCTACCTGTTCGGGCTTGACGATAACCCTGACTTCCCTACCTGCCTGAATTGCATAGCACTTATCAACGCCGTTGAAATCGGAAGCAATTTGTTCAAGCTTTTCCAAACGCTTAACGTAGTTGGTACCCGTTTCCCTTCTTGCACCAGGGCGCGCACCTGATATTGCGTCTGCCGCAGCAACTAAGACAGCTTCAATAGTCTTAGGCTCGCAGTCGCCGTGGTGTGCGGCAATAGCATTGATAACGTTGGGTTTTTCGCCGTATTTTTTAGCAAGGTCAGCACCGAGCTGAACGTGAGTGCCTTCCTGTTCCTTATCAACCGCTTTACCTATATCGTGCAAAAGACCTGCACGCTTAGCCAAATTAACGTCTAAACCGAGCTCGGAAGCCATAATGCCGGCAAGCTCTGCCACTTCAATTGAGTGCTTATATACGTTTTGACCGTAGCTCGTCCTGTATTTAAGTCTACCGATAAGCTTGATAAGTTCGGGGTGTAAGCCGTAAATGCCCACGTCGAACATTGCGCTTTCACCTGCCGCTTTAATTTCCTGGTCAAGCTCTTTTTTAACCTTTGCAACGGTCTCTTCGATTCTTGCAGGATGAATACGACCGTCGGTTATTAACTTTTCCAAAGAAAGCCTTGCAACTTCCCTTCTTACAGGGTCGAAGCCGCTTAAAATTACAACTTCTGGCGTATCGTCTACGATAAGCTCGATACCCGTTGCATTTTCAAGCGCACGGATATTTCTACCTTCCCTACCAATTATTCTCGCCTTCATATCGTCGCTGGGAATGGGAACGACGGATACGGTTATTTCGGATGCGTGGTCAGCCGCACAGCGCTGAACGGCGAGCGAAATAATATTTTTAGCTTCGTGCTCAGCTTCATCCTTTGCGGTCTGTTCAATATTTCTAACCTGCAAAGCTACGTCGTGTCTGGTTTCTTCCAAAATTTCGTCTGTTAAAAGCTTTTTAGCTTCTTCCTTTGAAAGCTGAGAAACCTTTTCAAGTTCCTGAACCATAAGCTCGTGCTGGTTAGAAAGTTTTTCCTGTAACTTATCAATCTCCTGCTCTTTTGCTATAAGAGCTTTCTTATGGTTATCAAGTTCTTCGTTCTTTCTGTCGAGCGCAGATTCCTTTTTCTCAAGATTGTCTTCACGTTGATTTAAACGTTGTTCTTGTCTGTTTAACTCCGCCTTCTTTTCGCGTGACTCTCTCTCAAATTCGTTCTTTAATTTCAGCTCCTGTTCCTTTGCCTCTAATATAGCCTCTTTTTTAAGCGCTTTACACTCTGCACGAGCATCTTCAATCATCTTATCTGCGCGTGCCTGAGCAGAACCAAACTGCTGGTCTAACTTCTTCTTATAGCTTTTTGCGCCAAGAATAAAGCAAACTACAGCAGCAACGATTATTGCAACACCTAACCCGACGCTTAATCCAATTAAAAGCCCGTCGGAGGCAAGAAACAGGGAGCTTAAGTTGATGTTTAACATTACCTAAACCTCCTGATAAAATTTTTTATATATATTAAAACGATAAATTTTTATGTAAAAAATCGCCTTTTTATATACCGTATTTTATTTTACACTAAAAGGTCTAATTTGTCAATTTATTTGTTAATTATACTACCTTACATAATTAAAAAACCGCAGTATACTGCGGTTTTTTAGTACGTTGTTGAAATATCATTTTTTATTCGTTTGCCCACTTAAGCCAAAGCGATACGACCGCGTCGGAAGGCATACGCCAATCACCCCTTGGCGATAGGGCAATCGAGCCAACCTTAACGCCGTCGGGCAAGCACGAACGTTTAAACTGTTGCGAGAAAAAGCGCCTGTAGAACGTTTTAAGCCACTTGACTATAATCTCTTCGGAATACTTGCCGTCAAACGC
>JBJEVB010000032.1:20241-32988 GCA_051884155.1 Candidatus Coproplasma sp. | reverse complement strand
GTACCTATTACTAAACCGTTAGTTTGGTTGGCAATATCCATTAAAATCAACGTGCGCGTCCTTGCTTGGGCGTTTTCGTAGGTCGTGTCGTAGCTATTGGAAGGGTGTTCTATATCCTTAAAATGCTGCAAAACACTATCTGCAATAGGTATAATTTTGCCGGTAGCTCCCACAAGCTCAATAAGCTTTAACGAATTATCTTTAGTACGGCTTGTCGTGCCGAAACCGGGCATTGTTACAGCGATAATATTTTTAAGCGGTAAACCGAGATTTATAAACGCCCTACGCGTTATAAGCAATGCAAGCGAAGAATCAAGTCCGCCTGAAATGCCGATAACCGCAGTTTTAGCATTAGTATGCAATAAACGCTTTTCAAGCCCTTTGGTTTGAATATTTAATATTAGCTTAGCCCTTTCCGATAATGCGTCGCAGTTTGTAGGCACGAACGGCGTAGCGTCAAATTGCCTGTCAATCTCTTCGACGCCTTTTGCCTGTTCAAAAGCGACGCTAACAAAATCGTCTACCTTCGTGTCTGCAAAAAAGGTGCTTGACATTCTGCGCCTTTCCGAAGAGAGCAATTCAACGTCGATTTCACCATAGGTCAAGCCGTTTTCAAACAACTTACTTTCGGCAATCGTTCTGCCGTTTTCGCTTATTACGTTGTGCCCTGCAAACACCATATCGGTAGTACTTTCGCCGTCGCCTGCATCGCAGTAGATATAACCGCACAAAAGCTTGCCCGACTGAACGTTTACAAGGCTTTTTCTGTATTCGGCTTTACCTACCGTTTCGTCCGAACAGGAAAGATTAACGATAATCTTTGCGCCTGCCTGAGTTGCCTTAATCGAAGGAGAACAAGGTGCCCATAAATCTTCACAAATCTCCACGCCGACTACAAGGTCGGGATTGTTATAAGCAGAAAAGAGAAGGTTTGTACCAAATAAAACGGTATTATCGCACAAATATATAGGTTGACATTCGGAAAAGCCTGCAGAGAAATGCCTTCTTTCATAAAATTCCCCGTAGTTAGGAATATACTTTTTAGGCACGACGCCTTTAATTTCGCCGTCGGAAATTGCCACCGCACAGTTATAAAGCCTGTCCGAATATCGCAAAGGCGCACCGACAAACACAAGGGTTTTAATCCCTTGCGTCGCCTTTTTTATTCGGCAAAGTCCGTCTTCAACCGCCTTTAAAAGGGTAGTTTGGTTAAACAAGTCGCCGCAGGTATATCCGCTTACGCAAAGTTCGGGAAAGACCGTTATCTGGCTACCCTTATTTGCACTCTCTTCAATTGCGGATATTATATTATTTACGTTATAATCTACGTCTGCAACCTTAATCTTTGGCGTTGCAGCGCAGACCTTAACAAAACCGTATCTCATAAAAATTAGTCGTCCTGAGTCCTTTCAACGCTCACAGAATGTGCTTCCCTAATCTTCTTTTCAATATCTTCCAACACTGCAGGATTAGCTTTAAGGTAATCTCTCATCTTCTCTCTGCCGTTAGCAATCTTTTCTTCGTTATAGCTGAACCAAGCACCACTCTTTGTAAGTATGCCGTATTCAAGACCAAGGTCGATAATGCAACCCTCTCTTGAAATGCCCTGCCCATAGATAATATCAAATTCTGCAACCTTGAAAGGGGGCGCAACCTTATTTTTAACGACTTTTGCCTTAGCTCTGTTGCCAATAATGTCGCCGTCGGTTTTAAGGGCGTCTGCCTTTCTTATATCAAGTCTTACGGACGAGAAATATTTAAGCGCCTTGCCGCCAGGTGTCGTTTCGGGGTTGCCGAACATAACGCCGACCTTTTCACGCAATTGGTTAATGAATATTACGCAGGTCTTTGAACGGCTTGTAATTGCAGTAAGCTTTCTAAGCGCCTGAGACATGAGCCTTGCAAGAAGTCCAACGTGAGAATCACCCATATCGCCTTCTATTTCAGCCTTAGGGGTTAAAGCCGCAACCGAGTCGATTACGATTACGTCTACCGCACTTGAACGAACTAACGATTCGCATATATCAAGCGCCTGTTCACCCGTATCGGGCTGAGAGATGTACAGCTCGTCCGTCTTAACGCCGAGAGCTTTTGCATAAACGGCGTCAAGCGCGTGCTCGGCGTCGATAAATGCCGCAACGCCGCCCATCTTTTGCGCCTGAGCGATAATGTGCAATGCTACCGTTGTTTTACCGGAAGATTCAGGTCCGAAAATTTCCAAAATTCTTCCTCTGGGTACACCGCCAACGCCTAATGCAAGGTCGAGCGATAAGCAACCTGTGGGGATAACTTCAAGCTCGGAATTAACGTTGTCGTCGCCAAGCTTCATAATCGCACCCTTACCGTATTGCTTTTCAATCATTGCAATAGTCGAATTTAATGCTTTTAATTTGTCGTCGTTCATATATATTTCTCCTGTTGATTTTTTCTCTTTTTAAAAAATTTAAGGTCACTTTATCCGTTTATAAGCAAGGAAAAGCGCTTGATTTACAGCCGTACGAGAAATAGCTTCCCTGTCGCCTTTAAAGTTAAATTTATATACCGCAATATCTTCGCCCAAGCCGATGCCTATATAGGCGAGCCCGACGGGTTTTGCGGTATTGTCGGACTTTGGTCCTGCAATTCCAGTAGTGGAAATTGAAAGCTGGCAATTGCCCGTTTTAATCAAGCCTTCCGCCATCTCGTACGCCGTCTCTGCAGAAACCGCACCGTGCTGCTTCAAGGTCATTTCCGATACGCCGAGCCTTGACATCTTAGCTTCGTTGGAATAGGTGTTAAGCCCTTCAAAATAAACTTCGGATACGCCGGGTACTTCTACAAGGCTTTTACCTACGCCGCCGCCCGTAAACGATTCGGCTATGCTGATTTTAAGTCTGCGAAGTGTCAATAACCTGTAAAGCTGTTCGGCAAGTGAAATATCTTCTAACGCATAGACGTACTCGCCGAGAGCTTCAACTATACCCCTGACGATATTATCGAAGATAATTTTTGGCGTTTTAGACGAATACAGCACTTCAATCCTGCAATCTCCAAAGTCACACTTAACGTTGATAACCGCGTCTATGCCGTTTGCCTTAATCTCGCTTAGCGCTTTTGAAATGGCTTTGTCCAACACGTCTTTAGGTGCGCAAGCGCGGATATACGTCTTTTCGTAATTAATTGAATACTTTTCGTCTAACCTTGCCTTGACGTCTGCAAAGGTCAACCTGTTGGGCGCGTCGTAATTGAATACGAAGACGGAGAAGTTATCGCAGTTGAGCGCACCGATAGCGTCGAATTTTGCGCCGTAGAGCGAACACAAATAATTTTTAACTGTACCGTCCATCGTCGCAGGGCAGCTAACTATTAAATTTTCATAAGTTGCCTTAGCGTCGTTTATCGCCCTTACTATCTCGTCCGAATTGTCAAACGCAACCCTGCAAATCCTGTCGGCATAATATCCGCAACCAGCAAGCTGAGAACAGATATTGCTTACGTTATCAAACGAAAGATTGCGTTTGCTTTCAAGCGAAATGACGCAAATGCCTGAACGGTTATCACTCATCTTTTTAACACTTCGATATTTTTAATAATGTAGTTAACGCCTGAAATAACTGTTAATAGCGTTGCAAGCGCAAAGAAACCTAAACCTGCAAAATTAAACACTTTGGAAACTACCGCCGTAGGATAGAATTCGAAAAATCCCGCCCAAACGAGCAACAAAATAAGGCTGACCATTTGAGAAACGGTTTTCACCTTGCCTATCTTATCTGCGGCAATAACTATGCCAGCGTCTGCCGCTACCATTCTAAAGCCTGAAACCATAAGCTCTCTCGCAAGAATAAGAGCGACGCAACAGCCTGCACAAATAAGCGCCCAACTGCCCGTATAAGCGGTGAAAAATGCAGGTACGGTAAGCATTAAAATCATTGCAGAAGACACTAAAATTTTATCCGCAACAGGGTCTAAAAACTTGCCAAGATTAGTTATAAGCTTGTACTTTCTTGCCAAATGACCGTCTAAATAGTCGGTAAAGCTTGCAATTGCAAATACGGCAAGAGCAACAAAGAAATGTCCTGTAAATTGAACATAGAAAAATACGACGAACAAAGGAATAAGCAATACCCTTAAAATGGTCAATTGATTAGGCAAATTCATAATGCCCTTACCCCTGACGAATTTTAAAAATTTGCTCTCTTTTTGTCCTTCCGCCTGAACGTTCTCTTCAAGTATTTCATTCTCACTCATTTTCGTAGTCCTCCGTCCTACCGAATAAATCGTAACAATCGCAATCGGTTATAAGGATATCCAAATATTCGCCTTGTACGGCGTTGTAAGCATTAAAATAAACTTTGCCGTCGATTTCGGGTGCGTTGAAATACGCCCTTCCGACAAAACAGTTTCTATCGTAGTCAATTCCGTCGCAAACGACCTTTATCGTCTTTCCTATAAACGACGAAAGGAATTTATGTGAAATCTCGCTTTGAATCTTATAGAGCTGTTTAACCCTTTTGTTTTTAACAGACGCAGGTATCTGACCCTTTAACTTATAAGCCGCTGTATCGGGCTCTCTTGAATACGCAAAGAAACCGCAGTTTACAAGCTGTGCTTCTTTAATAAAATTGCACATACCTTCAAACTCTTCGTCAGTTTCGGTGGGGAAACCGCTGATAAACGTCGACCTGATTGCGATATCAGGAATTTCCCTGCGAAGCTTTTTAATCAAATCAAGGTACTGCTCTCTCGTGCCGCGCCTGTTCATAAGCTTAAGCACTCTATCTTCGCTGTGTTGCAGGGGAATATCGAGATATTTTATGATTTTAGGGTTATCACGTATCTCTTCTATAAGAGCGTCGTCTATCATATCGGGATAACAGTAAAGTAATCTTACACTTTTAATGTTGACAAGCGTTGTCAACTTTTGTAAAAAATTTTTTAAATTTTCATTATTTTTTAAGTCAGTACCGTATCTTGACACGTCCTGCGCTACCAAAATAAGCTCTGAAACGTCGCCGAGATTTTCCGCTTCTTTCAATAACATCTCTTCGGGATAGCTGCGGTACCTGCCCCTGATTTTAGGTATTAAGCAATATGTGCAAAAATTATTACAGCCGTCTGCAATCTTTAAATACGCGTAATGGCAGGGCGTTGTTACCACCCTGTCACAATTATATTCTTTATTGCCACAATTAACTAAGTTTACCCTTTCTCCGTCGTATGCTTTTTGCAGAGCGTCGAAAAAGAGATTATAGTCGTCAACGCCCAAAAAGACGTCCGCTTCGGTCAGGCTGTCAAAGAGCTCGCCTATATATTTTTGGGGCAGACAGCCTGTAACTACGAGCTTTTCAAGCTTGTCGCTCTTATAATCAGCACATTCTATTACCGTTTCAACTGCTTCCTTTCTTGCAGTATTTAAAAAGGCGCAGGTGTTTACTATAAGCACTTCGGCTTGAGACGGGTCGTTGGTTACGGTGCAACCCTTTGCGTTAATTATCGCAATTAATTTTTCGGCGTCTACCCTGTTCTTATCGCAACCAAGCGAAATAATACCGAATTTCTTTTTGGTAAAATCAATCATCAACGTCACCGTACTTAGCTATAAATTCGTCCTTAGAAAGTAAAACCTTTCTCGGCTTAGAGCCTTCCGACTGAGTAATATAATTCATATTTTCCATCCAGTCTATTATCTTGCACGCCTTCATATAGCCGATGGGGAAACGGCGCTGTATCATTGAAACCGACGCTTGATTGCTCGTTACGCAGAACCAAAGGGCCTTGATAAAAGTATCGTCGACTTTAGCCGTATCGCCTAAAACGGAATCTTCAGAAGAAATACTCTCTGTAGGTTCTTCTTCAACTTTATTAATAAAGTCGCTCACGCTTTCGTCGAAGTAAGTTTCATTATTTGCCTTAATAAAGTCGGTAACTCTCTGCACTTCGGGGGTATCGATAAAGCAACCCTGAATTCTTGCAAGGTCGGGGTTTTCAGCCGAACGGAAATACAAATCGCCCTTGCCTAAAAGCTTTTCCGCACCGCCGATATCGAAAATACATCTCGAATCGTCGAATGAGTTTACCTTAAAGCCTATTCGCGTAGGCAGGTTGGACTTAATCAAACCCGTAATACAGTCAACGGAAGGACGCTGAGTTGCCAAAATCAAGTGAATGCCGCAAGCACGAGCCTTTTGAACGAGCCTTATAATTCTCGACTCAATGTCCTTTTTAGCCTGTAACATCAAGTCGCCGAACTCGTCCAAAATTATAACTATCTTAGGCAATTTTTCTTCACCTTCGGGAAGGTGAGCGTTATACTCGGTAAGGTTTTTAGTAGCTATTCCCTTCTCGGTCATTTCCTTAAAGAGTGCGTAACGCCTTTCCATTTCCTTAATTGCCCAATTGAGCGCCTTCATAGCCTTATCTACGTCGTAGATAATTTCGTTAATCATAAGGTGGGGCAATTTGTCGTAGGAAATAAATTCAACCTGTTTGGGGTCAACGAGTATAAAACGCAATTCTTCAGGACCGTACTTATATAAAAGGCTGACGATTAAAGTACTTAAGCAAATACTCTTACCACTACCCGTAGTACCTGCTACCAAAAGGTGCGGCATCTTGGTAATATCGGGGCAAACCACCTGACCGTCGACGTTTTTACCTAAGGTAAAGGTCAAGCTGTTGGGCTTTGCGTTGATAAATTCACTGCTTGCAAGCATGCCCTTTAAGCCTACAGTCGTACGCTTTGCGTTGGGCACTTCAATCGAAATTGCGCCCTTTGCATAGTTAAGGTAGGCGTTTACGTTCTCTTTCATAAGCGCCATAGCCACCGCATCACGGTACTTTAACGCATTTTTAATGTTCGTCCTGTCTTCAATGATTACGTCGTAACGAGTAATCGCAGGACCTACAACAACGTTTGCAATTCTGCTGTCAATACGGAAATTAGCAAGCGTTTCACATATTATTTGCTTGCTTTCTTCAATTTCACCCGTATTTACGTTGTTGTTTTCGGGGTAATCTTCAAGTAAATCAAGCGTAGGGCGTACGTACTTTTTCCATACGTGCTTAGGTTTTTCGGGCTCTGCAGGTTTTTCTTCTTCACGCTTGACTTCAACAGGCTTAGGCGTAAGCGAAGGCGCACGCTCAAACGGGCTTGCAGTATTGCTGCCAAACCCGATTATTCGCTCTCTTTCACCGCCGATTGCCGAATTGTCGTCCTTTTCATTCCCTGATAAAGGCGTTTCGTCATTAAAGAACGTACCGTCCTCCCCCTCTATATCGTCAAAGAGCTGTTCTCTGCTTCTACTCCTTGAAGGGTCGGAAAGCACCGAAACGTCAGGTTCAACCGTGTTGGCATTATTGGCCAAATTCGCATTAGACGAATTGAAAATATCAAAGAGATTAACACCCCTACTACGTTCGGGCGCCTGTTCAACAGGTTTTTCTTCTTCGGGCAAAGACTGAGAAGTAAACTCGCTCGAAACTTCCTGGCGGGCAGGCTGAACGGGCGGCTGAGGCGGCTCTTCAACTATCTTCTCACTCTCAACGTTGGTATAATTATTATCCCTAATTGGCTGAACGTAAGGCTGTTCGAACGTATTAGTGCTATCGGGCAACTGTTCGCTTTCAACCGTTACGTTATCCGACTGAGTATTTGAGCTGTCGCTTTCGTAGTTCAAAGGCTCTGCAGTGCGGTCAACGGTATAGGAATTATAGGTAGCGTCCCTGTCTAAATTATTTGCACTACCCAAATCGCTGACGGGCGTATCACCGTACACATAAGAAGGCGCACTGCCGCTTGAGTTGCTGTTTTCAACGTCGTTTGAATAATTATCGGTATACGACGACTGCTGTGACTGTGCTGTAGAAGAGCTGTCCTTACCGTTAGAAAAACTCTGCAAATAGTCGCTTTCGTTGTGAACGGGGTGATTAAAGTACGAGCTTTCGTTATAAATCATATTACGGCGATAGCTTTCTGCGGCAAACTCACCGTTTTCAAACAGAATTTGTCTGCCTAAATTTTTGCGTGAATACTTATCGTCGTCTTCTGTTTGGTTCGCCTGAGCAGGCGCTGTCTGGGATTGCGCTTGTACGCCTACGTTGCTGACTATTTCGTGGTTCTCGTTTACGGAATACAATTTATCGTCACTTGCAATTCTCTCTTTCTGTTGGTTCTGAGCTTGCTTTTCAGCACGCTGTTTTTCCGCTTTACGGTTTTGCTTGCCTACGTTTTCGATAACTCTCGTCAAATACACGTTTCTTAAAACGATAAAGCTCATTACAGCAAATAAAACGGTAAGTAACGCAAAGATAACGTATGCGCCGACAAAGGTCATAATTTTGGCAACGGGATAGACAAGTAAACCGCTAATAACGCCGCCAAAGCAATAGCCCGAATAGCCGTTTGACGCATTTAAATAACACTGCGACAAATAACTGCCGTAGTTTTCCATAGTAAAGTTACGCGTCGTTACTGCCTGAAAGAGCAAAAATGCGCAAAATGCGGTAACCGCAAGGCAAAGTGCAACGCGGGGTTTGATTTTAATTGTCTTTTCAAATGCAAGCCATTCGCCTAAGTATGCCAAAGCCGCGATTACCAAATAGGAACCGTAGCCAAAAGTGCCGTACATAAAGGTGCATACCGCTTTACCAAAGCCCATAAAAATGGCGTCAAAGGTAAGAAGTATAATTAAAACTAAGGCGCAGAACATCATAAGTGTTACGCCTATGGTTTCCTTAGTAAGGATATATGAACGCTTGTCGTTGTCGTGTTTGTTTTTCAAGGCTAAACTCCAGTATGTTTTATCCTATCCGATATTGTATCATAATTATTATAAAAAGACAACAAAATGCACGCAAATAAATACAAAAACGCACCTGCAATTAACAGGTGCGTTATGTTAAAATCTATCTTTTAATTAAATCTTTGTCTTTCCTTCTTCAGCTTCGAGAACGTTATCGTTGTTCCAGGAATAAAGGCTGCGGATTTCCTTACCCACTTCTTCTAACTGGTGAGAAGCTTCCAACTCACGGGTTGCGTTAAAGTGCGCCCTGCCGTTGTTATTTTCAGCAATCCACTTAGAAGCAAAGGTACCGTCCTGAATCTCTGCAAGAACCTTCTTCATTTCCTTCTTAGTCTCTTCGGTTATAAGGCGCTTGCCCGTTTCATAGTCGCCGAATTCAGCCGTATCGGATACTGAGTATCTCATTAAAGAGAAGCCGCCCTTGTAGATAAGGTCAACTATAAGCTTCATTTCGTGAATGCATTCAAAGTAAGCGTTTCTGGGGTCGTAACCAGCCTCAACCAAGGTTTCGAAGCCAGCCTTCATAAGAGCTGTTACACCGCCGCAAAGAACTGCCTGTTCGCCGAAAAGGTCGGTTTCGGTTTCGCACTTGAAGGTCGTTTCCAAAACGCCTGCCCTTGCACCGCCGATACCTGCGGCATAAGCGAGAGCAACGTCCATTGCCTTACCCGTGTAATCCTGATGAATTGCAACAAGCGCAGGAACACCCTTGCCTTCCTGATACTCGGAACGAACGGTGTGACCGGGACCCTTAGGCGCAATCATAAATACGTCTACGTTCTTAGGAGGTACGATTTGTTTGAAATGGATATTAAAGCCGTGTGCAAATGCAAGTGCCGCACCCTCTTTAAGGTTCTTTTCAATGCTCTCTTTATAAACCTTTGCCTGTCTTTCGTCGTTGATTAAAATCATTACGACGTCTGCCTTTTTGGTAGCTTCTGCAACGGTGTATACTTCAAAACCTGCAGCTACTGCCTTAGGCCAGCTCTTGCCGCCCTCGTGCAAACCGATAATAACCTTAACGCCGCTATCTCTCAAGTTCAATGCGTGGGCATGTCCCTGACTGCCGTAGCCGACGATTGCAACGGTTTTACCTTTCAAAACGTTAATATCGCAATCACTTTCATGATATAACTTAACCATAAACTCTGTTTATTCCTCCACAAAATTAAATTATCGTTATTATATTACCATAAATTTTATAAGTCAAGCAATATAAGAAATTATTAAAAAAATGCTTAATAAAAATTGCATATCATGATTAAATAGAGTATAATTAAATAAATTTTATTTAAATATGTGAATAATTATGAATAAACTAATTAATTCTTTAAAAATTTTGAGACAGCTTGAAAATGACAATCTCTTCCTACAGGCAACTAAACTTTGCGACGACAAATCTATTGCAGCCCACAACGATTTTGTAAGCGCAGTATATTTTTCAAACGCTGAGAACAGTCTTTTTGCATACGTTGAAAATTTAATTTTATTCGACGAAAACCCCTTTTCCATTGCTTGCGCTTGCTCCACCCCGTCTCAGCGGTTAATTAATGCTTTCACCGAAGATGTAAAAACCATTTATAAAATGCTTTTATCAATTAACTTAAACGAAGATTTTGCCTTAGGTGAAGATATTCCCTTCTTCGACCGCACTTCGGCTGAAAAAACCACTCAAAATTTAATGAGCTTTTATAGGCAAAACGGCTACGGTCAATTCGCTAAATATAAGGCGTTCGTGTACCGTAACGGTGAAATTTTGCCCGTTACACGCACTTCAAACATACAGCTTGAAGATTTAAAGGACTATGTTGAAGAAAAAAAGGCAATTATCAATAACGTTAAGGACTTTTTACACGGCTTACCATACTCCCACACCCTTTTGTACGGCGATAGGGGAACAGGCAAATCATCTACCGTACACGCGGTATTAAACGAATTCAGCGGCGAAGGTTTAAGGCTTATAGAAGTAAGCAAGGAAGACTTATGCTCAATTAAACGAATAAGGGAAATTGTCGCCAACTTCCCCTTAAAGTTTATTATTTTTACAGACGATTTGTCGTTTAACGAGAACGACCCCGCCGTATCTTCCTTAAAAGCCGCCGTAGAAGGCTCAGTCGTCGGCGGAAGCAACTCTATGATTGTTGCAACGTCCAATAAAAGACATATCGTTTCCGAAAGCTTTTCCGCAAGGGAAAATTCCATTCACCCTGCAGACTTAAAGGAAGAACAGCTATCTTTATCCGACAGATTCGGTCTTACCGTAATTTTCTCAACAACCGATAAACCTGCCTACCTTTCAATCGTAAGGCAGCTTGCCCAAAAATTTGAAATAACCCTGCCGCAAGACAAGCTTGAAAGCCTTGCAGAGCGTTGGGCAATTATCAAGGGCGGTCGGTCGCCAAGACGTGCTGAGCAGTTTATAAATCTCGTCTACGCATGCCAAATCAGCGGAAGAGAAATCGAGTTTTAGCCCTTGATTATCCCCTTTGCAATATCGTAAATATCACCTGCGCCAAGAAATAAAATTACGTCCCCCTGCCTACAATTATCAGTAAAAACGCAGATATCTTCAGGACAATCGCCGTATTTAGAGCGTTTGAGCGCACTTGACAGCGTAAGCGCACTGCCTGCGTCGTCGTAGTATTCTCTTGCCGCATAAGTTTTATAGACCAGAAGTCTTTTAACCGACGAAAGCACCCCGACAAACTGCCTAAACAGCATTTTGGTTCTGCTGTAGGTGTGAGGTTGAAAGACAACGTATAAATCGCCCGAAGTTACAAGCCGTGCCGTCTTTAGCGCGGCTTTAATTTCGTTCGGGTGATGGGCGTAATCAGCTATGCAGCTTGCCCCGTTAATCTTGCCTATATATTCAAATCTACGTCCAACGCCCTTAAAACGATTAATCCCGTTTGAAATATTATCAAATTCAAGCCCCAAGGTTCTTGCGACGGCGATTGCCGCAAGCGCGTTTAAAACGTTGTGCTTGCCAGGCACGCTAAGCGTAACCTTACCGAGCTCTCTCCCCCGTTCATATGCAATAAAATTAAAGAAGCCCTTTTCGTTTCTCACCTTTTTAGCGTAGAAAGTCGCCCTGTCGTCTAAACCGAAGGTAATTTCGCCTCCTACGCCTTCGCCGTATAAACTAATTGCCGTCTTGCTTTGATTGGCAAATAGTCTATAGGCGTCTTTAAGGTTTTCAGCCGAACCGTAGCAGTCAAGATGGTCTACGTCGCTGTTTAAAATCAACGCAATATCAGGATTTAGCAATAAAAAATTTCGTTTAAATTCACAAGCTTCGGTGACGAAATAATCGGTACCGCCCACATAAGCGTTTTCAAACAATAAATCTTCACCGCCGACGTGTGCGGAAAAATCAAGGTTGGCAGCTTTAAAAACGTGAGCTATCATTGAAGTGCAGGTTGTCTTTCCGTGACAGCCGGCAACCGCCGTAATGCTTGAAAATTGCTTGCAAATTCCCGCAAGTAGGCTTCCGCGCGAAACTACGAGTTTATTTAACCTTCTTGCATTAAGAAGAATTTTGTTGTTGCTTGCAACCGCGTCGGTGTATACGATACAGTCAAATTCGCTGATATCGACGTTTAAATCTAAGCTTACGTCTACCCCTAAAGCCCTTAACGATTGTACGAATTGCCCGTCCACCCTATCGTAGCCGGCTACGATTTTACCACTCTTTAAAAGCATTTTTGCAAGGGCGCTCATACTAACGCCGCCTATACCGACAAAATAAAAACTGTTACACTCGCACACTTCGCTTTTTACCATATTAAATTTTATTATTCATATGGCGCAAATAGCACGAAAAACAAAAATTTTTTGCCAAAAAGCACAAAATAAGGCGACCGATTACGGTCGCCTATAATTGTATCGTTTTATTTAAAAATTAAAATTATTCGTCGTTATTCTTTCTGCCAAGTCTATGCAAAAGCCTTGCGAACTTAGGAACAGA
>JBJEVB010000032.1:0-20141 GCA_051884155.1 Candidatus Coproplasma sp. | reverse complement strand
CTCTTAACAAGCTCTGCCGCGTCGGATACTTCTGCAAAGGTCAAATCTTCGCCGCCGACGACGTTTAAAATTACGCCCTTAGAACCTTCGATTGTCGTATCGAGAAGGGGCGAATTAACTGCAAGGCGAACGGCCTCAATAATTCTGTTGTCACCCTTTGCAACGCCTATTCCGAGATGGGCAATACCCTTATCCTTCAAAATGGTTTTAACGTCCGCGAAGTCAAGGTTAATAAGCGCAGGGTTAACGATGAGCTCTGCAAGTCCCTTTATACCCTGTTTTAAAATTTCGTCGGCAACCCTTAACGCTTCTTTCATAGGCGTATTCTTGTCGACGACAGTCCTGATTTTATCGTTGGGAATAACGATTAAGGTATCGACGTATTTTTTAAGACTGTCCAACCCCTTAACGGTATTTTCCATTCTCTTCTTGCCTTCGAATGCAAAAGGCTCGGTTACGACTGCTACCGTTAAAATCTTCATATCCCTTGCAATCTTAGCGATTACAGGCGCCGCACCCGTACCGGTACCGCCGCCCATACCTGCGGTTATGAACAATAAGTCCGTACCCTTAATTACGTCGTTTAATAAATCTTTGCTCTCTTCAGCCGCCTGTCTGCCGACTTCAGGCTCGGCACCGGCACCAAGACCTTTCGTAAGCTGTCTGCCGATTTGAATTTTATTCTCGCATTTTGAAAGGGCAAGGATTTGGGAATCGGTATTTACTACAACGTATTCCGCGCAGTTGATTCCTGCTTCTATCATACGGTTAACGGCGTTGTTGCCTGCACCGCCTACGCCTATTACCTTAATGCGTGCTTTGCCGGAAATATCCGTGCTGATTACCTGGTCGTTAAACATTTATTTTTCCTCCGAAAAGTATAAAGAGTTTGCCGCTTAGTCCAATGCGGCTGACAAAAGAGAGAAAAGCGACGAATAAACGGGCTTATCGTAGTAGGGTAAAGAAGGCGAAACCACTTCTACCGAAGTGACCAAGCGCGACGAAATATGCTCCGTCATACCCCTGATAACGCCTATACCCTCGCCCGTGACCATTATTGGCACGCCGCTTAAGTCCTTACCCATAAATGATTGCCTGCAAGTTTCAATTGTTTCGCATACCGCGTCTAACCCTTCTAAAATAATCGATTTAAGCTGATTAGACGGATATGCGTATCTCGTCCCTTCGAAGATAATCTCTTCGACGGTAGAACGCCTTCCCTTTGAATTAAGGTTAACCTTTTTAAGCAGTTCGACTGCAACTTCGTAAGGCACTTCCAACGCTTCCATTAATAATGCCGCCATATGCCCTACGCCTATCGAGAAGGATTCGGAAAAGACTATGCCGTTGCCGTAGATAACGTTGAATGACGACGAAATATATCCAAAGTCCAAAAGTACTGAATAGCCGCCCCTTTTTTCTTCGGGAACAAGGTAAAACGCCTCTGCCCTGTTTTGTGGAATCCAATGAAATTCGTTAATCGTTTCAAGCGACTTAAGCGCACGCTTGACCGCCTTAATAAACGACGTCTTGCAAGCGTAAAAACAACATCTTGAACGCAAACTGTCGCTTATAGCGCCGATAGGATTAAGCACCTTACGCTTATCCGAAAGGTAATAAAATAACGGGTCGCAAGCACAAATTGAATAACCTTTTTCAGGTTGCGGCGTAGAGAATTTTTTTATCTCAGCAATGTGCTTTCCGCCTATTTTTTGCGACGTGCGGTAGGTTATTACCTTGTCCGTTTGAATTAGCTTAACAAACTCTGCAGGAACGCCGACGTAAACGCACTTGATTTTACCGCCTGCAGACAGATATAAATTTTCCGCAGCGGACTTTAACGCCGAAACAAAATCCTCTAAATCAAGCATCTCGCCTTCGGCATATCCTTCGTAACGTTGGCTGTTTTTATTTTTGATGATGAAGGTATTGTTTACGCCTTTTTCCGCAATAACTGCACAAATTTCATCCGAACGTATATCCAACACCGCTACGCTTGAGTTTTTCACTAAGTACCCCGTATACCGCTATTAAAATTACGGCGTTATACTCTTAAATAATTATATAATAGTGTAAAGATATTGTCAACCTAATGGCGTAAAAAAATGCCGTCCTTTTTAAAAAGGGCGGCATATATGCCTTAATTAAACTTAAAACCCACCGTAACCGGGGTAAACGACCAAAGGTTCGCCCCCGTCTTTTGATACGATAACGTCGATAATGCCGTCAAGCTTTTGCGAATCGGTTAAAGTTGAATATTTCTCGTAAGCCTTTTCTATCTTCAACTTATTGTCCTTAGCACCCTTGTAGCCGTGTACTCTTATCACGAAGCCCGAACGGAACACGAATTCAAACGCCTGACTATCGGAAACACTTACTATGGTAACCTTTTCAATAAGTCTTCGGAATGAAGAGAAAATCTCTTTAAAATATCCGCACATTTGAGCAACTTCGCACATGTCGTCCGCGGTAAAACCGCTGACTAAAACGTTAGGACAGCCGTCCACACCGTTAACGGTTGAAACGTTAGATTTCATAAGCACGCCGCACTCGTCGTAGACGTTATACGAAAGTCCGTTTTCAGCCTTTATAACAAACGTTTCCGCCCTTTCCCTTATGACTATATCAATCGAACAAGGGAACACTTTTTTATAGCTTTCAACGGCTAAAACGTCGCTGTTTCCAACCTTGCTTTCAATATCCGCATCGGTTATAAACAATAGCCCCGTTCCCTTAAGCTTATCGAGATTAGAACGGGTTTGAGCATAGTCTGCCGCGTGTACGTTTTCGCCGTAATAGACGAAGCGAACGTTGACGTTTTGTACAGACAAAATTATGCCTGCACCGATAACCAACGCTATTAAAAACACCATGGCAAGACATAATGCCAAAACTTTTCTTAAGAATTTCATTTGCCTTTATACGGCAATGCGGACTATATCGCCCCCTATTGCCCTGAGTTTATATTCAAAATCCGAGTATCCCCTGTCAATATAGGAAATATCCAGAACTTCGCTCTTTCCTTCTGCCGCAAGCGACGCTAAAACCAAAGCCGCACCGCCGCGCAAATCGTGGGCGATAAGCTCCGCCCCTTTCAAGCATTCCACTCCGCGTACGAACGCGTTACGCCCGATAACCGTTATATCGGCACCCATCTTCTTAAGTTCGGGGACGTACTTAAACCGAGTTTCAAACAGATTTTCGGTTATAATCGTATGCCCTTTACACACGCTGCACAGCGTGGTCATTTGAGCCTGCAAATCGGTGGGAAAACCGGGGTAGGGCTGCGTCTCTATATTCTTTACCGAATATAGCCGCTTCTCGCTCTTTAAATATATTTTATCATCTTTAACCCTTATTTTGCAACCGTTTTCGCGAAGTTTATGTAAAAGCGAGCTCAACAATTCTGCATTAACGCCGTCAAGCTCTATTTCACCCCCACACATTGCGGCGGCAATGAGAAAGGTCCCCGCTTCAATCCTGTCGCAAACGGGTCTAAAGCTTCCGCCCTTTAACTCTTTTACACCCTTTATTACGACCGTACCGCTACCTGCCCCCGAAACGTTTGCGCCTATAAAGTTTAAAAACTTCTGCAGGTCTTCGATTTCAGGCTCTCTCGCGGCGTTTTTAATGACCGTTACGCCGTCCGCCTTGACTGCCGCAAGCATAATGTTTTCCGTCGCGCCCACGCTCGGACAGTCAAGCATAATTTCGTTACCTATAAGCTTGTCGCACTCACAGGAAATATAGCCGTTGGCTTCGGTTATTCTTACCCCCAACCGCTTTAAACCCGCAAGATGAATATCAATAGGGCGCAGACCTATATCGCAACCGCCGGGGTAGGCAATTTTAGCCTTGCGAAACCTTGATACGACCGAGCCGAGCAGAAATACCGAAGAACGCAACTCTCTCGCCAATACGCTTGGAATTTCGCAACAGTCCGCCGTTGACGCATCTATTATTAAATCGCCCTTATCGTATACAGCCCGACACCCTAAGCACCCCAAAATTTTAACCATATTGCGCACGTCGGTAATTTTCGGCACGTCGCAAATAGTAATTCTTCCATCCGTCAAAACGGTTGCCGCCAATATGGGAAGTACAGAATTTTTAGCCGTTTGAATTTTTACACGACCGTTTAAATGAGAGCCGCCGTTTATAACGTACTTTTCCATAATAACTCCTGTATGTAAATATGTTTAAATAATAAATCAGGCAACCGCATTGCGGGCGTTTTGTTGCCCGATTTCGCGATTGCCCTAATTCATAATATGTAATTTTTTTTCGCCGTGTTAATTAAAGCGGGATACCGAATACAGCACCCCCATCGACGCCATCGTAATAATCAAAGAAGTGTTGCCGCTGCTTATTAGCGGTAACGGCAAGCCCGTCGGCGGAATGACGCCGCTAACGACTAAAGCGTTGATAACCACCTGTATGCCGTACACTAAAGTTATGCCTACGGAGAGAAGATATCCAAACCTGTCTTTACAGCGTGAAGCTATCCTTATTCCCCTGAAAATTATAAAACCGCACGCTAAAAAGAAAACGGTCAAGCCGACGAACCCAAGTTCTTCGCCCATTACTGACAGTATAAAATCACTCTCGGCAAAGGGTAAAAACCTGTATTTTTGAGTTGAGTTAAACAGTCCGACGCCAAACATACCGCCGTTGCCAAGCGCGTACAGCGACTGAATTAGCTGATACCCTTCGTCCTTAGGCGACGCCCAAGGGTCGATAAACGCACTCAGACGCTGAAGCCTGTACGGCTCTGCAATAATTAGCACGGGCACGGCGATTATGACTGGCACTAAGACGAGAGCAAAAGTCTTTAGATTAGTACCGCTTAAAAACACCATTGCCAACATCAAGAGACCGACGCACATCGTTATGGACATATTCGGCTCGATAATAATTAGCAGACAAAAAACCACCCCGACGATAAGCACGGGCAAAGTTCCTTTGAACGTGCGCGAATATTGATAGTTTTTAGAAAAGTGGGCGGCGGAAAAAATAACGAAAGCGTATTTTGCAATCTCGGAAGGCTGAATTGTAAACGCACCGAAGCCAAGCCAACGGGTTGCGCCGTAATTTGTGACGCCTATGCCGGGAACGAATACTAACGCAAGCAAAATTACCGAAATAATTACCGCAGGGTACTTTAATTTTGCAAGCTTTTCGTATTTAATAAACTGCAACCCAACTATTGAAATAATGCCACCGACGACGCCGATTATCTGCTTTTTTACAAAGTAAAGACTATCCCCGTACTGCACCTTACCGACGTATGAACTCGCCGAATATATCATAATACAGCCGAACACCGCCATTAAAATCACACAGACCAACAGCGGTATATCGCCCAAATGTTTATGCCGTTTTTCAGGGCGCAATAGCTCTTTCATTTTTTAGCCCGTCTACGAACTCACAGAATTTTTCACCCCTGTCTTCGAAGTTTGCAAACTCGTCAAAGCTTGCGCTTGCAGGACTTAACAGAACGCTTTGACCGGGCTTAGCTATATAGTTGGCAAGCCGCAGCGCCGCGCCGAAATCGGAACATAGCGAAAAGCTGTAATACCCCGTATCCATAGCGGCGTTCATCATCTTAATTCTGTTTTCGCCGTAGATTACGGCGTGCGCAACCCTGCTGTTTTGTAAAAACGAGAAAAGTGGTGAATAATCGTACCCCTTATCCTTACCGCCGAGAAGTAAAACCATAGGTTTTGAAATGCTCTCTACCGCCTTAATGGTTGCGTCTACGTTAGTCGCCTTACTGTCGTCAACGTAGTCGACGCCGTTGACTTCACCAACAAGCTGAATCCTGTGTTTAACGCCCTTGAATGAACATAGCGCCTGTGCAGTCTTATTAATATCAAAACCGAAGACGGCGGAAACCGCCACACAGGCGAGCGCGTTGTAGACGTTATGTATTCCACCCACCGCCATTTTATCGACGGTGAAATAGGCGTTGCCGTTATAACACACCGTACCGCCTTCAACGTACGCCCCGTCAACTCTCTGCGTTGCAGAAATCCATATAACCTTGCCCCGTGTATACTTAGCAAGCTCTCTCACCCTTAAGTCGTCGTAGTTTAAAACGGCGTACTCGCTTTCGCGCAGGGTGCGTATTAACTTACTCTTTAAATAGACGTAGTTTTCCATATTATAATGGCGGTTTAAATGGTCTTCGGTTATATTCAAAATTACCGCCGCATGCGGTCTTAAGCTGAACAGCGTTTCAAGCTGAAAAGAAGATATTTCAATAATGGCATAATCTTCAAAACTCAAGTCTTCAACCACGTTTATAAGCGGATTGCCGTAATTGCCGCAAGGAACGCTGTTTTTGCCGTTATTTTTAAACACTTCGTCAAGCATAGAAACGGTCGTAGTCTTGCCGTTCGTACCCGTCACCGCTACAGCCGTAGCCCTTAAATATAGCGACGCAAGCTCTTCTTCGCCCAAAATCGCCTTACCCTGCTTGCGGAAGGACACGGCGAGTTGATTATCTATAGGAATACCAGGACTTAAAACTAAGATATCGCATATATTTATTGCGTCGGTAAGCCCTTCGGCGTCGACAATTATCGCGCCCTTACTCTGCAAATCCTTCATAATTTGAGCAACTTTATCGCTTATAACGTCGTCGTAAGCATAAACTGTTGCGCCGTGCTTTAATAAAAAGTTTACGCACCCTTCACCTGAACGGGACAGCCCTGCCACCAAAAACTTTTGATTGCCGAAATACATAACACCTCACAAAAACAGCAATAAAAAACAACCGCAAATTGCAGTTATAATGCAATAGAGATACGAAATTTTACATTCCGTAAGTCCCTTCATTTGTAGGTGATGGTGCAAAGGCGCCATTAAAAATACCCTTTTACCCGTCCTTTTATAGTATATTACCTGCACTATGACGGATATGCCAGACGTTACAAAAGTTATCCCTAAAATAGGAAGATAGAGCGAATTATTTGAAAACACGGTTATACAGGCAATAAGCCCGCCAAGCGCAAGCGAGCCCGTATCTCCCATAAACAATAACGCTTTGTTGGTATTAAAAACTAAAAACGCCGCAATCGAGCCTACAGCCACGAAACAAATTCCCGACAGGCTTTGTTCGCTGACCGCGAGAATTATGCCCATAAACACCAAATAGACGAGACTGACGCCGCCGGCAAGCCCGTCAAGACCGTCGGTTAAATTAACGCAGTTTACCGTAGCGATAAAGACTAAAATTACGAATGAAATTATTCCCCAGCTTATATTAAAATTCAGTCCGCCGCCAAAGGGTACGTTTAAAAAAGTTATGCCGTTTATATAGCAAAATATTGCGGCAATTATTGCTATTGCGAGTTGAAACAATATCTTTTGATAGGGCTTTAACCCTTCGTTTTCGTGGCGGTATACCTTTAGAAAATCGTCTAAAAAGCCCACGAGCATAAAGCCTGCAACGATGATAAGCGTAAGGTTGACTACCCTGTCCGAAAACCCGTAGCCAACTACGCATACGATAATTATCGCCGAAATAATTGCAAGCCCACCCATTGTAGGCGTTCCGTTTTTGTTATAATGCTCTTTAACGTAACCGAGTATATACTGCCCTGCCTTAAGTTTTTTTAAAAGCGGCATAATAGCAATGGTTAGTATCAGCGATACGGCAAATCCGCAAAGAGCATATATGACGTAAATTTTCATCGTAAAATCACACTCAACGCCTTATCAAGCGTTACGCAATATTTTTAACCTATTAATTTTTTGATAACGGCGCTGTCGTTATAACTGTGTTTAACGCCCATAATCTCTTGATAATTCTCCCCGCCCTTGCCTGCAACGAGTAAAATATCTTCTTCATCTAAAAGGTTTAATGCATATTCGATAGCAACTTCCCTGTCGCTTATAGCCACATACTTCCCCCCAACCCTTTTAACGCCTTCTTCAATTTGCGAAATGATAGAGTACGGGTCTTCATATCTGGGATTATCGGAAGTAATTATTACAAAATCGGCAATCCTTGCGGCAATTTCACCCATAATAGGTCGTTTGCCCCTGTCCCTATTGCCGCCGCACCCGAAAAGACAGTAAAGATTGCCTTCGCATAAATTGCTAAGCGAAGTTAAAGATTTTTCCAACCCGTCGGGCGTATGTGCAAAGTCGACGAACACTTGACCGCCGTTATACTTTGCCACCCTTTCTAAACGCCCCGAAACGCTTTTAAGCTCTTTAAGACCGTCGGCAATAGTCTCTATGCCCACCCCGAGCGCTTTAGCACAGGTTGCGGCGGCAAGCGCGTTGTAGATATTATACCTTGCAGGCATATTCAGCTTTACGTCGTACAGCTCGTCGGAAAGATTAATTACGAACGTACTTCCGTCTAAATTTTCAACGATATTCACCGCAAACGAATCGGCAGGGTTTTCCAAAGCATAAGTAAGGCAATCGGGGTTAGCCTGCATTATTTTAATGCCGAGCTCGTCATCAGAATTGACTATTACTTTCCCACATTTTCCCTTTTCAAACAACCTGAGTTTACTCATAGAGTAACTCTTCATATCCTTAAAAAAGTCCAAATGGTCCTGCGTACAGTTTGTAAATATCCCTGCCGCAAAATGTAAGCCGTACACCTTATCGTAGTATAAAGCGTGGGCAGAAACTTCCATAAAAACGTATTCCACACCGCTTGCAACCATATCCGCAAAAACGCCGTGCAGACAGATAGAGTCCGGAGTCGTTAGCTCCGGTGCAATAAATATATCCCCATATGCAATTCCTAAAGTGCCAATTATGCCCGTTTTACAGCCGTTTTTGTCGAATATACTTTTAAGCATATAGCAGGTGGTGGTTTTACCGTTCGTACCCGTCACGGCGACTATCTTTAATTTTTTATCGGCATACCCGTAATAAGCACGCGCAATTCGCGCAACCGCGCCCCTTCCGTCCTTTACTATTACGCAGGGCACTTGGCACCTTTCCGCCCTTTCGCAAACTACTGCCGCCGCACCGTTTTTTACGGCTTTTTCAATATGCTCGTTCAAATCGAAGTTGGCGCCTTTATAAGCTATGAACAAATTCCCCTTACTTACCGTATCGGGGTCGGTCGCCAACCCGTTAATTTCCACGTCTAAATCACCCGTCACCTTTTCACACTGTAAATCTTTTAAAAGTTCACCCAATCTCATTGTAGTTTATTGCCTCCCGACGGAAATTTTAACCCGTCACTCAAACCTGCTAATATTTTTAATTTCTATAATATCTTCAAAGATTTCTTTAGCAACGGGCGCGGCAACCGCACTACCGTAATACGTCCCCTGCGGCTCGTCAACAATAATAAGCGCTAAGTATTTAGGATTATCGGAAGGGAAAAACCCGACGAATGACGAAACGTACTTGCCAGCTGCAATATGACCGTTCTCAAACTTTTGCGCCGTACCCGTCTTGCCACCTACCTTATATCCTTCTATGTACGCCTTTTTACCACTGCCTTCCGTGACCACGCCTTCAAGCATTTCAGCAAGCAATGCCGAAGCCTTTTCGCTGATTACCCTGTTCTTAATCGTGGGTTCATACGCGGAAATTGTCTTACCGTCGCTTGAAGTTGTTTCCTTTAATAGGTGCGGCGTATAGTAAACACCGCCGTTTACTGCTGCTGCGGCGGCACAGGCAAGCTGAAGTCCGCTTACGGCAATCGTCTGCCCGAAACCTATTCGGGCTAAATCACAGTCTTTTACAAGCGATTGAGCAAGTAATAATCCTGCCGCTTCACCGCTAAAATCTATACCCGTCGTATTACCCAACCCGAAAGCGCGAAGATAATCGTAAAAGGTATCTTTGCCGAGCGTCAAAGCAATATCCGTAAAGCAAGGGTTGCAACTGTTGTTGAGCGCTTGAGCGAGCGTTTGGTTGGAATGTTTGCCGTTTGCGTGGTCCGACCAGCATTTAATAGTCGTTCCGTCCACTATTCTCGTTCGACTGCCGTTAAAGACGTAAGTCGGTGAAAACGCCTTAGGATTGCCCTTGACGTATTCTTCTAAGTCTGCCGCAGCAGTTATAATTTTGAAAGTCGAACCGGGTTCGTAGATATCGCTGACAAGGCAGTTTCTCGACTCGGCGTTTAATCTGTCCGCGTCGTCTCTCGGAATTTCGTTGAGATTGTAAGACGGGTAGTTGACCATTGCCAAAATATCGAAATTTGACGGGTCAAGCACGATGCAAGACACTTTTTTTGCACCCGACGAGTTATATACGCTGCGCATTGCACGCTCGGCAGAAAGCTGAATCTCCAAATCAATCGTCAGTTTTAAGTTATCGCCTGCAAGCGCTTCCTTATAAACAATTTGGGTGTGTTCCGTCTCTATGCCTACGATATCCGTCGTGTAGGATATTTCTCCGTTCGTGCCGCAGAGAAGATTTTCATAGTACTTTTCAATCCCCGTAAGCCCCGTACCGTCGGACGCGGTAAAGCCCAACACCTGACAGAGCAGGTCGTTATAGGAATAAGTTCTGGCGTTATCCCTTGAATAATAGACGCCTGCAAGCCCTAAAGAAACGAGTTTTTCAATGCTTTCCTTATCAACCTGCTTGGCAACGGTGACTTCCGACAGGTTTTTCTTATTCAATTTATCTAAAAGAGCCTGTGGGTCTATTCCCAAGACAGCAGAAAGCTCTACCGCGCATTTTTCCTTAGACACTACGGCGTTGGGGCGTACGAACACCCTGTACGTCGTTTTATTGCCGACAAGCAGCGTTCCGTTCCTGTCGTAAATTACGCCGCGCGGCGCAACTATAGGTATTTCCCTGTTCCACTGGTCGGTTGCACGCAGGGTCAACTCACTCCCCCATACCACCTGAACGTAGAAAAATCTTGCGATAATAATGCAAAAAATAAAGGTTATTATCAGTACCACTGACAATAACCTCTTTTGTAAAACAGTTATAGAAAAACCTTGTTCTTTAATTGTTATTTCCTCAATATATTTTATTAACCAACTAAGCTATATAAAGCGTCTGCTACGCTTGCGTTTACGCCTGCCGTTGCACCCCTTAAGGTATTCAAACCTGCTTGAGCCTTATTAATTTTATCAGCAATCTGAGAAACGCTTGACTGAATTTCGGCATTGATACCAGCGATATCGGAATTGAGCTGAGCGATATCGGTGTTAAGGTTTGCAATAATGGTTGCATTGATAATAATAAGCGTAATCAAGGATACGACTACCGCAACGAGCACGATAAGCATTGTCTTTTGCTTTTTTGAAAGCGAAAAACGTTCGCTCTGAACGGAATCGGTTTCCACGTCTGCGCAATCAACCGTTCTGTACTGAATGGTTGCAGCCGTAGGACGAAGGTCCTCGTTCTCTTCTTCTTCGTTTGCTTCGTTTACTACCGTAGCGTCAGCCACAAAACGCTGATTAATGGGATTATCTGCGCGGAAAATAGCAGCGTCAGCACGAGCGTTTTGTACGAGATAAGGCTCTGCCTGAACGGGCTGAGCGACCTGTACGGGCTCCCGAACGGACGTAGCACAGTTTTGATTGAATATATCCTCTATCTTATTGTTAGGATTAATAAGCCTTGCATAATTGTCCTTAATACGGGCATTATGTTCGTCTTCTGCTTCGTATTCGGAACGAGTAGGCACCGCGAAGGGAACGTTATTCGTCCTAGTCAATTCGGATGTACGTCTTTCTAAAACGGGTGTATCGACTGCCATTGTTTTCACTCCTTATCACATTAGCTGTCTATTCTTTCTGCTACCCTTAATTTGGCGCATTTTGAACGGGAATTTATCGCCATTTCTTTTAAGGATGCCACGATTGGTTTTTTTGTTATAATCTCTATTTCCTTTTTCTTTCCGCATACGCATACAGGCAAGCGCTTGTCGCATATACAGTCTAATTCTAATTGATTGAAAGCCTTTTTAACTATCCTGTCTTCCAACGAATGAAAGGTTAGTATTGCTATTCTTCCGCCTATTTTAAGCTTTCGTATCAGCCCTACCACACAGTCGTAAAGCCCGTCGAGCTCTTCATTCACCGCAATCCTTATTGCTTGAAAGCTCTTTCTTGCTACAGGTCCGTTTTGACTGAATTTCTTTGGTATGCTGTTTTCTATTATCTCAACGAATTGTCCGCAGGTTTTAAGCGGCGCATTCGCTCTTTCTTTTACTACGTTAGCGGCGATTTTGCCTGCAAATCGCTCTTCGCCGAACTCGTCAAGGATTTTTGCAATCTCCCTTTCGGAATACTCGTTAAGAATTATTTCCGCAGTTAAGGGAGAGCTTTTATCCATTCTCATATCCAGCGGCGCGTCTCCGCCCAGATAGGAAAAACCCCTTTCTCTATTATCGAGCTGATAGCTTGAAACGCCGAAATCTAAAAGCACTCCGTCTACTTCGTCTACCCCTGCAAGAGAGAAAACTCTTTCGTAGTCTTTATAGTTTGATTTGTAGATTGTAAATCTGCCTTCAAACTCGCTAAGTCTTTCGGTTGCCGCCGCTATCGCATCGTCGTCTCTGTCAGTTGCAATCAGCCTGCCGCTTGGGGAAGTCCTTTTTAATATTTCGTATGAGTGACCGCCGCCACCCACCGTTCCGTCAAAGTAAATACCGCCGTCTTTTAAGTTTAAGCCCTGCATACACTCTTCAAGCATTACGGGCAGATGGGAAAACTTAATCATTTTTTAGAAATCTTCCAACTTGGAAAGGCGAGTATCAAAATCTTCTTCGTCGCTGTCTGAGAAGTATTCGTCGTAAACTTTCTTAGACCAGATTTCAATCCTGTTGATTGCA
This sequence comes from Candidatus Coproplasma sp., assembly GCA_051884155.1. Lineage (GTDB taxonomy): Bacteria > Bacillota > Clostridia > Christensenellales > Borkfalkiaceae > Coproplasma. The sequence goes on along the minus strand of JBJEVB010000032.1, from coordinate 7,354 downwards.
CCGCAAATCATAAGCTCTTTATCGTCTTTACCAAGCTGAGCGTGTCTGCGAAGTTCGGGCGGAAGCACTACTCTTCCCTGCGAATCCTCTACCGCTTGAACGAAGGACTTTGCAATCTCTCTCAAGACCTTTTGTTTACCCAAGTCGCTATATCTTATCGAAAGAAGTTTTTCGAGTTGAGATTCAGCTTCGGCTTTTGAAAGGACGGTAATGCAATGGTTTGTACCGATACAGAAATAGTACTCATCACCAAGCTCTTTTTTAAGCTTGGCGGGAATTCTCATTCTGTTTTTAGCGTCCAGCTGGTGGCTGTATTCGCCTGTTAGCATTGCCATAGAATTATCCCTTTCCTTGATGAGTGATTTAATGATAACATACATTTTGACCACTGTCAACCACTTTGCTATAATTTTTTTAAAAAAATTTAAATTTTATGTAATTATTTGACATTTTTAAACAATTGTTTATGTAAATACTTTTAAATATTTGTGAGTTTTTTTCAAAATCACCACCTAAAAAAGTTAAATTTACCGTTTTATTGTGAAAGTGGCTATTTTTCCCTAAAAGTGGCGTCAAGTGGTCATCTGTCCCTAAAATTTTCGCGAAATGGTCAGCAGTCCCACCTATTCCGTCGATTACGGCGCATTTATATTTTGCTGCAATCTGGCGTTTTACGAAGGCGTAATGGGTACAGCCAAGCACTACGCAATCTGCTTTCACATCCGGCAACAGCTCTTCAGGAAGGTTATCAGGAAGGTTAACAATATTATCTTCAACGTACTTTGCAAGCTCGTCACAGCCCTTCGCGCACGCGCACGGCATATTATATATTTTTAATAACCTATTGAACTCAGGACTCTTTACTGTGGCGTTGGTTGCAAGAATAAGGCAATTATCGCTTATCCCCATCACGCTTTTTATGGCAGGCTGAACGCCTATCACAGGGAATGAATATCTTGCCCGCAAGCTTTTAATACAATTCGCGGTAACCGTATTACACGCTAAAATGAGCGCAATCGGATTTAATTTGTCCACCACCTTTAGCGCATTTAAGGTTAAGGACAAAATCTCGTCCCTATTTCGGTTGCCGTAGGGCATATTATAGCTGTCGGAAACGTAATAATAATCTACGTCCCTGACCCTTAGCGCACACTCGTATAAAAGATTCAAGCCGCCTATGCCGCTATCGAAAACGACGACACTCTTCCTTTTCCCTACCATATTAATATAAATATTAATTACTTAAAAAGTTTATTAAAAAAAATTTAAAACGGGTTAAAAAACAGTTTACAACCCAAGTTATTTATGATAAAATTACTCTCGGTTTAAGTTTAAGAGAACTAAAAGGAGAAAGAATCGTGCCCAACATAAAATCTGCAAAAAAACGCGTATTGGTTATTGATAAGAAGACCGAAGAGAACAAGGCTGTTAAGACCCACGTTAAAAACATGGTTAAGAAGTTCCTTGCTGTAGTTGAAAGCGGCGATAAGGCTGCTGCTACCGCACTCTTCCCCGAAGTTTGCTCCGTAATCGACGGCGCCGTTTCTAAGGGCGTATTAAAGAAGAATACTGCCGCTAACAAGAAATCGGGTCTCGCTAAGAAGCTCAATGCAATGGCGTAACAATTTATCGTATTTTAGATGCACGGGTATTTTACCCGTGCATTTTACTTTTCAACAAAAACGCACAAGATGACCTTACCCCTTATGTAAAGAACACAGCAGCTTACCCCCCTACTTTGCCGTTTAAACAAGCCAATAAGTCCCGAATTTTTTTCGGGACTTTTATCGTATAAAAAAATTTACAATTATTTGCAAAATATTCCTTTATTTATTTGACATATAGCATACGCAAATATATAATTTATCTCGGTTTATTTTTACTAAACTTTGAGTTTAAATTTGTTAAGCGTTTTATTTAACTAAACTTTTTGTTTATTATAGGTTAATTATGGAAATAGGTTCTAAAATCAAACAACTGCGACAACAGCTTAACCTTTCTCAGTCCGAACTTGCAGACAGGTGCGAGCTTACTAAAGGCTATATCTCTCAGCTTGAAAACGACCTTACGTCGCCTTCGATTGCCACGTTGATAGATATATTATCCGCTTTAGGCACAAACCTTTCCGACTTCTTTAAAAAGGAAGACGACAACCGCATAGTCTTTTCGGAAAACGACTTTATCGAAAAGCACGACGACGGAATGATTTTGAAGTGGATTATCCCTAACGCCCAAAAGAACGAGATGGAACCCGTTTTGGTCGAGCTTTTAGCAGGCGCTTCCACCGCCGACGACTTCCCCCACGAAGGCGAAGAATTCGGTTTTGTGTTAGAAGGCAAGATAAGCATAAGTCTCGGCAACGCCAAATACACCTGCAAAAAGGGCGAAAGCTTTTATTACACGGCAAACAAGCCGCACAACATTAAAAATATAGGCAAGACGACTGCAAAGTTTATATGGGTATCAACCCCGCCCAACTTTTAAAGTTTAATATGAGAGATAATTCAACAAGTAAAAATATATTTACAAAGGACGAGAATATGATAGATTCCGAAAACATTATCGAATTAATCGACATCCAAAAGGTCTACGACGGTGATACCATCGCCGTAGACAACTTCAACCTAAAGGTAAAAAAGGGTGAGTTCGTCACCTTTTTAGGTCCGTCAGGTTGCGGCAAGACGACTACGCTTAGAATGATTGCAGGGTTTGAATTGCCCACCTCCGGTCAAATTCTTTTGAACGGCGAAGACATAAGCAAGCTTCCCCCCAACAAAAGACCCGTTAATACGGTTTTCCAGAAGTACGCCCTCTTCCCCCACTTGAACGTATACGAGAATATTGCTTTCGGACTCCGCCTTAAAAAGATTGAAGTGGAAACGACCGATAAAAAGGGCAATAAAGTTATAAAAATGCGCAAGCTTGCAAAGTCGGACATCGATAAAAAAGTTAAAAAGGCTTTGGAAATAGTTGACCTTGACGGCTTTGAAAAGAGAAACGTATCCACCCTTTCAGGCGGTCAGCAGCAGCGTATCGCAATCGCAAGGGCAATCGTTAACCAGCCAGAAATTCTTCTTTTGGACGAGCCTTTGGGCGCACTCGACTTAAAGATGCGTAAAGAAATGCAGATTGAGCTTAAAAATATGCACAAAAAGCTCGGCATAACCTTCATTTACGTTACTCACGACCAGGAAGAAGCGCTTACTATGTCAGATAAAGTCGTGGTTATAAACGACGGCGAAATTCAGCAAGTCGGCACCCCCACCGAAATTTACAACGAGCCCATTAACACCTTCGTTGCAGACTTTATCGGCGAGAGCAACATTTTCAACGGCACGGTCGTGGGCAAGCTTAAGGTCAAATTCTGCGGCGCAACCTTTGACTGTTTAGACGAGTTTGAGCTCAACGATATGGTCGACGTAGTCGTTCGCCCCGAAGATATTAAAATCTGCGCACCTAAGGAAGGTCAGCTTAAGGGCAAGGTTATCTCAACCGTATTCAAGGGCGTTCATTACGAAATCACCGTTGAAGTCGGCAAGTTTGAAATTGTAATTCAAAGCACCACGTCCCCCGAAGTCGGCGCTACTATCGGTATGAGAATAGAGCCCGACGGCATTCACTTGATGCACAAGGTATATACCGTAAACAAATACGTCGGCGAAATAACTAAGAACAATACCGTTGAGTTCGGCGACGGCGAATTCGATTGCGACGTGACCACTCTTTACCCCGGTTCACACTTGGACGAAGAAGGTTACTTAATCACGGCTACGGGTGAAAAGCTTGACCTTACGGGCGTTGAAGTTGAAGTAGAAGTCGACCCCCACGATATAGAGATGAGCGACGATAAGTCGGCAGGCGGCGTCGTAGGCAACATTATTTCAATGATTTATAAGGGCGACCACTACCGCTATATCGTAAGAACGGAAGAAAATGAAGAAGATTACGTTTTAGCTTGCCCCGACCTTTGGAACACAGACGACCTTGTAAGCTTGATTATCCCTTCAGAGAAAATTAAAATGAAGCTTATAGTTAAGGCGGAGGACGAAAACTAAGATGAAAAGGCTAAGGTTTTCGCGCAGTCAGCTCTGTCTGCCGTACGCAGTATTTTTAATACTGTTCGTTATAGCCCCCTTGCTCGTAATTTTCTATTACGCTTTCACTAACGGTCAAGGGCAGATAACGTTTGACAATTTTATTGCATTCTTCACCAACACTAACACGATAGGCACGCTTTTATACAGCCTGTTGCTTGCGGCAACCACCACTATTATTTGCCTGTTAATCGCCTATCCCACCGCCTATATTTTGGCGCGCAGCGGCTTTAAAAAGCAATACGTCATTTTAATGCTGTTGGTTCTTCCTATGTGGATAAACTTCACGCTTAGAATTACTGCTTTAAAGGAAGTTTTATCCGTTTTAGAAGGTAATATCTCTCAGTTCCCCTTCTTAAATTCCGTAATCGGTATGACGTACGACTTTTTGCCGTTTATGATTTTACCGCTGTACACCTGCTTCCAAAAGCTTGATAAAAACCTTATGGAAGCGGCGTCGGACTTAGGCGCAAACAAGTTTATCGTATTTTTAAGGGTAACCCTTCCCTTATCCATACCCGGCATTATCTCCGGCATAACGATGGTTTTGTTGCCTTCTATGACCAACTACGTCGTACTTGATATGCTTTATAACAGCACCTACATTATGGGCAGCCTTATAGGCAGCTACTTCAGCGCATACGACTGGCATAACGGCTCTATGATTTCATTAATCTTACTTGCAATTATTTTCATCGTTACGCTTATAACTAACCGCTTCGGCGATAAAGACAGCAAATCAGGGAGGAACTTATTGTGAAAAAAGCTTTATACGGCGTATGGCTTGGCTTAGTCCTTCTGCTGTTATATGTACCCATTTTAATACTTGCCTTTTACAGCTTTACGGACGCAACCATGGTAGGCGGTCCGATATCTTCAGGCTCGCTTGAAAACTACGCAAATCTGTTTAAAAACGAAGACTTGCGCGATATGATTGTAGGAACTATTTTGCTTGCGCTCGGCTCAGCGCTAATAGCAACAATCTTAGCAACGCTCGGCGCAATCGGCGCGTTCTATTCAAAGCGCACCGTTAAAGGACTGATTAATACCGCAAACCAGATACCCGTCGTAAACGCAGACGTCGTAACGGGCTTTTCAATTTGCGTTTTGCTTATCATTTTATTCGGCATAAACAAGGACACTTACGTTCCTTTGGTTATCGGTCACGTCGTACTCTGCGCGCCCTTCGTTTACCTTTCCATTCTTCCCAAGCTCAAGCAGCTTGACAACAACCTATACGAAGCGGCGTTAGATTTAGGCGCAACCCCTGCACAAGCTTTATTTAAGGTAGTTATACCCCAACTCATTCCCGGCATTTTATCGGGCTTTATGTTGGCGGTTACTCTCTCTTTAGACGACTACTTCATTACGACTTACACAAAGCCTTCTACCTTTGATACGATTTCAACCTATGTTGTAAATGCAACCAAGGGCAGCCAGACCGAAATTAAAACAGCTCTTTGGGCTTTGAGTACGTTAATATTCGTAATCGTAGTTATTTTCGTCGTCGTTATGAACGTACTTTCGGCAAGAAGAAAGGAGAAAAACAAAGATGAAAAGGCATACTAAGAGAATTTTATCGGTTGTTGCGGCAACCACCGTTGCCCTTTCCGCCTTCAGCTTTGCCGCATGTTCACATCAGGAAGAAACGCTGACCTTAAGAGTTTCCAACTGGGAAGAATATATCGACGAAGGTAAATGGGATGAAGAAGAATTAATTGATATTGAAAATCCTTACGACCCTGACTTAGGCGGTATTATGGGCGTAAACTCTATTGTTGACGATTTTACCGAATGGTTTAACAACGGCGATTACGGCTTTAATATCAAGGTTGAATATTCCACCTTCGGCACTAACGAAGACCTTTATAACCGCTTAAATTTGGGTGATAAGTACGATTTAGTCTGCCCGTCCGAATATATGATTATGAAGCTTTTGAATGAAGGAAAACTTGAAAAATATTCGAGCAACTTCTTCGATGAGAGCAACAAGCAGAACTACTACAAAAACAACGTATCCCCCTATATTGCCCAAATGTTTGAAACAAACGGCTGGACGGATTACGCCGCCTGCTATATGTGGGGCACGACGGGGCTTGTCTATAACCCTGAAATTTCCGCCGACGAAGACGTTTTAAGCTGGAATATTTTGAAAAACAGCGATTATAAGCGCAAGGTCACCATAAAGGACAACGTTAGAGACGCTTACTTTGCAGCTTTAGGCATCTGCAACGCAGAAACTCTTTTGGACGAATCGACGACTGCACAAACGCGTAAAGAGCTTTTAAATGCAACCGACGATAACACCATTGCAGGCGCGGAAGACGTGTTAAAGGAGATTAAAGAAAACGTCTATTCCTTTGAAACCGACAGCGGTAAAGCAGATATGGTTACAGGTAAAGTCGCCGCAAACTTCCAATGGTCGGGTGACGGCGTCTACATTATGGACTTAGCCGATTCCGACGAGAACACCCCCACCGAGCTTTGGTATTCCGTACCCTACGAATGTACTAACCTTTGGTTCGACGGCTGGGTAATGCTTAAAGACGGCATTGAAGGCAACGCACAGAAAAAGCAAGCCGCTGAAGCTTTCGTAAACTTCCTGTCCCGCCCAGATAACGCCGTTAGAAATATGTACTATATCGGCTACACGTCATCCATAGCAGGCGGCGACGATATGGAAAACAACTTGATTTATAACTACCTTAACTGGAACTACGAAGCTGATGAAGACGTTGAAGAAGTTTACGAATACGACCTTTCATATTTCTTCGGCGAAGGAAGCGAAGCAATCGTTTTAGCCGATAAGTCAACCTTTAATTTTGACGACAGTAACCAGATTAATCAAGGCAGACAGTTGTTTGCGCAATACCCCCCTTCAAACGTAATCGAACGCAGCGTAGTTATGATGGACTTTGGCGACAGGCTTTCGCAGATTAACCAGATGTGGATAAACGTAAGGTGTTTAGACGTTAAGGATTTCAACCCCGCAGTAGTCTGGACAGTAGTAGGAATTATCCTTGCAGGCGCAGTTGCATTGACTTTATACAAATTCCGCTATAAGATTTTCATTCGTAAAAGTTACGATAAATAAACTTTTAAGTTAAAAGTAAAAATACGGCCTTTCAAGGTCGTATTTTTACTTTAAAAAAAGTTGATTTTTACGCAAAGGTGTTGTATTATATTATAGTCAAAACAAATTGCGTTTATTGCAAATACGGTTCCGTAGTTAAATGGATATAACAGCCCCCTCCTAAGGG
>JBJEVB010000031.1:0-13235 GCA_051884155.1 Candidatus Coproplasma sp. | reverse complement strand
TACCATGCCCTTTCAGGGCTGGAGCAAACTACGCGTTGAACGCGTAGTTTTGATTTGCCCATATTACGTTATAACCGTCATAAACGGGGCTGGCGCTAAATATATTTATCAACTATGGTAAAGGAAAAAAAGGGTGGAATATTTGCGGCGGTGGGGGCGGCTACGGGGCTGGGCAACGCCTTTCGTTTTCCTGCGCTATGCGCAAAATACGGGTTTGCATTTATTTTTGCATACGCCGTTTGCCTTGCGCTCATAGGCTTCCCCTTGCTGTGTGCCGAGCTTAATTACGGGCGCAGTGCAAGGCGTAATAAAGCAAATGGTGTTCTCGCCCTTATAATGCGTGCGGCGGCGGCAAATTCTGCGGTAATCGCGCTATATTACGGGGTTATTGCCTGCAAGCTGGGCGGTGCGTGCATAAATTTTGCAATAAGCGCAAACGTTGAAACGTACGCATATATGCCCTATTTAACGGCTTTTTTAATCTTTCCTGCCGTGTTCTTTATCCTGCAAAGCGGCGGCGGTGCACTAAATATTTCGGGCAAAATTTCGGTGTGCTCGTCGCTTGCAGTCTTTGCTTTTCTTGCGCTAAAGGGGCTTTTTAAAGGCGTGCCTTTGCCCGACTTAACCTGCCTTCTATGCGGCGAGCTATGGGTGGAAGCGGTGGGGCAGACGCTTTTATCTCTATCGCTTGCGGCAGGCGTTATGCCCGTTTTTGCAAAGACTATGCAGGGCGGTTCGATTTATATTGCCGCGTTAAAAATAGTTTTTGCAAACTTTTTAGGCTGCGTCATGGCGGCGCTGTCCGTCTGCCCTTATCTGTACGGCGTTAAATTCGAAGGCGGCATAGCCTGTGCCTTTACCGTCTATCCACAGGTCGTATTCCAAGCGGCGGCAAGCTTGGTCGGACGTAGAATTTTGGGCGTATGCGTTTACGGCGCATTGACGGCGGTAAGCGTACATTCGCTCTGCTCGCTCGCTACGCCCCTGCTTTCGCAGTTGAAAAACGCAAAGAGTTCGGCGGCACATAAAACCGCGCAAAATAATAATCTGCCCGTCTTAATTTTCTGCGCCCTTTCTGCGCTTTTCGCGCCCGTGTTAGCGCTAAACGGCGGCGAAGCACTGTCCTGTTGCGACAGGGTTGCCTGTTGCGTTACGGCGGTTTGCATTGCCTTTGCAGAGTGTCTGCCGTTTGCCCGGCGTGGCGGCGGTAACGCCCTATTAAGTAACGCCATATTAAGATTTTTAATTAAATTAATCTGCCCTGCCGTATGCGGCGTGGCGGCGTTTTTGTCGGTTTGCTCGGCAAGATTTGTCGGGTTCGGCGCGCTGTCGCTGTGTCTTGGCGCTCTCGCTTTCGCCTTCCCCGTAAGCTACTCCTTGACCCCGCTTTTTGCAAAATTAAAAAACCGAGCCTTAAAAAAACCGCAAGGCGCTTGACAAATTCTAAAAACCGTCTATAATATAATTAGTTGCACGCGCAACGATTGCGAGCGCAACGATATAGTATAGCACGACCGTGCGGTTCGTGCTATACGAAAATTATAAGGCGGTAAATACTATGGAATATTTTATGAAGAACATTTCGCTTATGGCGCAGAGCACTATGCTGTATCGCGACGGGGTGTTTGCAAATAAGGGCATAACGGGTGCGCAGGTCAAGTACCTTTTAGAAGTGTCGAATCAGGAAGGCGTATCTCAGGATATGCTCGCAAAAAAGATGATGATAAACAAATCTAACGTCGCCCGTCAGCTCAGCGCGTTGGAAGAAAACGGCTATATCAGAAGAGAGCAGAGCGACCAAGACAGGCGCGTAATGCTCGTTTACACTACGGACAAGGGCAAAGGCATTGTGCCCGAGCTTAGAGCAGAGAATAAGCGTTGGCGCGAAATCGTGTGCGAAGGGTTTACTAAACAGGAGCGTGAAGAGCTTGCCGCCCTTTTGGATAAGCTCATTGCAAACGCACGCCGCTATCTCGGGTGCGAGCTATGAAAAAGACGCTTACCTACATAAAGCCGTATAAAGGCGGGGTAATCGGCGGACTTATATTAAAGTTTATAGGCAGTTTTTCGGAACTGTTTTTGCCCCTGCTTTTAGACTATATGGTCGACTACGGCGTTCCTTCTAAGGATATCAAATTAATAGTAATACTCGGCGTATTAATGCTAATCTTTTCGCTTGCGGCATTGCTCGGCAATATCTTTGCAAATCGCTTAGTCGCGTTTTCGTCGGGTAAAATGACGAGAGATTTAAGGCAGTCGCTGTTTAAAAGAATAACCTATATGTCGAGTTCGGGAGTGGATAAATTTACCGTTCCGTCGCTCGTGTCAAGGCTGACGAGCGACACCTATTACGTCAACCAGACGGTGGCAAGGACCTTGCGAATGGGCGTAAGAGCGCCTATACTTTTAGTCGGCGGCGTAGTGTTCACCTTTATCTTAGATTGGAAGCTGGCGCTTATTTTGGCGGCGTGCTTACCCTTAGTCGTGTTTGCGGCGGTGATTATAACTAAAAAATCGGTCAAAGCCTATTCCGACGTGCAGTCGGGCGGCGACGCGGTCGTCAGGGCTATGCAGGAAAACGTTGTGGGCGTAAGGGTGGTTAAGGCGCTTTCTCAGACGGCGTACGAAGGCGAAAAGTTTAAAGGCACAAACCAAAACCTTGCCGAAAACGAGTTTAAGGCGGCAAAAATAACTTCGCTAACCAACCCCTTGACCAACCTAATTTTAGAGCTTTCGCTCGTCGGGGTGATTGCGCTCGGCGCATACCTGTCTTCTTCAAGCGGTACGCTAATTGCGTTTTTATCCTATTTCACGCTTATCGTAAACGCCATGCTCGGCGTTTCAAAAATCTTCGTCGTGCTTGCAAGGGGGCTTGCGTCGTCGTCGAGAATTGAAAAGGTTTTAGATTATAAAGGCGAAATGCCCGTTATAGACTGCCCCGAAGGGGATAACGGCGCGGCGATAGAGTTTAAGGACGTCAGCTTTTCCTATAACGGCAAGGGCGACAATTTAAGCGGTATAAGCTTTTCAGTTATGCGCGGTCAAACGCTGGGCATAATCGGCGGAACGGGCAGCGGCAAGACCACAGTTATAAACCTTTTATTGCGCTTTTACGACGTTGGCGGCGGCGCCGTCTACGTAGACGGTAAGGACGTTCGCTCGTACGATAGCCAAACGCTTAAAAGTAAGTTCGGCTGCGTATTCCAAAACGATTTTCTCTTCGCCGACACCATAGAAGAGAATATCAAGTATTTCCGCGATATTCCAAAGGCGGACTTTGATAAGGCGGTCAGGTGCGCCTGTGCGGACGAGATTATTTCCGAGCGAGAAGAAGGGGTAAACTACCGCCTTGCTCAAAAGGCGACCAACCTTTCGGGCGGACAAAAGCAACGCCTTTTAATCGCCCGTGCGCTTGCAGGTAACCCCGAAATTTTAGTTTTGGACGACAGCTCTTCCGCGCTTGACTACGCCACCGACGCAACGCTAAGGAAGAACCTTGCAACCGAGTATTCGTCCTGCACTAAGGTAATCGTCGCGCAGAGAGTTAGCGCCGTAAAAAACGCCGACCTTATTATCGTATTATGCGACGGCGAAATTGCAGGAATGGGTACGCACGAAGAGCTTGTTGAAAGCTGTGAAGAATACCGGCTTATTGCTCAGGCGCAGATGGGGGGTGAAGTATGAGAGAACCGAGAATTCACGTTTCCGACACCCGTCGCTTTGCTGAAAAGAAGGTGGATAAAAAATATACCGCGTACAGGCTTATGGGCTATTTAAAGCCTTCATTGCCGCTGTTTATCGCGGTCGCCTTAGGTACGCTTATTTCGGTTGGACTGTCCTTAGTCGGTCCATACCTTTGCGGACTTGCCATTGCCGAAATAAAAGTCGACGGCACGACCGACTTTGCAAAAATAGGTTACTTATGTTTGGCGTTAATCTGTACCTATATTTCGTCTCACGTTCTTAACTATTTAACGACGATAGGTATGGCGTATATCGCGCGTAAGATGTCTAAACGCATGCGCGGCGATTTGTTCAACAGGCTAATAAATCTGCCCGTAGGCTACTTTGACAGCCGTCAGGCAGGGGACGTAATATCCGTGCTCTCTTACGACGTGGACACGGTGGGGGCGTCGCTTGCAAACGACGTAATTATGGTGCTTAAAAGCGTTGTGCAGATAATCGGCGCGCTCGTTATGATGTTGGTTATTGCCGCACCGCTCGTCGCCGTGTTCGCAGTGACTCTGCCCTTAAGCTTTGCCGCAACGGTTATTATAACCAAAAAGGTACAGCCGCTATTTAAAAGGCGCAGTGCGGCGCTCGGCGAGCTAAACGGCTTTGGCGAAGAGCTTTTAAGCGGACAAAAGACTACTAAGGCGTACGGCAGGGAAGAAGGCGTTTGCAGTCTGTTTGAAGAAAAGAACGAGAAAGCTGCCCTTGCATACACTAAGGCGGAATACTACGGCACTCTCTCAGGACCTACCGTAAACTTCTTTAATAATCTATCGCTCACGCTTATTTCGGTGTTCGGCGCACTTTGCTATGCGTTCGGCTTGTTCGGTATAGGTATAGGGCAAATCTCTTCGTTCGTGCTCTATTCAAGAAAGTTTTCAGGACCGATTAACGAAATTTCCAACGTTATAGGCGAATTCCAGTCGGCGTTTGCCGCGGCGGACAGGGTGTTCAAGGTGCTGGACGAAAAGGAAGAAGTGCTCTACGACCCCGACTGTAAGACGCTTGATAAGGTGGACGGCAAAGTCGAGTTTAAAGACGTTTCATTCGGCTATACTGCGGGGTGTACGGTGATAAAGGACCTGTCATTAACGGCAAACAAGGGCGACGTGGTTGCAATCGTTGGGCATACGGGTGCGGGAAAGACTACGCTTATTAATCTTTTAATGCGCTTTTACGAACCGCAGAGCGGCGCAATCTATCTCGACGGGCAGGACATAAGCACCTTTACGCGTGCGTCGCTCCGCAGGGCGTTTACGCTCGTCCTTCAGGATACTTGGCTGTTTGCAGGCACTGTGTACGAAAATATTGCCTACGGAAGCAGCGGCGCAACGGCTGAGCAGGTCGAAAAGGTGTGCAGGGCGGCGCATATCCACTCGTTTATAGAGAGATTGCCACAAGGCTACGACACGGTTTTAACCGACAACGCCGCTAACGTTTCTAAAGGGCAGAAACAGCTTTTGACCATTGCAAGGGCAATGCTCTCGACCGCGCCCATCTTGATTTTGGACGAAGCCACTTCAAACGTGGATACCCGTACCGAGCAGGTAATTTCTGCCGCAATGACGAGTTTAATGCAGGGCAGGACTTGCTTTGTAATCGCGCACAGATTGTCTACTATTAAAAACGCCGATAAAATTTTGGTCGTGGACGACGGCAACGTCGTCGAGCAGGGTACTCATAACTCTCTTATGGCGCAAAAGGGGTATTATTATACTCTATACAAATCGCAGTTTGAGAGTTATTAATTTCTCTAAATAGCCGTATACCCGAATAAGGTGAAAAATTCGTATTGTTAAAAAGTAACAAACGTGGAAAGAAATCTACAAAAAACGGCAAATGAATTGCATATCCATATTTACTATGATATAATATATATGTTTGAATACATATAGGAGTATTTTAAAATGTCACAAAACAATTTTAACGGCACGGACGAGCAGGAAAGACTTCTGCGCGAATGTATTGAAAAGCACAAATCAGAGCGCGGTTGCCTTATGCCCATCTTGCACGAAGCTCAGAACATCTACGGCTATCTGCCTTCAGAAGTGCAGAGCATTATCGCCGAAGAACTCAACATTCCCTTGTCGGAAGTTTACGGCGTTGCCACCTTCTACGCACAGTTTTCCCTTCAGCCCAAGGGCAAACACCGCGTTTCCGTCTGCCTTGGTACGGCTTGCTACGTAAAGGGCTCGGATAAGATTTTGGCGGCGGTTGAAAAGGAACTTAGAATTTCCTGCGGGGAATGCACGCCCGACGGCAGATTCTCTATCGACAGCTGTCGTTGCGTGGGCGCTTGCGGACTTGCGCCCGTTATGATAGTCGACGACGACGTATACGGCAAAATGACCCCCGAGCAGGTTCACGCCGTTTTGGAAAAATATATGCAGGATTAAGGGGGCAAGAGATGACCGTTAAAGAATTAGAAGCAAGGGCGGCAAAAAAGGCTGACCTTGTTAAAGTAAGAAGGATAATAAGGGAACAGGCTGAAAAGCTTGCTCAAACCACCGAGTACAGAAAGCAGATTTTGGTGTGCGGCGGTACGGGCTGTACGTCTTCGCAGTCGCTTAAGGTTATAGAACAGCTTGAGACGAGCTTTAAAGAGCTTGGCATAGACGACGTGTTAATCGTTAAAACGGGCTGTTTCGGTCTGTGTGCGCTCGGTCCTATTATGATAGTATATCCCGAAGGCGCGTTCTATTCGCAGATGACGCCCGAACACGCAAAGACGGTTGCCGAAAAGCACCTTGTAAAGGGCGGCGAAGTCGTTAAAGAGCTCTTATACGAAGGCACGGTACACGAAGACGGAAGCATAATTCCCTTTGCCGAAATTCCCTTCTATAAGCACCAAGTGAGAATTGCCCTTCGTAACTGCGGCGTAATCGCGGCAGAAGATATCGACGAAGCGTTAGCTGCAGGCGACTACGCGGCTTTAAAGAAGGCGCTCTTCGAAATGAGCCCCGACGACGTTATTGCGGCAGTCAAGGCTTCCGGCTTAAGGGGCAGGGGCGGCGCAGGCTTCCCTACGGGCTTAAAGTGGCAGTTGACCAAACAAGCCGTTGGCGACGTTAAATACGTCTGCTGTAACGCCGACGAAGGCGACCCCGGTGCGTTTATGGACAGGTCGGTTCTCGAAGGCGACCCCCACACCGTGTTGGAAGCAATGGCTATTGCAGGCTACGCTGTAGGCGCACATGAAGGCTTTATCTACGTTCGTGCCGAATACCCCATTGCAGTACAAAGGCTTAACATAGCAATATCTCAGGCAAGGGAAGCAGGGCTTTTAGGCAAGGACATCTTAGGCAGCGGTTTCGACTTCGACATATTCGTACGTTTAGGCGCAGGCGCATTCGTCTGCGGCGAAGAAACTGCGCTTATGACTTCTATCGAAGGTCACAGGGGCGAACCCCGTCCCCGTCCGCCTTTCTCGGCGCAATGCGGTCTTTTCCAGAAACCTACCGTATTGAATAACGTCGAAACGTGGGCAAACATCAACCCCATAATTATGAACGGCGCCGAGTGGTTCGCGTCTATCGGTACGGAAAAGAGCAAGGGCACTAAGGTCTTTGCGCTCGGCGGAAAAATTCATAACGTCGGACTTGTGGAAGTGCCTATGGGTACGACGCTTAATACCATAGTAAACGAAATCGGCGGCGGCATACCTAACGGCAAGCAGTTCAAAGCCGCGCAGACGGGCGGACCTTCGGGCGGCTGTATCCCTGCAAAGTACATAGATATTCCTATGGACTTCGATAATCTCGTTTCAATCGGCTCTATGATGGGCTCGGGCGGTCTTATCGTTATGGACGAAGACACCTGTATGGTAGATATCGCTAAGTTCTATTTAGAGTTCACCGCCGACGAAAGCTGCGGCAAATGTACCCCTTGCAGAATAGGTACTAAGCGTATGCTTCAGCTTTTGACCAAGATAACCGAAGGTAACGGCGAGATGGAAGATTTGGAAAAGATTAAGGAAATCGCCGCGCACATGAAGTCGTCGTCGCTCTGCGCGCTCGGTCAATCTGCACCCAACCCCATACTTTCGACCTTAGCTCACTTTGAAGACGAATACGTTGCTCATATTCAGGATAAGCATTGCCCTGCAGGCGTATGTAAGTCGCTTATGAACTACTATATCAATCCCGACAAGTGTCGCGGCTGTACGCTCTGCGCGCGCAACTGCCCTGTAAACGCAATTTCAGGCGTGGTCAAGAGCGCTCACGATATCGACATTAAGAAGTGTATCAAGTGCGGACAGTGTATTTCGCATTGTAAGTTCAATGCAATCGAAAAGAGATAATAGGGGGGATATATGATGGTTAATTTAAAAATCAACGGCATTTCAGTAAGCGTGCCTGAAGGTTCAACTATTTTACAGGCGGCAAAGCTCGCCAACGTGCGTATTCCCACCCTTTGCTATTTAAAGGAAGTGCAGTGCGCAGGCTCGTGCCGTATGTGCCTTGTCGAAGCTACGGGCGCAAGGGGCTTGGTTGCCGCTTGCGTATACCCCGTTTCGGAAGGTATGGAAGTAAGGACGAATACGCCTAAGGTGCGCAAGTCAAGAAAGACTTCTTTGGAGCTTTTGCTTTCAACTCACAAGAAAAAGTGCTTATCCTGCGTTCGCTCTATGAATTGCGAATTGCAGAAGCTCGCACTTGAATATAACGCGGAAGAAGATAAGTTCGGTACCGACCACTACGACAGACCTATCGACGATTTATCGCCTTCTGTAGTAAGGGATAACTCGAAGTGTATTATGTGTACCCGTTGCGTTGCGGCTTGCGAAAAGCAGACGATTGGCGCAATCGGTCCTAAGAACAGGGGTTACGCTAAGGTTATCGGCTCGCCCTTCGACGTGTCGCTCGCACATACCCCCTGCGTAAACTGCGGTCAGTGTATAGTTGCCTGTCCCGTAGGCGCGCTCTATGAAAAGAGCAGTATAGCAGACGTCTGGGGTGCAATCGTGGACGAGAGTAAAAAGGTGGTATTCTTCACCGCGCCTTCCGTAAGGGCGACCTTGGGCGAAGCGTTCGGGCTGCCCGTAGGCACTAACGTAGAAGGCAAGATGGTAACGGCAATCAAACAGCTTGGCGACGTTGAGTGCTTTAATATGGACACTACCGCCGACCTTACCATTATGGAAGAAGCTAACGAGCTTTTAGCAAGGGTTAAGACGGGCGGAACTATTCCTATGTTCACGAGCTGTTGCCCCGGTTGGATAAAGTTCTGCGAGCATTACTATCCCGAATTTTTGCCTAATCTCTCTTCCTGTAAGTCACCGCAGGAGATGTTCTCGGCACTGCTTAAGACCTACTACTGTCAGAAAAACGGCATTAAGCCCGAAGATTTGTTCGTAGTATCGGTTATTCCCTGCACGGCGAAGAAGTTCGAGCTTACGCGTGACGAGCTCGGTCATAACACCGACGCCTGCATAACCACCAGAGAGCTTGGCAAGATGATTAAGGAAGCGGGTATCGACTTTGTAAATCTTCCCGATTCCGAATACGACGACCCGTTCGGAATAGCTTCGGGCGCAGGCGCAATCTTCGGCGCTACGGGCGGCGTTATGGAAGCGGCTTTAAGGACTGCGGCTAAAGTGCTCGGCGATGAAGACGAGCCTATCGTCTTTAACGAAGTGCGCGGCACTGAAGGCGTTAAGGAAGCGATGTTCACACTTGGCGGCGTGCGCGTCAGCGTAGCGATTGCAAGCGGTCTCGGCAATGCACGCAAGATTTTGGAAGATATCAAGAGCGGCAGAAAGAACTACACATTCGTAGAAGTTATGGCTTGTCCCGGCGGCTGCATAAACGGCGGCGGTCAGCCCTACGTTCACGACGAAGTGCGCAACAACGTAGACTTAAAAGCCATTCGCGCACAGGCTCTTTACGATTACGATTCGGACAGCAAGATGCGTTGCTCTCATGAGAATGCAACCGTAACCAAACTGTACGAAGAGTTCTTCGGCGAGCCCAACTCGCATAAGGCGCACGAGTTGTTGCATACTACCTATATTTCTCGCCCCAAGTACTAATCTTTTTAATTAGCGCTTTGACAATATGCTTCGCAATAGTTCGTCGAGCTGTGGCAACCTTCAGTCATTTACGCATAAGTAAACTCCTTCAGGTTTTCCGCGCTCTCCTGCTCTTGCTCGTATCTTGACAAAGCCGTTTGCCCGATAAGGTTAAGAGTGTTTAAAAACCGCGTCATTGCGCCCCACTGCTTGCAGTGGCACGAAGCGTAGCGGAAGTAGCGAAGCGCGGCAATCCCATCGGGTAAGTTGTTACTGTTTTAAATAATTATAACCAAATTAATATAAGGGCGGAATTGTGTAAACGTTCCGCCCTTAATCTTTGGGATTGCCGCACTATGCCTACGGCTTCGTCCGCAACGACGGACTTATCCAAAACCGTCTGTAACCGTAACAAAAAAATATTTTACGAAGTGTTTAAAATCTATTTATCTGCTTTATAATATAAATGAACAAAGAAAAACGGAAACTTACACCGCAAAACGGGTGATAAAAGTTCCTTGCTTTTCCGAATTTAAATTATTTGGTAAAAGGAGATTTTTATTATGAGACGTTATTTACAGACCAAGACTAATTCAGGCAACTACGATTTATTCGACGCATTCAACGATTTCTTCCGCCCCGTATTTTACGACGAACAGAGCTCGTTGAGAACCAACATTAAGGAGAGCGAAACGGACTACGAGCTGGACGTGGAATTGCCCGGCTACACTAAAGAGCAGATTAAAATTTCGCTTGAAAGCGGCTATCTTACTATTTCCGCTGAAAAGAGCGAAAAGGAAGAAGATAAGGATAAGCACTATATCAGGAAGGAAATTACCGAGTCCTGCTCAAGAAGCTATTATGTAGGCGAATACGTGACCGACGACCAGATTAAGGCTAAGTATGAAAACGGCGTGCTTTCCCTTATCGTGCCTAAGAGCCAGCCCAAAAAGGCAGAAGGCAAATATATAGCCATCGAATAATTTTCGGGCGGCGATTTAGTGCGGATTATTCCGCCATAATTTGCGGCAACGGCGGCGAAGAGCAATCTTCGCCGCCTATTTAATTATTTTAGCCGTGTTAATTGATTTATGCTTTAGCGAGTGATATAATCAAGGAAAAGGTTGGTAAAACCGTACTAAGGTGACTAAAGATGAACGTTTTATGGTTGAAGTACGCAGTGGAAGTTGCAAAAAAGGGTTCTATATCCGCCGCCGCAAAGAGTCTTTATATGGAACAGCCCAATTTAAGCCGTGCCATTAAGGATTTAGAAGATACGTTAGGGGTTAAGCTCTTCGACAGGACGACGAAGGGGATTGCCGTAACTCCACAAGGCGAAGAATTTTTGCATTATGCCGAAAGCATTTTGCGCCAGCTTGACGACGTGGAAAATATGTATAAAAACAAGGTGGAAAAAATTCAGCGTTTTTCCATTTCCGTCCCCAGAGCAAGTTATATTTCCGCCGCTTTTGCGCAGTTTTCCGCAGGGCTTGCCCACGATAAGCCGATGGAAATTTTCTACAAGGAGACAAACTCAATAAGGGCGATAAACAATATTTTGCACGCCGACTATAAGCTGGGCATAATCCGCTACGCCGAAGGCTTTGAAAAGCATTTCGACGATATGTTAGAGAATAAAGAGCTGCATTCCGAGCTGATATGCGACTTTACGTATTCGGTCATAATGAGTGAGAATAGCCCCCTTGCAAATAAGGGAAAGCTCACCTTTGCGGACTTAAAATCGCAGATTGAAATTGCGCACGCCGACCCGTACGTGCCGTCGCTCTCGCTTGCGGTCGTTAAAAAGACCGAGCTTCCCGACGATATCGATAAGCGCATCTACGTCTTTGAAAGGGCGAGCCAGTTCGAACTTTTATCTTCCGACCCTAAGACGTATATGTGGGTTTCGCCCGTACCCGATAGTTTATTAAAGCGATATAATCTCGTTCAGCGTAAGTGTGTGGATAACAACAGGGTATACAGGGACGTGCTTATCTACCGCAAGGACTATAAGCTTTCCGATTTGGATAAAAGGTTCATATCAGAGTTGGCTGACGCAAGGCGTAAATACTTAAACGACCCAACTATATAATTTATGATATAACGACATATAAAACAGGGCAGTACAACAATCGCAAAATAGTGTTATAATAATATCCGCAGGGGGATTTTTCCAACTGCGGTATATTTTGTTTTATATGGGAGGAAATTGTAATGGCAAGATTTACGTTACCGAGAGATATTTATCACGGTAAGGGTGCGTTAGAGGCGCTTAAGACTTTTAAGGGCAAGAAGGCAATGGTCTGCGTCGGCGGCGGCTCAATGAAAAAGTTCGGCTTTTTGGATAGGGCGGTTGCCTATCTTCAGGAAGCAGGAATGGAAGTTCAGCTCTTTGAAGGTATCGAACCCGACCCTTCGGTAGAGACGGTTATGAAAGGCGCTCAGGCTATGCTTGACTTCGGACCCGACTGGATAGTTGCAATCGGCGGCGGTTCGCCTATCGACGCGGCAAAGGCTATGTGGATTAAGTACGAATATCCCGATTGCACCTTCGAAGATATGTGCAAGGTATTCGGCATTCCCGAACTGAGAAAGAAGGCGCACTTCTGCGCTATTTCTTCAACTTCCGGTACTGCAACCGAAGTTACCGCATTCTCTATTATCACCGACTACTCAAAGGGTATCAAGTATCCTATCGCAGACTTTGAAATCACGCCCGACGTTGCAATCGTAGACCCTGAGCTTGCAGAGACTATGCCTAAAAAGCTCGTCGCTCACACGGGTATGGACGCAATGACTCACGCAGTAGAAGCATACGTTTCTACGGCTAACTGCGACTACACCGACCCCCTTGCAATCCACGCAATCGAGATGATTCAAAACGACTTAGTTGCTTCCTACAACGGCGATATGGCGGCAAGGGACAGAATGCACAACGCACAGTGCCTTGCAGGTATGGCTTTCTCAAACGCACTTTTGGGTATAGTTCACTCTATGGCTCATAAGACGGGTGCCGCTTTTGCAGATTACGGCGCACACATTATACACGGTGCGGCTAACGCAATGTACCTTCCTAAGGTTATCGCGTTCAACGCTAAAAATCTTACGGCAAGAAAGCGTTACGGCGTTATTGCAGACTATATGGGTATTTGCAAGAAGAGTGCAAGCGATTCCGATAAGGTTAAGGCGCTTATTGCATACCTTCGCAAGATGAACGACGACCTTAACATTCCCCACTGCATTAAGAACTACGGTGCAGACAGCTATCCTTGCGAGCAGGGCTTCGTTCCTGAAGAAGTGTTCCTTGAAAGATTGCCTTCCATTGCAAAGAACGCAATCAAGGACGCCTGCACGGGCTCTAACCCCCGTCAGCCTTCTCAGAAGGAGATGGAGAAATTGCTTATGTGCTGCTACTACGACACCGAAGTGGATTTCTAAACCTAAAATTTTAAAAAATTCGGTATCCACATTGACTTATCAATGTGGATATTGT
>JBJEVB010000030.1:0-13338 GCA_051884155.1 Candidatus Coproplasma sp. | reverse complement strand
ATATCGGCGTTTAATTGAACCGTTATTCAATTTTTATGCAAAAAATTTACTTTAATACACGCGGTTTACACGCGTCTTTCAGCGGTTGGGTCAGTTTCGTTTACCCTTAATTTTGCGAATTTCCTGAATGGTACGCTCGTACCCGTAATCGGACGGGACGTAGTATATTTTATCCTTTAACCTGTCGGGAAGATACTGCTGTTCAACATATCCCTGCGGATAATTGTGCGGATATTTATACTTTGCCGACTGTGCCTTATCGTTCTTGCTGCCGTAGGAATTATCCTTTAAATACGCTGGCACGCCGTCGTCGTCGCGGACGCACCTTGCGTCTTCCTTTGCGGCGTTCATAGACACTTCCACCGTGTTGGATTTGGGCGCTTCGCAGACGTAGATTATGGCTTCGCAAAGGGGTTCAAGCCCTTCGGGATAGCCGATTTTTTCCAAGGCGTACATAGCCGAAGTTGCAATTTGAAGGGCGCGGGGGTCGGCTAAACCCACGTCTTCGGCAGAGTGCACGACAAGGCGACGGGCGATTATCATAGGGTCGCACCCACCTTCTGCAAGGCGCATTGCATAGTAGAGCGCGGCGTTTGAATCGCTCCCCCTTAAGGACTTGCAAAACGCCGAAAGATAGTCGTAGAAGTCGTCGGTATTATACGCAAGCGACTTGCGTTGAATGGACTGTTCCGCGTCCGAAAGCGCGACCTTAACGGTGCCGTCAGCCGATACGGGCGTGGTCAAGACGGCAAGCTCTAAAGCGTTGTAAGCCGCCCTTAAATCGCCGCCTGCCATAGTCGCGATATGGGTAAGCGCCGCTTCTTCCACTTGGGCTTGATACTCGCCCAAGCCCTTGCGTTTATCGTTAAGCGCCTTTTTTAACGCCGCTAAAATCTCGTCGTCGGTAAGCCTTTTAAACTCGAACACGCGGCAACGGGAGACGATTGCAGGCGTCATTGAAGCGTAGGGATTTTCCGTCGTAGAGCCGATAAAAATAATCGTGCCCTTTTCGATTGAAGGCAGAAGCGAATCGGACTGCGTTTTGTTAAAGCGGTGGCACTCGTCAAGCATTAAGTAGGTGCGCTTGCCGTACAGCTTTAAATTGTCTTCCGCCTGCTTGACTGCCGCCTTTACGTCCGCAACGCCAGCCTGCACCGCGTTTAGTTTAATAAACTCTCCGTGCGTAGTTGACGCGATTATGTTTGCAAGCGTCGTCTTGCCCGTGCCCGGGGGACCGTAGAAGATACAGCTTCCAAGCCGGTCAAGCGAAATTGCACGGCGAAGAAGCGAGCCTTCCGCAACGATGTGCTTTTGCCCGATAAAGTCGTTTAAGTTGTTTGCGCGCATACGCTCGGCAAGCGGTTTTGCCTGCTCTTCGTTGCCGTTTAAGTCGAATAAGTCCATAGGTTAGTTTAAAGAATAAAAATAGAATTAATGTGGTGGGATTATTAGAAATAATCAAACTCTATCGGTTTGCGCTTTTGGCGCAAACCACTTTCCCTGTTCTTCAGGGAAAGCAAGATTGCGGAATTAATTGATTAGAAATACTCTTCACCTTATTTGGGTTTCCATCTCTTCAGAGATACGAGCAAGACAAGGAAGGCGAGTATTTTCGACGGGGAGTTTACTTATGCGTAAATGACCCGAGAAAAACGCAGCCTGACACAGTATTGCGAAGTATATATGAAGAGAGATAGTTGTTATTTGATGAGAGCTTTAATTTGGGGCATAAGCTTTTTAGTCAACTCGTACCCTTCCTTGTAGGCGTTCTCAAGCCCCTTGATTTTGTACTGGCTCATACCTTCCATTTCGGGTATTATCCACAGCGTTTTATCGTCGTTTATTACCTGTTTAAAGTAGTCCGTGCGGTTGTTGTCTATCATATCGTAGACGCGAAGCATAGTGCCAACGAAGCCTGAAACCTTTTCGGCAGGGGCGCGAGTGTTGTCTAAGACGTCGACGGCGATAACCACGTCTGCGCCCATATCCCTGACCTGCTCGACGGGGATTCTGCACAGCACGCCGCCGTCTATTAAAATTTTATCGTCTATCTTTACGGGCGAAAAGATTAAAGGAATAGAGCTTGAAGCGCGTACTGCGGTTGCTACTTCGCCTTCCTTTAAAACTATAAGCTTGTTTGAAAGCACGTCGCTTGCTACGCACTCAAAGGGAATGAACAAATTTTCAAAACGCACGTCGCCTATCTTTTGAATGAGCATATCGTACATTTTATTGCCCTTTAAGATTGAACGGCGTAAGTTTATATTTACGTCGATTAAATCTAACGGCTTAATCTGCATAACGGTATCCAACATCTCGTCTACCGTCATACCTGCGGCATAACATGCGCCGACGACCGAACCCATTGAACAGCCCGTAATATAGTCGGGCTTAATGCCTTCTTCTTCCAACGCCTTTAATACGCCCACGTGGGCAACGCCCCTTGCGCCGCCGCTACCTAACGCCAAGCCGATTTTTTTTCTTTTCATATTCTGCACTTCCGTGTAATAGTTTTTAATATGGTAAAAAAGTCTTATTTCAACCCAAAAAAAATTTATAAAGCCGTTATCTGCATTGCGCTTGCGCTGTTCGGCGCAGTAATCGCGCTCAATCCGCAAAGGTATACCGCCGTCTGTCTTGAAGGAATTTGCCTGTGGGCGGAATGCGTTTTACCTTCGCTGTTCCCGTTTATGGTGGTTAGCCTGTTGCTCTGCGGTTCAGGCGCAATAAACGCAGCTTCCGCACCCTTTGAAAAGGTATGCAAAAAGCTCAATCTCTCCCCTGCTGCCCTGCCGTTATTCTTGCTTTCGGCGGTCAGCGGTTACCCTGCTGGAAGCAGGCTTTTGAGCGAGTATTATTCAAGCGGAAAGATAAGCGACAGCCAAGCCAAAATACTTGCGCCCCTTTGCAGTATTTGTTCCCCTGCCTTTGCGCTCGGCACGGTGGGGTTTAAGGCGTTCGGCGGCGGATATTGCGGGGTTAAGCTTATTTTAGCCGCGTATATTTCGGTTATTGCAACCACCCTTATCTACGCTTTACTGCCCGCAAAAAAGCAACGGGGCGAATGCCTTGCACCTAAGAAAATAAAGGGCGGAGATTTATTATACGACAGCTTTTACGGCGCGGTAAACGCCGTATTGTGCGCAGGTGGATTTATCTGCTTTTTTTACACCCTTTCCAAAGCCGTGCAGGACTATAATTTATTACTGCCCTTAACCGCGCTTTTACGCCCGTTAATAGGTGATTGCGCCGACGGACTATGCTTGGGACTTATAGAAGCCACTGGCGGCATATTCGCTGCCGCAAGGACGGGCGGCTACTTCGCTGTTCCGACGGCAGGTTTTCTGCTCGTATTCGGCGGCGGTTCGATATTGTTTCAACAGCTGTGCTATTTGACAAAATGCAAAATAAAGCCGTCGAGCTTTATTTTTATTAAGTTTATTCAGGGCGTTGCCGCCTTTTTTATATTATGCCTGTTCGGGCTGTTTTGGTAGATTAATAGCACCCCAAAATCTTAATGGAAGTCGATTTAGAGCGAAGAAGATTAAAGGTTTGTTGCATCTTTTGGCTTGAATAATCGCCGTCGATTTCAATGAAAAACCTGAACTCGCCGTCCTTGTCTTTTATGGGGCGGCTTTCGATTTTAGTCAAATTAATTCCTGCGTTTGCAAGCACGGAAAGTAGGCTTACGAGAGCGCCCGATTGATGCAGACAGGTGACCGAGAAGAACACCTTGTTCGACCTTTCTTCTTTTGAAGGCGCGCCGCGCTTGACCAAAAGAAAGCTCGTGAAATTATTCGGCTCGTCCGAGACGGTCTCTTGCGACAGCTCAAGCCCGTCGCCTGAGCACTGACTGCCTGCGATTGCGGCTACGTCTGCGCTAATCAAATTTTTAACGCTCTCCGCCGTCGACGGCGTTGCAATCAATTGCGCGTTAGGGAAGTTTTTGTAAAGATATTCGGCGCACTGCGCTAAAGCCTGTTCGTGCGAATAGATTTTTTTTATGCCCGAAAGGGGTGCGCCTTTTAGGGTAATAAGCCTATGGTCTACCCTGATTTTTACCGACTTACAAGCCCATATGTTTTCGGTGGACTGCAACAGGTCTAAATTTTGAACGACTGCGCCGTTTAAAGTATTTTCTACGGGAAGGACTATACTATCCAGCTCGCCGCAGGTCAGCGCGGAAACGAGCGACGGGAAGGACGGATATGCAATTTGGGTACAGTCCGCCCCTAAGCTTAAAGCCGCAAGATGGCTGTACGTTCCTTTCGGACCTAAGTAGCCGAGTTTTTGCATTTGTCTATTCCCCCGTTCTAAATAATTTTTATACCGCTTTATAATACGTCGGTGCGGTCAAGCCCCGTACTTTATTAAACCTTGTCCGCTAAATCCAAAAGCAACCTTTCGGTATCGCACCAGCCAAGACAAGGGTCGGTTATGGACTTGCCGTAAACCTTATCTTCAGGCTGGTTGCCTTCTTCTATAAAGCTTTCAATCATAAAGCCCTTTACGTTGCGCTTGAAGTCGCTATCGTACAAGCGGTTGTTCATAACCTCTTCGCAAATTCTTATCTGCTGTTTGAACTTCTTGCCGCTGTTGGAATGGTTTGCGTCTATTATGATTGCAGGGTTTTTCAAGCCCGACTTTGCGTAGCCTTCTATAACCTGCATAACCGTTTCGTAGTGGAAGTTGGGTATGTCGTTGCCGTAGCTATCCACCGCACCCCTTAAAATGGCGTGGCTTAAGGGGTTGCCAGGCGTTTTCATCTGCCAGCCGTTGAGCATAAAGGTCTGCTGTGACTGCGCCGCGTAGATGGAATTTAAAAGCACCAAAAGCGAACCGCTCATAGGGTTTTTGATGCCGACGGGTACGTCCATACCGCTTGCGGTAAGGCGGTGAAGCTGGTTTTCCGAGCTCCTTGCGCCGACTGCAACGTAGGATAAAAGGTCGTCGACGTAGGCGTAGTTTGCAGGGTATAACATTTCGTCTGCGGCGGCAAGTCCGCTGACGCCGATTGCCTTGACGTTTAAATCCCTTATCGTCATAATACCCTTTAAAATGTCTTCCGACTTAGAAGGGTCGGGCTGAGAGAACATACCCTTATATCCCACGCCCTTAGTTCTAGGCTTGTTGGTGTATATTCTGGGAACTAACACGAGCTTGTCTTTAACCTTTTCGTTGAGCTTGCCAAGTCGTTCAACGTAGTCTAAAACGGGCTTTTCTGCGTGGGCAGAGCAGGGTCCGACGATAATTACGAGTTTATCGCTTTCGCCCGTGATTACGTCAGATATAGCTTTATCCCTTGACTCTTTAATCTTTTTAAGTTCGTCGGGAAGGGGTAATCTTTCCTTAATTTCCGCAGGTTCGGGAATTTTAATTTGCTTTTCAAACATTTTTCTTCTCCAAAATATTTTTTAACGTGTTGAGTATTCTCTTTGGAATATAGTTTTCATAGTCCTTTTTGAACTTGATTGAATTTCTTACGAGCGAAGAGCTTATATGCATTTCTTCCTGCTCGGAAGGAAGATAGATGGTTATTAAATCTTCCTTTAGCTTTTTGCTTGCAAAGGCGTCTCGGTTTTCGTATTCGAAATCTATAGAATCCCTGACCCCCCTAACGTAAAAGGGCGTGCCTTCTTTTTCAAGCAGGTCGACGGCGGCGCCTTCGAATTGTATTACCTTGACGGCAGGGTTATCTTTAAACAGCTCTTTAAGCAGCTGCATACGCTCTTCAACCGTAAACAGACAGTTTTTCGCGGTGTTGTTCATAAGCGCAACCGTTACGCCGTCGAAGATTTTTAAACTCTTTTCCACCACCGATAGATGACCGACGGTGGGCGGGTCGAACGACCCTGCAAACACGCAAATTTTTTTATCCATAAATTTTTGATTTAAGCTTTATTATTAAAGGCTGTCTTTCGCCTTGAAAAAGGTTAAGTACGCCTTTCCGTACTTTCTTTCGTCCACTTTTTTAAGCCCTGCAATCTCGCCTTCAAAGGCTCGGTCGCGCTCGTAGATAGCCACGCCGCCATTTTCAAGCAACCCCCTTTGAGAAATTGCGGTTAAGGCAGGGACGCCGAACTCTTCGGCATAGGGCGGGTCGAGGAAGATTATATCGAACTTAACGCTACAGTTGTTTAAAAAGACCTTATAGTCCGAAATTGAAACGGCACAGCAATTCTCTTCCTTTAAGATTGCGATATTCTTTTTTAAAACCGCAATCGAGCTTGCCGATTTATCGTTGAAATACACCTTATCCGCACCGCGCGACACGCACTCAAGCCCTATACTGCCGCTTCCGCAAAACAAATCTAAGACGGTTGAGCCGACGATTTTGGTCGAGAGTATGTTGAAAAGGCTTTCCTTTGCCCTGTCGGAAGTGGGGCGGATTCCTTCGGCAGAAAATTCTACGAGCTTTCTGCCCCTGTGCTTTCCTGAGATTATTCTCACTTTTTACGCCCCTTATTATTCCTACCCTTCTTTTCGCCCGGGATATCTACAACGCGGCTGCGCTTATCGTCGGGATTGGTCTTTGCAAGCTCTTCCTGAATTTTAATCTGGCGAAGTTTGCCGAAGAAGTAGCCGAGCGTCATAATCGCAATGGGGAATACGATTGCGGCGTAGCCGAGCGCCGTATAACCTGTCCCTAAGGACATAAACGGCGCGTAGCCCCAAGAAAATACGTATTGCAGCATGAACGAACAGAAGGTGTTTTCAACGCAGACCTGTACGGTCAAGATGATTAAAAAGGGAATACAGATGATAAAGCCGATTAAAACGCCCTTCCAGATTGAGTATTCGCCCGTATGATACGCCACCGTTTCGTCGGAAGAGTTAAGCTCTCTCTTCCTTTGGTTTTCTACCGTCTTTTTATAGGCTTCGGAGCCGTTAGTTCTGCCGAAGATAAAGAGCGCCGCCGCAAGCATAAGCTCGCCGCCGATGATTGCTATAAGCTTGACCGCTATATCGACGTTTTTACCGCACCCGAAGGCGATTATCGTGCTTGAAAAGATGACCATTATTATAAACGGGAAAGCACAGCCTGCCATTATATCTTTAAACTCAAGCCAGAATTTTCTCTTTGCAGAGTATTCAAAGGTCTTTTCTTCTTCAAAAAAATTATTTTCCAAAGGTAATTATCCCCCTTTCGCTTATAAATAAATCTAAAGGAATATCGTAATTCTCTTCAAACTTGTCCTCGCACGATTGCAGGCTGTAGCCCAGACCCACCTTTAAAATATTCGGGTGAGCAGCAAAATACCTATCGTAATAACCGCCGCCGTAGCCCAGCCTGTACCCCTTAGAATTGACCGCTAAAAGGGGCGCTATGCACACGTCTATATCGCCTTCGTAGGCTTGACCGACGGGCTCTGGTATGCCGTAAGAATTTTTTACGAGCTCGGTCTGCGCCGTGTAGGGAACGGGGACTATGGTATCCCCTTCCACTCTCGGAAGATACACCTTTTTACCCAGCGAGAGCAAGTTTTCGATTAATGCGTGGGTGTCCGCTTCCGTGCCGTAGCTGTAATATATAAAAAAGCTGTCTTTATCGGCGAAAGCTAAGTCGATTATATCCCTTATCGCGCCGTCGGCAACTTCCCTTGCCGAATGTTGAAAATATTTGCGTTTGATTTTGTATTTATATCTCAATCCTTCTTTCATACACTCTCTCACTTCTTCTCGTGACCGAACAGAGTACTTCGTAGCTAATCGTTTTACACCGTTTTGCGTACTCGTCTGCGTCGGTAAAGACGGGCAGAAGCTCGCATTTTTTCTGCGAGATAAAGGCGTCCATACACAGCGTTTTTTCGCCGAGCGCAACCACTCTTGAAAAGCCGTCGCCGTAGCCTAAGCGGTAGGTATACAGCTTTTTATACTCTTTGTCCGCAAGATTATACCCCACGCCGCCGCCGATAAATTTCGTGCTTTGCGCAAGTCTGGCGTACACCGTTAAGGCGGGCTTTAACCCCTTTATTTCAAAGCCGCAGGGAGAATAGCCGTACAGCATTATTCCGCAGCGCACGCCGCCGAATAAAAACTTGCCGCCGAGCGCAATGCCGCCGCTTGCAGAAAGGTGCGCTAAAGCTTGCGGTGCGTATGCTTTGACCATACCTTCCGCCAACGAAAATTGCTTTAACTGCTCTTCCCTTGCCGCCGCATTTTCGGGGGCGTACAAATGCGAGTACACGCCTAAGATATTTTGCGGCGCAACCGCCTTTAAAAGCTGACCTAAGCCGTCTAAATCGCACCCGTAACGGTTCATACCCGTGTTGATTGCTATATGGCAGTTCAGCCCTTTTGAAAGGCGTGCGCTCTTTAAATCGCACACGGTTGCAGTCAGGTCGTAGTATTTAAGCGTTTCCGCGTCCCCTTTTGATAGGGGCGGCGCGAGCACTAAAATTGGTTTTTGAACGCCTGCAACTCGAAGGGCAACCCCTTCTTCGGCTATCGCCACGCAAAAGCCGTCTGCTAAATCTTCTATCTCTAAAGCGACCTGCTCTGCGCCGTGACCGTAGGCGTCTGCCTTGACGACCGCATAGAAAAATTTGTTACCGATAAGAGCGCGCACAAGCTGAGCATTATGCCTAATTGCCCAAAGATTTATAACCGCCAGAGTTTTTTGCATACGACATAATATGCTTTAGTTTGGTCAGGTTGTTAAAATTATATTTTAACGGCAAAGGCGTATTGGGGTAATTTTATCACACTTTACGCCGTTTGACAATACATGCGCTCAAATTTGGCGATTAAAAATTCAACAGCCGCGTTTGCTCGCGTTTTAAGTAAATTATACGAAACTAATTTTACCACACTAAAGCGGATTTGGCAATATTTTTACGGTGGTTTTAACGCTTTACAACCGACTTTTAAAGTGATAAACTTTAACTATGAGTATAAAGAGCGAAATTTTAAAAGAGCTTGACGCCCGCCGCGGCGAGTACCTTTCGGGCGAGAGCCTTTCTCAAAGCTTAGGCGTAACCCGTCAAGCCGTGTGGAAGGCGATTAAAAAGCTTACGCAGGAAGGGTATTTAATCAACTCGGTGACCAACAGGGGGTATATGCTCGACGGCAAGTGCGACCTTTTATCTTCCGCCATAATTGCCGACAGGACGGGGGCGAGCGTTTACTGCTTTGACGAAGTCAGCTCCACCAACACGGCGGCAATGCAAAAGCTGTGCTTGGGCGAAGAGTGTATCGTGGTTGCCGAAAGGCAGACTTGCGGCAGAACCAAAAGCGGCGAAAGCTTTATCTCGCCCGAACAGAAGGGCGTCTATATGTCGGTTGCCTTAAAATGCAGTATTCCCCTTGACCGCACCGACTTTATTTTAGCGGAATGCACCAAAAAAATTGCAGGCATTTTATTCGATTGCTGTGGGAATATGCCCGAAATAAGGAATGGAAACGAGCTGTTTATAGGCGGTAAAAAGGCGTGCGGAATACTTGTTGAAGGCGAAGTCAACCTTTCCGCTAAAACCATAAAAAGCGTTATCTGCGGCGTGGGCGTTTATACGGCGCTCGTCGCACCGGAGCTTGGATATATCACCGCTTTAGAGCCGAGAAATAAGCTTATTTGCGACGTGTATAACGCGGTTAAAGAAGTTATAAAGCAAATTTAAAGTATATGAAAATCCCCTGCCGTTGCGCACTCTTACGCAACGGCAGGG
Organism: Candidatus Coproplasma sp.; assembly: GCA_051884155.1. Taxonomy (GTDB): domain Bacteria; phylum Bacillota; class Clostridia; order Christensenellales; family Borkfalkiaceae; genus Coproplasma. The sequence goes on along the minus strand of JBJEVB010000030.1, from coordinate 3,673 downwards.
GATTTTATTTTATTACTACTTAACGGCTGAGTTTGACGTAACTTTTTAAATAGTTGACCAAAAAGGTTGCTAAAACTATTTTTACAAGGTCGGGTATTATGTAAGGATAGACGCAGTAGGTCAGCGCAATTTGAAGGTTTGAAGTCGTTACGCTACCTTTATAAATTACCATAAACCACAGCGTACCGAAAAAGTAGCACACCGCTACGCCCACTACCATAGACAGAGCTAAAATTATAAGCTGAACGACCTGCTTTGCCGCTTTACCCGATACCCTTTTGCCGATAAGGTGCATTTTGTCCGAAGTTATACCGACGATTAGCGCGGTAAACAAAAAGCCGATAACGTACCCTGCCGACGCCGAGACGATTAAAGCGTAAAAATTTTTAAAGCCCGAAAAGACGGGTACGCAGCAAACGCCTAAAAGTATGTACGAAAGTACGCATATAACGCCCCTTTTCCACCCCAAAAAGCCTGCCGCCATACATACGCCCATAGTCTGCAACGTTATGGATATTTCCGATATGGGAATGGCTATCCAGGAACACACCACAATCACCGCCGCAAACAGGGCGATATAGCAGACGTCCTTAATCAATAGCTTTCGCCCCGACGGTACGCCCTTGTTATTCTCTTCTTCCTTTATCTCAAGTTCTTCGCTCTTACTTTCCATATCTGCATTATACTATTTATCCTTACCCATTGTCAACTATTTTAATTTATTTGGTTTACAATAAAATGTTAAATCTGCTCAAACTAAACGCAATAAACTTTTGTATTGACAAACGCTAAGAAATGATTTAAAGTATATCTACTTTAACAGTTTTAATTTGCGGAATTTTCGAAATGGTCTATACGCTCACGTTTAATCCGTCGTTGGATTACTATGTAAAAGTAAATAATTATAAATCGGGTGCGGTCAACCGCACTTCTGCCGAGCGTTTGACCGTGGGCGGAAAGGGAATAAACGTATCGCTGCAGCTAAAAGAGCTTGGCGACGACACCGCAGCTTACGGGTTCGTTGCAGGCTTTACGGGCGAAGAGATTCGCAGGGAAATTGAAGCGCTTGGGCTTAAGCACCAGCTTTTTGAAGTTGCAGGTCGAAGCAGAATTAACGTTAAAATCAAGTCGATTACAGAAACCGACATTAACGCCTGCGGTGTTGAGATAACCGAAAAAGACGTTGAAAAGATGACTGCCGCCCTTAAGGAAAGCTTGAAAGAAGGCGACTTCGTAGTAATCTCCGGCAACGCCCCTACCTATCTCGGCGACGAAATTTATGCGGACGTAATCGACGCTTTAAAGCAGGTTAAAGGCGTCAACTTCGTAGTGGATGCGTGCGGCGAGCTGCTTTGCCAAACGCTTAAACATAAGCCCTTTTTAATTAAGCCCAACCTGTTTGAGCTGTGTGAAATTTTCGGTATTCCGTCATCGCTCAACGACACCAAAATCATTGCCGAATACGCAAGAAATCTGCAAAAACGCGGTGCGAGAAACGTCATCGTTTCGTTAGGTTCGGACGGGGCGGTAATGGTGACCGAGACCAAACAGGCTTGCTACGTCAGGGCGGCAAGGGGGCAGCTTATTAATTCCGTAGGCGCAGGCGACTGTATGATTGCAGGCTTTTTGCACGAGTTTATCAAGACGGGCAACTACTTTAAGGCGCTCAACTTTGCCACCGCAAGCGGAAGCGCGTGCGCCTTTACCGAAGGCATTGCAACCAAAGAGCAGATTGAGTACGTTGAAAGCTTAATGCTGTAAATTAGGTTTTATATCGCACAATGATATTTTGTAAGATTTAAAGAAAACGATTTAATTATATTGACAAATATCTATGTGATAGCTATAATATAGACGAAAGCAATTTCAGGGGCGGAAATATGGACGCATGCGAAAGCGTTAAAATTTTAAAAGCGTTGGGTGAAGAAACCCGTATACAGATTTTTGAGATGCTGCGGGGCGGTAAGCTGTGCGCCTGTAAAATTTTGGAGAAGCTCAACGTAACCCAACCTACGCTTTCCCACCATATGAAGCTTTTATGCGATTGCGGAATAGTTATTGCAGAAAAAGATTGGAAATGGACTTACTATTCCTTAAATTGCGCTAAGTTAGACGAGCTTTTGGCATATTTAAGCGACACGAAATGTCACGCAGAAAATACCTGCAAATGCAAAAATAATTGCGAGTAATCGCTTTTATTTTTTTACCTTATCATATAGATAAATATTAATATAACAATTATCAATATATTAGGAAATTATTATGGACGAAAAGAAACCGAACTTTTTTATTCGGCATAAAAAGCTTTTAATCTTTTTAGGCGTTATTCTCGCAGTAGCGCTTGCGATAGGCATTGCCGCTATCGTGGACGGCGTAAACGGCATAAAGGCGTTGGGCGATTTTATTTCCGACCAGATACTCGGTATGAAATGGCTGAATATGCTGTTATCAATGGCGTTTGTGGGTATGTTCGGCGAGCAGTTTGCGTCATCCCATTGGGGCGGTGCAATTCAGTTTTTTATTTACGATACGATAAAAATTATCGTGCTTTTATGCATTTTAATCTTTATTATTTCGTATATTCAAAGCTACTTTCCGCCTGAAAGAACTAAAAAGATACTCGGCAAATTTCACGGCGTAGGCGCTAACGTTTTAGGTGCGTTGCTCGGAACGGTTACGCCTTTCTGCTCCTGTTCTTCTATACCTATCTTTATGGGCTTTACCCGTGCAGGAATTTCAAGCGGCGTGACTTTCAGCTTTCTCATTTCAAGCCCGTTAGTCGACTTAGGGGCGTTTATTCTGCTTGCAAGCGTATTCGGGTTTCCCATTGCCATTGCGTACGTTGCGGTGGGTTTAATTCTTGCCGTAATAGGCGGCACGTTGATTGAAAAGACGGGCGTTGGAAAGCACGTTAGAGAATTTATTTTAGACGGCGAAATTGCCGAAGTCGAGAGCGTAGAGCTTACGAGAAAAGACAGGTTGATTTACGCAAAAGACCAAATGCTTGGAACGCTTAAAAAGGTTTGGATATACATTCTTATAGGCGTAGGCATAGGTGCGGCAATCCATAATTTTATCCCTGCGGAATGGATACAGACCGTACTCGGCGAAGATAAGTGGTATTCCGTTCTCGTTGCAAGCGTTGTGGGCGTGCCTATGTATGCAGACATTTTCGGCACGATACCTATTGCCGAAGCGTTGTTTGCAAAAGGCGTGGGCGTGGGAACTATACTTTCGTTTATGATGAGCGTTACCGCTCTTTCTCTGCCGTCTATGATTATGCTGTCGAAAGCCGTTAAACCAAAGCTATTATTTTGGTTTATAGCAATAGTAGTTATGGGTATTATCGCTATCGGATATATCTTTAACGCATTAAATTTTTTATTCGTATAAATTTTTTAGGAGACGTTTTATGAAAATTATCACGTTAGGAAACTGTTGCAAAAAGTCAAAGCTCAACCACGAAAACGCCGTGATTGCGGCAAAGAATTGCGGCGTTGACGAGCCCGTCAATATCGGCGATATAACCGAAATTATGAAGTACGGCGTTATGGCTACGCCTGCACTTGTAATTGACGGAAAAGTCGTAGCAACGGGCAGAACGCTATCGGTCGAGCAGATTGAAAAGCTGATTAAAGACAGAATGTAAATAGCTCGTTTGCAGGATAAGGAG
>JBJEVB010000029.1:0-2864 GCA_051884155.1 Candidatus Coproplasma sp. | reverse complement strand
CGACTGTAAGTCGGCGTGGCAATCCCAAAACCCCACCCCGTCATTGCGAACGAAGCCGCAGGCGAAGTGTGGCAATCCCATCGGGTATGGGCGGACTGTTTCTAAATAATTTCAACCGCAATCTCGCTTTTTCCAAATAATTAGTTCCTTACTCTCGTTTTCCCTAAAGAATAGGGTTTGAGTAAACGAGTAATCACTTGGCTTCCCTAAAGAATAGGGAAGCTGTCCCGTAGGGACTGAAGAGTTTGATACTTCTATAAAAATTTAACCACGTTTATTCTTTATTCTCTATTATTTATTCTTTTAAAATTATCAGCCCTTCGGCGCATTTCGCGCCGAAGGGCGTTTTTCTATTCGTCGCTTATTTTATACAAAAAATAAATGTAATATTCAAGCGCCGAGCAAAATAATATATATCGTCGAAAGCGGCAAGGCGTATTCCCGTAAATTAGTGTTTTTGCGACACGTTCGCCTTAAATTCGACGGTTTAGATTTGCTATTATAGGTGGGCAACTTGGCGATAATCGTAAAATTAAAAAAGGTAATTGCGGTAATATTCGTTGCGGTTTTAGTGGTCGCGCTGTCGCTCGGGGTGCGCTTTAGCGGCGCTTACGCCGTCTGGCAGGGCGGTACGGTAAGGCTCTTGCCCGTGTATTCGGTGGAAAGGCAGGATAAGAACATCTCTATCTCCTTCGACTGCGCTTGGGGCGTCGACCACACCGACGAAATATTAAAAGCTCTGCGCGTGGGCGAAGTTAAAGCCACTTGGTTTATGGTCGAATTCTGGGCGGAAAAGTACCCCGACTACGTTAAAAAGATTGATAGCGCAGGTCACGAAATAGGCACTCACTCGTCAACTCACAGCTATATGTCCAAGCAAAATGCCGAAGAAATCCGCTTAGAGCTTAAAACTTCGTCCGAAGCTATAAATAAGGTTACGGGCAAAGAAGTAGAGCTATTCCGTCCGCCCTATGGCGACTACGACGACGAGCTTATTAAAACCGCAACCGAAGAAGGGTATTATTCCATTCAGTGGGACGTTGACAGTCTTGATTGGAAGGACCTATCCGCAACCGATATCGCTATGCGCGTAATAAGCAAGGTGCAGTCGGGTTCGATAATTTTAATGCACAACAACGGCTTACATACGGCGGAAGCGGTGCCGATAATCATAGAGACGCTTAAAAACAAGGGCTATACCTTCGTGCCTATCGGCGAGCTTATCTATAGGGATAATTACACGATAGACGTAAACGGCAGGCAAATTCCGTCAGCCTAAGGCGTAGCAATCTCCACCGCACGCCTTGCTTAGAACAATTAGCGGTAGGGGTTGTTACGCCTAAACGAAGTACTTTTAAGGAGTAGTATTATGAATAACAATTTAAACGAAAAGAACAACAAGGTATATATCTGCGGCACGGTGGAAAGCGACGCGGTATTCTCTCACGAAGTGTTTGGCGAAGGCTTTTACGAGCTGTTCGTCAAGGTCAACAGACTGTCGGGTCAAGCGGACTTACTGCCCGTAACCATATCCGAACGCCTTTTAGGTCAGGGGCTTAAAAGGGGAGACGAGCTGTGCGCATTAGGGCAGTTTCGCTCGTACAACAAGCTCGAAAACGGCAAATCGAGATTAATGCTCACCGTGTTCGTCAGGGAAATTTTAGATAACCACCCCGGCAAAAACCCCAACTCAATTGTGCTTTCGGGGTATATCTGCAAACCGCCCGTGTACCGCACCACGCCCTTTAATCGGGAAATTGCCGACCTTTTGATTGCAGTCAACCGTTCGTACAATAAAAGCGATTATATCCCTGCAATCGCCTGGGGAAGAAACGCCCGTTTCGTGCGCAACTTATCCGTAGGCGATAAGATTGCCTTATCTGGCAGAATACAATCGCGCGAATATCAAAAGAAACAGCCCGACGAAAGCTTTTTAACTATGACCGCCTACGAAGTATCGGTATCCAAGCTCGCCGCCTTCGACGACGACTCGGAGTTTGATATAGACGAAGAGTTTGACCTGTATACCGCAAATAATGGCTTAGGTTTGCACCAAAATTAACTTCTCTTCATATATACTTCGTATTTCAGCGTTGTGTTCCGCGCCGCCTTAGTCGTGTACTTCATTGTACACTCCTTGCGGTCGGTGCTCACACGCCTTGAACTACTCGCATCTATGAAGAGAAACATACCCGAATAAGGTGAAAATATTATCTCGTCATTGCGCCCCACTGCTTGCAGTGGCACGAAGCGTAGCGGAAGTAGCCGACTTTTGTCGGTGTGGCAATCCCATCGGATATGGGCGGATATTTCTTATAAATCAATTCCTTACTCTCGCCTTCCCTGAAGAACAGGGAAGGTGTCACGAAGTGACGGAAGAGTTTGATACTATAAAAATTTTTCACCGTATTTAATCAACGGCTTGCCGTTGGATTAATCACTCGTATAGTGGATTTAATCACCGTTAGGTGCATAAATCATAATCACCACGCCAAAAACGGGGGCGGAAAAACTCTCGTTTTAATAAACTTGCAGATAGCCTGTCGGTTTTACCGCTCGAGCAGTAAAACGAAAATGCGGCTGTCTGTTTTTTTATGTTCATTTACCCCTTGCCTTGCTTGCTTTTAAAATTTTAAGTGTTATAATATTCGGCGTATGAAATCACAAGGTTTAAAGTCTAAAAAGACTGTAGATTTAACTTGCGGCAACGTATGGAAGGTGTTGCTTTTATATTCGCTGCCGCTTTTGGGCTCTGCAATGGTTCAGCAGGCGTATTCGCTCGTTGACCTTTTAGTAGTGGGCAACTTTGCCCAAAACGGGCAGACTGCGCTCACCGCCGTCGGCGAAGCGACTACTATGATTAA
>JBJEVB010000028.1:0-14016 GCA_051884155.1 Candidatus Coproplasma sp. | reverse complement strand
CCTTTACGGCTTCTAAAAAGGTTGCGCAGTCGTCCGAAAACTGCACGCCGTACAAAACGCTCTGCCCTTCGGCAAGCGCGGCAATGAGCAATGCCCTTGCCGTAATGCTCTTCGACCCCGGCACGGTTACGTAAACGCCGTTATTATTAGTTTTTCCGTAAATGTTTTTGACCTGATAATTCATAATTTTATTTCAATAGCCACAACGCCGTACTTATTTATTTCTTCTTCGCTGTAATAATCAAGCATATCCCTTGGCGAACCGCTCTCGCCGTCGCCGTAACCCAACGCTTCAAGCGGATAGCAAGCGTAAAGCTCTTCAAAGCTTTTAAAGCGGCGTACCGCCTTGACCCCCACCGAAAGAATTTCACCTTCAGGCGAGATGAACTCAATCATATCACCAGCCTTAATGCCCTGCCGCTTTTCGTCGTTAAGGCGCATTTCAACCGTCTTTCGCCTAGATGAAATACTGTCAAACGGCTTTTTCCACAAATTCATTTTAATAGTCATTTTTTCTCCGCCTTAATATATCGCCGACAGAGAGCTGTAAGGGGCAATTTATAGTGTAAATTTCCTGCACTAACTTGCAATCTTCCACGCTCTCGCCCTTGCTCGTTTCAGCCCTTTCAACGGTAAAGGATTTGCCGAAGTTTTGGGTGGGGGTTAAAACTTCCAAGGTATCGCCCACCTTAAAACGCCCACGCATTTCGGCTAAAATATAGCCGTCGCCGACGCCTACGACGTTTGCGATATAGTCGCAGTCGCCCTTAGTTTGGCTGTCCGTATAGTTGACCGTTTCGTGGTTTTCCCCCAGCATATACGCCGTGGTATAGTCGCGGTGAGCCGCCGTGGCAAGCTCCCTTTCCACCGTTTGATTAAACCCGCCGTCTATGCACCTGCGATAGGCGTTGACCACCGTTGCAAGGTAGTATTCGCTCTTCATTCTGCCTTCAATCTTGAACGAGCAAACGCCGGCTTGCGCCATTTTTTCAAGGTAAGCGGACATGTTCAAGTCCTTGCTGTTGAAAATGTAGGTTCCCCTGTCGTCTTCTTCTACGGGAAGATAGTCGGTCTTAAGTCCTGCGTCTGCCTTTTTAACCGAGTACTTCCACCTGCACGCCTGCACACATTCGCCCCTGTTGGAAGGTCTGCCTGCAAGGTAGTCCGAAAGCAAGCACCTGCCCGAATAGGATATGCACATTGCGCCGTGAACGAAGGCTTCAAGCTCTATATCGGGGACGAAGGAGTGAATTTCCGCAATCTCTTCTAGCGAGAGCTCTCTTGCGAGTATGGCGCGGCTTGCACCCTGCTCCTGCCAGAATTTAACGGCGTATTTGTTGGTTAAATTAGCCTGCGTGGAAATGTGAACGGCAAGCTTAGGGGCGGCTTTTTTCGCCGCGTATACTACGCCGCTGTCCGAGATGATTGCCGCGTCTACGCCTATGGAATAGAGATATTTAAAGTAGTCCGCAAGCGCACCCAAATCTTTATTGCGAGCAAATACGTTTGCGGTGACGTACACCTTTTTATTAAGGCCGTGGGCAAGGTTGACCGCATTTTTAAGCTCTTCATTGTCAAAATTATCCGCAAAAGAGCGCAGAGAAAACGCCTTGCCGCCTACGTACGCCGCGTCCGCGCCGAAATAAAAAGCCGTTTTAAGTTTACTAAAGTTGCCTGCAGGGGCAAGAAGCTCTGCTTTCATAGTTTTTCCTTTTTTAAATATTCTTCACCTTAATCTTGCCTTCCCTAAAGAATAGGGAAAGTGTCACGAACCTTAAGTTCGTGACGATAGAGTTTGATTTTATTTTTTAATACTTAAAGCTACACCGTTTCCGACGTCGACAATTTGCGTGGTTAAATCTTCGTCCGAAGTTAAAGCTTGTAAATATTCCTTTATATGCTGAACGAGCATACGGCGCTTAGGGGGTGTAGGCTTTTCGCCGTTGACCCAGCCGTACATTAAAATATCGTCCGAAAACAGCGTGCCGCCGCAGCTTAAAAGCCGCTTTAAGTGCGGCAGATATTTAATATACTGCACCTTAGGTCCGTCTAAAAAGATGAAATCGTACTCACCTGTAAGCGTGGGCAGAATTTGCGCCGCATCGCCCAAAAGCACGGTTGCTCTATCCGACATATTTGCTACGGCGAAATTGTCCTTAGCTTCAAAAGCAAAGTCCGCATTTACTTCAAGCGTGGTCAAGTGCGCCGTGGGGCAACCGTTTAGCATAGTTATGCCCGAAACGCCGATTGCCGTGCCGATTTCAAGAATTTTCTTCGGCTTTGCCATTTTAACGCATATGTCTAAAAATGCAAGCGTTTCGTCCGAAGAGACGGGTATCCCCCTATCAAACGCACTCTCTCTTATGCGCAAAACCTGCTCGCAAAAATTAAAGCGGTTAAGCGCATACGTCCTTGATTCCCTTTCGGGTACGGAAGTATCGTTGTGCGCGTATTCATATGCGGTTGAATTAATATTATTTTTATCCATACTTGTACGTTAATTAATGTGTTTAATCGCGCATATGTGCGGCGTTTAAGTGGGTTTAGTGGCATATAGTAAGGTCAAAATTGTTATAAACAATAACGCCCATACCCGATGGGATTGCCGCACTTCGTTCGCAATGACGGGTTTTTAAATACTTTTCACCTTATTCGGGTAAACGGCTTTGGAAAGATGCGAGCAAGAGCAGGAGAGCGCGGAAAACCTGAAGGAGTTTACAATGAAGTAAATGACTGAAGGTTGCCACAGCTCGACGAACTATTGCGACGCATATTTACAAAGCGCCCGTTATAACTCGACAACTACGGGCACGACCATAGGCGATTGCTTGGTCTTTTTCATCAGATAATTTCTAAGCGCCTTTTTTATAACCCTTTTCAATTCGTCAACCGTTCCGTGGGACAGGTCGTAGCCGTCTATGGCGCGGTCGATTACTTCGCGCATTTCCTTGTTGTAGTCGCGGTGGAAATCAAACACGAACCCACGGGAATTGATTGCAGGCTCGCCGATGACTTCGCCGCCCGATACGGCAACGGACACTATAAATAAGCCTTCTGCCGCAAGCTGACGCCTGTCCTGCATAACCACCGACGCCTTCTCGTCTTCTATGCCTTCGCCGTCGATTAACAGCGAGCCTGAAGGCACGTCGGGAAGCTGACGCATACCCTTTGAAGTTACTTCTAAACAGTTGCCTATGTCGGCAAGGAAGATATTGTATTCAGGCATACCCAAGCTTTCGGCAAGGCGTGCGTGCTGTTTTAAATGGCGGTACTCGCCGTGCACGGGCACGAAATATTTAGGCTTTAACAGGCTGTGCATAATCTTATGCTCTTCCTGACAGGCGTGACCTGAAACGTGGACCTTTTCCAAGCTTTCGTACACGACGTCCGCACCGAGATGATACAGCTTGTTTATAACGCCGTAAATACCCCTTTCATTGCCGGGTATGGTAGAAGCAGAAATTATTATCGTGTCGTTTTTGCCGACAGAAATTGCAGGATTTTCGCCGTTTGCCATACGGGTTAAGGCGCTCATAGGCTCGCCCTGACTGCCCGTACATACTATAACCGTCTCGTCGTCCCTTAAATTTTTAGTCTTGGCAACGTCGACAATTACCCCTTCAGGCACAGACATTTCGCCTATTTTTTCAGCCGCTTCCACGACGTTTAACATACTTCTGCCGTTTAAAGCCACCTTTCTATTATACTTTGCGGCTAAGTCGATAATCTGTTGCAGGCGGTGCACGTTGGACGCAAAAGTCGCAATGATTATTCTGCGGCTAACGTTTTCTGCAAACAGCCTGTCCAGCGTTTCGCCCACGACCGTCTCGCTCATAGTATAGCCGGGGCGTTCGATATTAGTGCTCTCGCCCATATATAAAAGCACTCCCCTGCTGCCTATATCGGCAATGGTCTTTAAGTCGATAGGCTCGCCTGCGACGGGCGTTAAATCTATTTTAAAGTCGCCGCTGTGGAAGATTACGCCCTGCGGTGTGTGGATACAAAGCGCAACCGCACCTGCAATAGAGTGGTTTACGTTGATAAATTCCACCTTAAAGCAACCTGCCTGATACACCTGACCGGGCGCAACCACCGTCTCTTTAACCGAATTCAACCTGTGCTCGCGGAGCTTGTTGTCTACGAGCGCAAGCGTGAGCTTAGTGCCGACTACGGGCACGTCGATTGCCTTTAAAAGATAGGGCACGCCGCCGATATGGTCTTCGTGTCCGTGCGTTAAAAGCAGGGCTTTGACCTTATGTTTGTTTTCAATTAAATAGGTTACGTCGGGCGCGATTAAATCAATGCCGGGATTTTCTTCGGTGGGGAAGGTGATACCTGCGTCGATAACGATTATGTCGTTGCCGCACTCGATGGCGGTCATATTTTTGCCTATTTCGCCTACACCGCCGAGAAAGATAATTTTAACTGCGTTTTTAGGCGTTTTGCGGCTCTGTTTTGCGCCTTCCGCCTTGACCTTAGCGGGCTTTTTTTCGGGCTTTACAGGCTTAGCCTTAACGGGCTTTTCGGCGGTTGCCCTATATCTTTCGGGGGCGGAGCTTACGGCAGAACTGACAGCACTAAACTGTTTCTTGCCTTTAACGGGTGATTGCTCCTTCCTTTTAGAAAACGCCTGACCCTTCTTTTTACCCGAATTTGCGGTGCGCTTTTTGGCGTCCGCATTCTTTTTCGCACGGGGTTTTGTACGCTTACTTACCCCGATTTGGTTTTCCTTTTCCATATAATATATATTATCCTTAATATTTTAACCGATATTACTAAAGGGGGCTGTGAATTTTCGCCGCCCCCTTTTTATCTTTCGTACAGATTTTTTAAAGCAATCGGCTTAACCTTAAAGCTCAGCCAATTATTTCTTGCTTACGTCCTTTACAAGCCCGTCTTCGATAAGCTCTTCAATAGTTTCGTAAGGATACATTGCCGCATAGTCACGCTCTGCAACAGTCCTTTTAATGCCGTCGCGTTTCTCAAGCATTGCGTCGATAAGCCTTATAGCCTTCTTAACGCCGCGGGGGCTCTTGATTTTAACCATCATAGGCGTACCGTGCATTGACTTATTGTCAGACACGTCAACCTGATGATATACGGAATACTCAAATTCCTTAGGGTCTAAAGCAAGGTATAAGCACAGCGTCTTACCCCTGATTTTGAACCTTGCAATCGTCTCTCTGCCCTTATTGAAACGCTCTGCGCCCCAAGCGATGTTTGAATTGACCTTCTTGTAGGAGAGAAGAGCCGTCTTGACCTGACCGTAGTAATTCTTCTGTTCGTCGGTACCCTGAATAATTCTTGCAATGAACGAACGGTTGTATTTCATCATGTTGGCGAAGTCAACGCCGCCTTCGGAATCTTCGTCCATACCGTCGGGCAGCATCTCGCCTTCTGCGGGGGACTCTTCGATATCGCTTACGATTTCGTCGATTACTTCGTCCTGCTCTTCTTCGCACTCTTCGCTCTGCTCTTCGCCGACCACGTCGCTGACGGTAACGAGTTCTTCTTCAACTGCTTCAGCAACAGCCGTTTCGTCGTTACCTGCTGCAGCCGCCACGACTACTGCGCCTGCAGCCAATAAGTTTTTTAATTCTTCTATATCCTGGTCAACCTTATCGAAGCGCGAAGTGTACTCTTCCTTCACGGCAACTAATTCGGATTCAACCTTTTCGTAATGCTCGTCGGTGAGCTTAGTAAGCTCGCCCTTCATGCTGTCGGTAATAACGGCAACGCCTTCGTCGTCGATGACGATATCGAAGTCGCTGTCAGCCTGATTTTCCAAAACCTTAGCGGAAACTTCGTCTGCAATGGAGTCTGAATCGATTGCCGCCGCCGAAGGAATTGCAGGAATTATACCTGCGATAACCTTATCTGCGATGTCTGCGCTGTCGACTTCGGGCATATAATTAGAGAGAATAGCCGCCGCTTTTTCAGCAAGCGCATCTTCGTTGACAGCCGCGTTTACGTTAAGCTTATCCGAAATTGCGTTTGCAAGCTCTTCCGAATCAAGGCTGTCGGCAACGCTCATACCCATAAATGCAGGTGCAATCTTTTCGGAAACCTTTGAAGCAAGCTCTTCATAGTCGAGCTTTTCTTCGATAACCTTTGCAAGCGAATCGCATCCGTCGTCGTCGACGGTGATTTCAAATTCTTCAGGGGAAATGCTTCCGACCTTCTTAGCAACGCAATCTGCAATCTCGTCGGTGTTGAGCACTTCGGCGATAGCGGAAGTAAGGCGGGAAACGACTTCGGTTGCAACCGTATCGGTATCCACTTCGACAACCTGACGGGTCTCTTCTGCGATAACGGGGGTAACTTCTGCCGCAGGCACGACGATTTGGTCGGAAATCTTAGCCGCAAGCTCGTCTACGTCGATTTCAGGCACGGTAGGTTCTACTACGGGCACTACAATCTGCTCTGCAACCTTAGCGGCAATAACGTCTGCCGAAACGGGTTCGCAATTAACGGCTTGCGCGACCTTAGCGGCGATTAAATCGTAGTCGACTTCGGTCTGAACGGGTTCGGGTGTAGGAACGATATATTCAGGTGCAGGCAACTTATCCGCAATCTTGGTTGCAAGGTCTTCGTAGTCGATTTCTTCCGCAACAGCCTGAGGGACGTAGATGCTCTTTGCAACTGCGCAGCCGAGCGCGTCGTAGTCAAGCTTTTCAGGCTCGACAGCGCGGTCGACTTCGGGAATGATTATCTTTGAGGCGACAAGCGAAGCAAGCTCGTCAAGGTCGGGCTGCTGCTTCTTCTTGAGTTCAGCGAGCTCGTCAGTGATTTTGTTAAGCGACATATTAAGCATAACGCATACGCTTTCCAACTGAGCGGAAACGTATTTAACTTCCATCTTCAGTTGTTCGTGCTCGTTAACGTTCGTCTTTGCGGTAGTCTGGGCAACGTTCTTAGTTTCTTCCATCGAAGCAACTAAGTTTTTAACCCTTTTCTCGATACTCGTAATTCTATCGTCGAATTGTTCAATCTTTTCTACGATTAAATCCGCTTTCGTGCGACTTCCGTTCATGTTTTCAGCCATTATACACCTCACGCTATCATTTTGTGAACGCATACTTGCGTCTATTTTGTCTTTCACCGCCATATATGCGCAATGCAAACCCTTTAAGGGATTTATCGGTTCATATAACAGTTTACACCAAATTTATTGAATTGTAAATATAATTAACCAAAAATTTTTACCTATTTATAAGAAATTTTAAGAAATTGCAACTTTTTTCGCATTTTTAGCTTTCGCTTTCAAAAAACGCACGCCTTTCGCATAAATTTTACCCTTTAAACGCCATAATTAATTTTTTATGCAAAATTTATTATTTTTAGTGAATAATAGTTGCATAATTTCACCTAAAGCAGTATAATGATACAAATTTCAAAATTTTAAGCGAGGTTTTTATAATGAGAGTTTATAATTTTGCCGCAGGTCCTTCCACCCTGCCTTTGAACGTTTTACAGCAGGCACAGGCGGAATTCCTCGATTTCGGCGGTACGGGTATGTCGGTTTGCGAGATTTCCCACCGCGACAAGACCTATATGGCAATCGTTGAAGAAGCGGAAGCGCTTGTGAGAGAGCTTTTAAACGTACCCGAAGATTACGCAGTCATATTCGTTCAGGGCGGCGCAAGCACGCAGTTTGCGGCTATCCCCTTAAACCTTATGCACACGGGCGTTGCAGACTACATAGTTACGGGTAATTTTGCTAAAAAGGCTTGGCAGGAAGGTCAGATTTACGGCACCGCAAACAAAATCGGCGACAGCTCGGATAAGACCTATACCTATATCCCCGACGTAGATAAGCTTAACTATACGGAAGGCGCGGACTACGTTCACATCACTTCCAACAACACTATATTCGGTTCAAGGTACTCAAAGTTCCCCACCTGCAAAGCGCCGCTCGTTGCGGATATGTCTTCCGAAATCTTCTCAAGAGAAGTTGACGTAAGCAAATTCGGCGTTATATATGCAGGCGCGCAGAAGAACTTGGCGCCTGCAGGCGTAACCATCGTCATTGCAAAGCGCAGCCTTATTCAGGAGCCTTTGAAGATTTGCCCCACTATGCTTAAGTGGAAGGTTCAGGACGAAAACGGTTCGTTGTACAATACTCCCCCTGCTTTCGCAATCTATATGGCTTGCCTTGTCCTTCGCAACCTTAAGGCTAAGGGCGGCGTTAAAGCTATGCAGGAAGTAAACGAATACAAGGCTAAGCTTTTATACGACTTCATCGACGGCTCTGCGTTGTATAAGAACAACGTCGTACCTGAATTCCGTTCGATTATGAACGTTCCCTTCGTAACGGGAAGCGACGAATTAGACGCTAAATTCGTCTCCGAAGCAAAGAAAGCAGGTCTCGTATCCTTAAAGGGTCACAGGCTCGTCGGCGGTATGAGAGCTTCTATCTACAACGCAATGCCCGTAGAAGGCGTTCAGGCGCTTATCGAGTTTATGAAGAAATTTGAAACGGAGAACAAATAAATGGCAGATATATTAAAGTTAAACGCTATTTCCCCTTTGGCAGACGATATTTTTAAGGGCTGTAATTACAGCGAAGATATAGCTAATCCCGACGGCATTATGGTACGCTCTGCCGCTATGGCAGACTATCAGGTTGGCGACAAGCTAATCGCCGTTGCACGCGCAGGCGCAGGCACCAATAATATTCCCGTAGCAGATTACGCAGAAAAGGGCATCGTAGTTTTCAACACGCCCGGCGCAAATGCAAACGCAGTTAAAGAGTTGGTCATCTGCGAATTGTTCTTAGGCGGCAGAAAGATTACCGATTCCATAGATTGGGTTAAAACCTTAAAGGGCGAAGGTGCAAACCTTTCCAAGGTAGTTGAAAAGGGCAAGAAGAACTTCGTCGGCGGCGAAATTATGGGCAAGACGCTCGGCGTTATCGGCTTAGGCGCAATCGGAATTGCAGTTGCAAACGCTGCCCACGCTTTAGGTATGAAAGTAGTGGGTTGCGACCCCTTCCTTTCAACCGCAAACGCACTCAAGCTTGACCCCACCGTAAAGGTAGTTGCAACGAGAGAAGAGCTCTACGCTGCAGCCGACTATATAACCGTACACACCCCCTTAACGCCCGACACGAAGGGTATGTTCAACGCACAGACCTTTGCAAAACTTAAGGACGGCGCTGTGCTTATCAACAACTCACGCGGGGAGCTCGTTGAAGAAGGCGCGGTTATAGAAGCGCTTGAAAGCGGTAAGCTTGCAAGGTATATAACCGACTTCCCCACCGACGCTTTAATCGGCGTTAAGAACGCAATCTGCGTACCCCACCTTGGCGCAAGCACCCCCGAAGCTGAAGACAACTGCGCCGTTATGGCGGCAACCCAATTGATGGATTATATCGAAAACGGCAACATCGTAAACAGCGTAAACTATCCTTCGGTTGGCGGTCCTAAGACGGGCGTTGCAAGAATTTGTATTCACCACAAGAACGTTGCAAATATGATTGCTTCCTTCACCACTATGGTCGCCGCAGCAGGTATTAACATTGACAGTATGTTAGATAAGTCCAAGGGTGATTACGCTTACTGCGTAATCGACGTAGACGGCAAAGTCCCTGCTTCGCTCGTTAAGGCTATGAGCGCGATTGAAGGCGTTATAAGAGTAAGGATTATTTAAACCGCAAATTGAATAAATTAAAAGTCCTCCGCCCATAATATGTGGGCGGAGGTTTTTTTATTATGTCTACCCATAAAACGAAAATACGCAAGCTTAGCGAAGAGCAATATAACGAATACGTGGCGGCACTTAGGGACGACGCCGCACTGTACAACCCCGACGGCACGCTATTTGTACCCGAAAAAACTTTTGATACGAATGACGACGACAACGACAATAAGTAATACTGCTTCTAATATTTTACCTTTATCAACGGCAAGCCGTTGGATTTAATCACCGTTTACGGTGGATTGCATCACGCTTTAGCGTGGATTGAATCACTCTTAGAGTGGATTTAATCAACAGCTCTGCTGTTAAATTGTAGACTAATCTAACCAAAAAAATAACGCCCTTCCCGTCAGAGAAAGGCGTCGTTTTTATTTACTTTTGACTTAGCCAAGCTACATAGAGCTTACTAAGAAGGTTGCAACGAAGAGCGCACCGATAACCCAGGTTACTACGGAAATATCCTTAACCTTGCCCGTGCAGAGCTTGATGATGATGTAGGTTATGATACCCATACCGATACCTTTGGAAATGGAGTAGCCGAGAACCATTACGATAAAGGTCATAAAGCCTACGATAGCGTCTGCCGCGTCTGACCAATCAATCGTGGTTACGGAGCTCATCATAAGTACGCCTACCCAGATGAGTGCGGTTGCCGTAGCGCAGGAAGGAATGAGCCTTGCGATAGGCGATAAGAACATTGCTACGATAAAGCAAAGTCCGGTAACTAAAGCGGTGAAGCCCGTCTTGCCGCCTGCAACTACGCCTGAAGAAGACTCTACGAAGGTGGTTACGGTAGAAGTACCTGCAACAGCGCCTACGCAGGTTGCGATTGCGTCGGAGAGCATCATCTTGTTCATATTAAGGGGAACACCCTTTTCGTCAAGCAGACCGCCCTTAGCGCACGCGCCGTATACGGTGCCGAGCGTATCGAACAAGTCTATCATGCAGAGAGAAAGAGCCGTAGTGATTAAAAGCACGATTAACGTACCTACGTTGTTGCCTTCAATACCGAGATAGTTGGTGAAATTAAAGCCGTTCACAAATACCTGACCTACGGCATCTGTACCCCAAGCGGCAAAGGCGTCGAAGGGATTTGTCAATTCGATACCAGCAAATACAGCCTGACAAGCTTCGTCCTGCCAAGCGCAGCCGAGACCTGCTAAAGCGTAATAAACGACGGCTGTACCGAGAACGCCCCAAAGGATAGCGCCCTTTACGTTCTTTTTAGTGAGAATAGCTATTGCCAACACGCCGAGAAGCGCAACTAAGGGTGCAAGTATTTCGCCGTAATGAACGCCGCCGAACACGTTGAACGATACGAACGAAACGAGCGTTGCGTCGTTATTTACGATAATACCTGCGTTCTGCATACCGATGAATGCAATGAATAGACCGATACCTACGGAAATTGCGTGACGAACCGTTCTGGGAATTGCCTTAAAAATCTTCTTTCTTAAGCCCGTTACCGTAAGCAATACGAATATTGCGCCGTCGATTAACGTAAATACCATCGTATTTGCATAGGTAAGACCCGTATTGCCGAGCACGAGCGAATAGACGATAAACGCATTGACGCCCATACCTGAAGCCTGAGCTAACGGCATTTTTGCAAGGAACGCCATAAGCATAGTGCCGACGATTGCGCCGATTGCCGTTGCAATGTAAGCCGCGCCGTAGGGGTCGTTGCCGCCGATTACCAACTCAAACATCTTCGAGTTTACCATAAGAATGTAAACCATAGCCATGAAGGTGGTTAAACCTGCGATAATCTCCGTCTTGTACTTCGAACCGCTTTTTGAAATGCCGAAGAAGTTATCAATCTTGCCCCAGAAACCCTTGTAGGGGCTGGTCTTTACTGCTTCAGCGGCAGGTTCGGAAGCTGCTTCAGAGACCTGTACTTCTTCAGTAACTTGCTCTTCTTTTGTTTCCTGTTCCATAAAACATCTCCTGTATAAAATTATTGTGAATTATTTTCACATTACTATCACATTATAACACTTACGTTTTTAAATTACAAACGTTCTGACGGGGGTTAAATAAAATTTGTCATATAAAATTATTATGCAAAAGGCAGGAACCGCAAAACGCAGTCCCTGCCCGTGAACTTAATACACCTAACGGTGCTTCAATCCACCGCTGAAACGTTGATTAAATGCAACCGGCAAGCCGTTGATTGTGGTGGGATTACTTATAATCATCAAACTCTTCCATCATATACTGCGTATATGCCACCTTCCCTGTTCTTCAGGGAAGGCTAAATTAAAGAAAACATTATTTAAAAAAATTAATTCCCTAATCGGGCTTTCCCTAAAGAATAGGGAAAGTGTCACGGGCATAAAGCCCGTGACGATAGAGTTTGATATTAAAAACTAAAATTACCGCATTTCTTCTTTCTTCTTTATTCTTTAACTTCAAAGAAGTATACAAATAACTCCGCCCTTGCCTTCGTTGACCATACGGGTAATCGCCCTGCGCATTTTCGCCCTTGTCTCTTCCTGCATAGAAGAGACCTTGCCGTCCAACCCTTCCTTGACCATACTGCGTAACGACTTACCGAAAAGGGCGGTATTCCAAGTCGTTTGGGGGTCGGTCTCAAATCCGTTCATAATGCCCTTGACCATCTCTTCGCTCTGCGACGCATTGCCCATTATGGGGCTGACTTCGCCGTTGACGTCCACCCTTACGACGTGATAGCTGGGCGCGGTCGCCCGAAGCTTAATACCCAAATTATTGCCCTGCCTAACGAGCTTAGGTTTTTCCAAAGTCAACTCGTCGTCGGACGGGCAGACTATGCCGTAGCCGTTCAGTTTTGCGCACTCGAACGCGTCTTTGACCTTATCGAACCCACGCTTTGCCCCCGACGCGGACGCAACGTAGCGCATAAGCGACGTTTCGTTATCTATATTCTCGCCCGAAATTTCGGACAGCATTTCGTACAAAACGCCGTCCTTTAAAGCTACTTCTACGGCGGCGTTGCCCGTTGAAAGCGAAAGGGATATGCTCACTTCGCCCTTCCAATATCTGCTGTCGGAAAAAGCCTTTTCAAACAGCTCGCAGTCGCGCATGACGAATACCTTTTCGCAAGTCTGGCGTACTATACTGAGCAGCTCCGCTATGGCAGAGCTTTCGGGCGGCATAACCCGTATCCATTCGGGAATTTTTACATCTATTCCCGTAACGGGGAACTCGAATAGCACTTCCTTTAATACGGCTGAAAGCTCGTCAGCGCTTGCTTCCTGACAGTTCATTGCAACGACGGGTACGCCGTATTTTTGCGTAAGCGCCGCCTTTAATTCCTGAGTTCCGTTTGATAAAGGCGCGGTGCTATTTAGTACTATCACGAACGGCTTGCCGATTGCCTTTAATTCCTGCACGGTACGCTCTTCCGCAGGGACGTAATTTTCACGCTCGATACCCGTAAACGAGCCGTCGCAAGTGACCAGAACGCCTATTGACGAGTGGTCGCATATGACCTTGTGCGTGCCTATTTCCGCCGCCTTAGTAAAGGGCATAGGGCTATCCGACCACATTGTGTTGACAAGTCTTGGCTCTCCCCCTTCTTCAAAGCCTTCCGCCCCGTTTACGGCAAAGCCCACGCAATCGATTAATCGCACGCTCGCTTCCGCGCCGCTAAAAGTGACTTTTGCCGCCTTTGCAGGTATAAATTTTGGTTCGGTGGTCATCACCGTTCTGCCTGCGGCAGACTGCGGCAATTCGTCCACCATTTCGGGCATTGCACCGCCCTGCACGTTGGGCAGTACGAGCTCGGTCATAAATCTCTTTATAAACGTAGACTTGCCCGTACGCACGGGACCGACCACGCCTATATAGAGTGCGCCGCCGCACCTACCCGAAATATCGCTGTAAATACTGCTGTCTAACATAGCTTTGCCTCCGTCAGTTTGCGTTACGTTTATTATTGTATTTAGCCAAAGCGGATAATATAACCGAACGGTGCAAAAAAAGTGCCACCGCTTATTTTGCAATGACACTTTATAATAAATATTGTAGACCGATTTTATGGGTCTCTTTATAGGGCGTGAGCGCGTCAACGCAAACTGCGCTTTAACGCCTTTGTTATCCCAAAGGCTGCTTTTGCTTCGTTGCGTCTCCTTTTTCCGCAAAATCTTTGCAAGCAAATCTTTTGCGGAAGTCCTTTTTATGGCGCGTGAGCACCGACCGACAGGAGTATACATAGACGTACACGACTTAGGTGGCGCGGACTGCAACACAGAAATGCGACCAAGCCCGTCTCTCTTCATAGATACGAGCAAGACAAGGAAGGCGAGTATTTTCGACGGGGAGTTTACTAAACCG
>JBJEVB010000027.1:0-2973 GCA_051884155.1 Candidatus Coproplasma sp. | reverse complement strand
CCTATATTCCACACTTCTACCGCCGTTTTAATAAAGCTATTTAGCTCGCTCTCTTTAACCAAAGTGTTCATAGCCACGTAGATTTTTACGCCGAAAAATTTTGCGTAGGAGATGAGCTTTTTTAAGCTTTCAAGGTCGAAGTTCTCGGCAGAGCTTCTTGCAGAAAAAGCGGTCAAGCCTAAATATATGGCGTTAGCGCCCGAATTTATCGCGGCGTACGCGCTTTTTTCGTCGCCTGCAGGCGCGAGAATTTCAATCATTTTTATACCCAAATTTTTTTATTATATCCGCAACCGCGCCTTCGTCGCATGTGGGCGCAACGTAGTCGGCAATATCCTTTAGTTCCTTTTCGCCGTTGCCCACCGCACAGCCGAGCCCTGCAATCTCTATCATAGAGATGTCGTTTAAGTTATCGCCCACGGCAATCGTCTTATCCATAGGCACTTTAAATTTGTCCGCAAGTATTTTTAAGGCGCTGCCCTTAGTCACGCCTAAAGGCGAAATTTCTATAAGCACCTTAGCGCTGCAGGTTACGTCGAACCTTGCGCCTAAACGCGATTTAATAGTCTCGTACAGCGCCTGTCTTTCTTCCTGTTTAACGAGTATTGCCGCCTTGCAAAATTTGGGCGGAAAGTCCTTAATAAACTGCGATAAGGGCGCGCTTACGCACTCGGCTTTTATGCCGATAATACTTTCGTAAAGATTTAAATGGGGTTCGTCTTTAGGCAAGTTAGAATAGAAACCGCTATCCGTATAGAGCTGAATATTTTGCCCCAACTGCTCTAAATAAGAGCATATCTCGTAGGCTTGTTCAGGTGAAAAGACACAATTTTTAACGAGCTTGCCCGAAGAAATTTCCGCAATCTGACAGCCCTGACTTGCAATGACCAGACCGTTTAAGCCCATCTCTCTGACTCTTGGCAAGATGCTTGGCAAAATTCTGCCCGTACACACGGCAAAAATACCGCCGCATTCTACGTAGCGGTTGACTTCTTCCACCACGAACGGGGGCACTTCGTTTTTATAGTTTGCAAGCGTTCCGTCGAAATCGGAAACGATAAGCTTATAGTTTAATTCTTTCATAATCACTTTAAATTGTTGTTTAAATAGTCCTTAATCTTTTTGGCGAGCACTTCGCCTATACCTGCGGTTGAAGCTATCTCCTGCTCGGTGGCGTTCATTATGTTGCCCACGTTGGAAAACTTTTCCATAAGCGCAACCGACTTTTGTTTGCCGATACCTTCTATTTCGTCAAGCACGCTCTTTAACGCGTTTTTGGTATGCACCGAACGAAAATAGGTTACGGCAAAGCGGTGCGCTTCGTCCCTGATTCTTTGCACCATTCTAAGCGAATAATCGCTCTTGGGAATTTTTACGCTCTCATCATATGCGATAGTAAAAATCTCTTCGTCCTGCTTGGCGATTGAGATTAAGTCGATATCATTAACGCTCAACTCGTCAAAGACCTGCTTGACCGAAGAAAGCTGTCCCTTACCGCCGTCGATTACTATTAAATCGGGCTTGGGAAATCTCTCTTCTTCGTCTGAATTTAATTTGGATAGACGCCTTAAAAGCACTTCCCTTAAGGACGCGAAATCGTCTGCCCCTTCTACAGTCTTTATCTTAAAGCGGCGATAGGAAGTTTTGTCCGCTTCCCCGTCTATGAACACCACCATTGACGCAACCTTATCCACACCCGAAACGTTGGAAATATCGTAGCACTCCATACGGCGCGGATAGCGCGTAAGAGATAACTGCTGCTGCAATCTCTTGCACGCGTTTACAGTCATATCGTCCTTGTGCTTAATTCTATCAACCGACTTTTCAAGGTAGTCGTTTACGTTCGCCTTAGCCATATCGAGCAGCTTTGCCTTTACGCCCTGCTTTGCGAAGATTAAGGTTACGGGCTTTTTTAGCTTCTCTTTAAAGAAGCTTTCGATTATCTCGCTTTCGCAGAAGTTTTGAACGATAAGCTCTGAAGGAGGCTCGTGTGAAGAATAATACTGCGTTATAAACGACGTCAGCGCTTCGCCTTCGGACAGGTGCGCGTCGTCTAAGGCAAAGGAAGTTCCGCCCTGCATAATGCCCTTTCGGGTAATTAGCAGATTGACCGCCGAATATAAGCCGTTGGTCGCGTACGCAATGACGTCTGCGTCTATAGGTTTGTTTATGGAAGTTATTCTCTTTGCTTCGAGCTTAGAGAGCATTGAGAGCTTGTTTTTGTAGTCGAGAGCAAGCTCGAACGCTTCGTTTTCAGCGGCTGAAAGCATCTTCTCGGTTAAAATTTCCTGCGCCTTTGAGTAGTTGCCGTCTAAAAACGACAGTGCAAGCTTGACCTTTTGAGCGTACTCTTCTTTTGAAATTTTATGGGCGCAAGGTGCGCAACACTTGCCTATGTGGTAGTTTAAACACTCCCTTTTAGGCTTTGCGCCTATCGCCGTGCGGCACAAACGCACGTTGAATAAAAGCTGACAGCACTCTAAAATATCCTTATAATTTATGCCGCCCATAAACGGACCGAAGTACCTGCACCCGTCCTTTTTAATCTTTCTCGTTACGTAGAAGTTGGGATACTCTTCCCTTAAATCGACTTTTATATACGGATAGGTCTTGTCGTCCTTTAAAAGAATATTGTACTTGGGCTTATACTTTTTAATAAGGTTATTTTCAAGTGCGAGAGCGTCTATTTCCGAAGCCGTTATGATATAGTTGAAATCGGAAATATTTTCCACCATCTTTAAAACCTTTTCGGGCTTTGGCGACGAGTGGAAATATTGGCGGACTCGGTTTTTAAGCACCCTTGCTTTGCCGACGTAAATTACATTGCCGAACTTGTCCAGCATTATATAGACGCCCGGATTTTCGGGCAGAAGTTTTAACTTTTCCTTAACTACGTCCATAATAACTCATTATTTAGTATATCACATAACGGCGGCTTTTGCAATATAGAAAGGCGTAAAAAAAATCCCTTTC
>JBJEVB010000026.1:12705-14078 GCA_051884155.1 Candidatus Coproplasma sp. | reverse complement strand
GACTTCCTTGAATGGTTAAGGGGCGGGGACGAGAACCCTTTAGGGTTGGATTTCTATCTTCTTGACGACGGTACTTACGGCGTGGCGGTAGGTCAAGCAAAATATTTAAGCAACGTAGAAATTCCGTCAACCTATAACGGCAAAACCGTTTCAACCGTTTTAGAAAACGCTTTTATCAGTTCAAACGCTAAGTCGGTCGTTATCCCCGACAGCGTAACCGTAATAGGTTATAACGCATTCGCTTCCTGCTCTGCGCTTGAAAGCGTTTACTATACGGGAACGGAACAGAAATGGAACGCGATAACTATCGGAAGCAATGAAGATTTGACTGAAGAAATGATATATTTTTATTCTGAGACCGAGCCGACAACGCCTGGCAACTTCTGGCACTACGATACGGACGGCAAGACGATTGTCAAGTGGCAATCAATTGAAAAGGAAGAAGGGGAAGTAATCGAGTACGTTGCAGGTACGCCCGGCTTGGAATATAGGCTCGGCGGCGACTTTTATAGTTGCCTGGGCATAGGTACGGCGACGGAAACGGATATAACCATAGCCAACTACTATGACGGAAAACCCGTAACGGCTGTTTATACCTACGCATTTTCCGGTTGCACTTCTATTACGAGCGTAACCATTCCCGACGGTATACTCGCGGTACACACTATGGCATTTTCCGGTTGCACTTCGCTTGAAAGAGTAAGCTTAGGTAACAGCGTAAAGACGGTAGGTAACGGAGCGTTTGGGGACTGCACTTCGCTTAATTATAACGAGTACGACAACGCCTATTATTTAGGCAACGACGCCAACCCCTATCAAGCGCTTATCAAGGCAAAGAATACGGATATTATAAGTTGCGAGATTAATTCGGCAACCAAAGCCATAGGTAATAGAGCGTTTGCATACTGTAACTCGCTTACGTCGGTCGACGTGCCTGATAAAGTGATTTCGATTAATACCGAAGCTTTCCGTGGGTGCTCTTCGCTTGAAAGCGTTACGATACCCGAAGGCGTATTAGTTATAGGCAGTTATGCGTTCAAAGGTTGCAGCGCGCTTAGAAATATTTCCATTCCCAACAGCATACAAACGTTTGCTAACGGCGTGTTCGAAGGCTGCACTTCGCTTACGTTTACCGAGTACGATAACGCTTTATATTTTGGCAACGCCACTAACGAATATATTGCGCTTATAAAGGCAAAGTCGGAAACTATTACGAGCTGTCAAATTAACGCAAATACAAAATTTATTTGCGATAAAGCGTTCCAAAACTGCACCTTGCTTACGGAAATAGAGATACCTAAGGGCGTGGTTAGTATTGATTATTATGCGTTCAGCGGTTGCACCTCGCTTGAAAGCGTAGTCCTTCCCGACGG